>DYKV01000184.1 GCA_020722415.1 Anaerolinea sp.
GGATGAAATCCACACTGTAATTTTAGATACTAGAAAGAGATCGAGAAAGGATAGATTAGGATAGCTGGTTTTAGAAAAGTGTTCCTTTCCCGAATACAAAAGAGAGAAATTATTCGAAATAGTCAGCTGCTGAGATTATTAACATATCCTTACAAATTGGTTTTTCCTCTTGACGATTTCGGTGCATAACTCGTATAATATGCTCACGTGTTCGCCGATTACTGTTTGCAATAGATGAGCGCTTGAGTGAAGAGGTCTCGAGTGCTTGTCTTTGTTTGTCTATATTGCCGGAGAGAAATGCATTGAAAGGATTGGGTGATGAACTTATCCGTGTGCCTCTCCGCTAGATGAAATGTGTGCAGGTCGGATAGACCACAATACCCGAATGGTTTCGGCAATACTAACAGAATCAGGATTGAATAAATAATGGTGAGAAAATGCGCAATTAAAGAATGGGCGGAAGTTAAGCATTGCGCCTTTCTCTTACCAGGATTTAGGGATGTATATTATTTTTGCCATGCGGCAATTTTTAGGAGGCGCTGAGTGGAAACAAAGGGGTTAAAAGCATTACGAATTAGCCTGGCTTCGCCAGAGACTATTCGAAGCTGGTCTTACGGAGAAGTCCTGAAACCAGAAACGATCAATTATCGCCGTCTGCGACCCGAAAAGGATGGTTTGTTTTGTGAAGCGATTTTCGGACCCACCCGTGATTGGCAGTGTTATTGCGGTAAATATAAAAACATTCGTTATAAAGGGATTGTCTGCGATAAGTGCGGTGTAGAAGTAACTCGTTCCTCGGTACGCCGAGAACGGATGGGGCACATTGAGCTATCTGCACCGGTGGCGCACGTCTGGTATACCCGCCGTATCCCCTCTTATTTGGGTTTGTTATTAGACATTTCCCGTCGTAATCTTGACCGAGTTTTGTATTTTGCTCAATATGTAGTGTCGTATGTAGATGAAGATGCGCGTCAAAAAGCATTGAAACGGCTAGATGATAAGATAACCTCGATAGAGCGTGAACAAGCCAATCGAATTAACGCTCAAATTGCTGAGATCAAAGCTGAGCGCGATCGTGAACTAAAAGAACTGCAAGAACGGAAGAGTCAAGTTGAGCAGCTATACGACGAGCGGCTTGCAGAAAACCTCGAACCAATCATTCGTGCCGGGCAAAGACTGGAAGCCAGCTTGCGCGAACAGATTGGGACGATAGCAAAAACACCGATCCATTTTCCCGATACAGAAATTATCATTGTGGAAAGCGGAGAGACGATCGCCAACTCTCATGTTGCCAAAGTGCAGAGTGTGGTTAAGCAGCGCTTGGAGGAATTGGAAAGTGAGTTTAAAGAACAGAAGCAAATCGAACTCGATCGCATCAAAACCGAAATTGACCGCAAGCGTGCCGAAGCCGAGTTGAGCATGGAGGAGCTGCGCGGCCAGCTCGAAGATCAAGCTAGTGTTACTCGAGATGAAAATGCGCATCAGCGCGATGAGTTGATGGAACTTCGTCCATTGACATTTATGGGTGAAGCGCGCTATCGTGAGTTGAAATCGCGCTGGGGGCAAGTCTTCCGGGCTGATATGGGCGCTGAGGCATTTTATGATATCCTGCGCCGCATGGATTTGGATAAATTATCTGAAGAGTTATGGCAAGAAGTGCGGACTTCAAAAAGCAAACAAAAGCGGAAAAAAGCAACAAAACGCTTGAAAGTGGTGGAGGCGTTCCGCCGCTCGGGAAACCGTCCAGAATGGATGATTTTGACCGTCTTGCCAGTGATTCCCCCCGATCTCCGTCCTATGGTGCAGCTGGATGGAGGACGGTTTGCAACTTCTGATTTGAATGATTTATATCGCCGGGTGATCAACCGCAACAACCGTTTGAAACGATTATTAGAACTAGGGGCACCGGATGTGATTGTCCGTAATGAGAAACGCATGTTGCAAGAAGCAGTTGACTCATTGATTGACAATTCTCAGCGCGGGAAAGCGCTTTCACGGCGCGGGCGGCGGGAATTGAAATCGCTAAGCGATATGTTGAAAGGCAAGAAAGGGCGCTTCCGCCGCAATTTATTGGGTAAACGGGTTGATTATTCAGGCCGTTCGGTGATCGTTGTCGGCCCGAATTTGAAACTCTACCAATGCGGTCTTCCTAAGACAATGGCGCTGGAACTTTATCGTCCATTTGTGATCGCTCGCTTAGTTTCCCATAGTTACGCAACTAACGTCAAAGGCGCAAAACGCTTTATTGAACGCAACCGACCGGAAGTTTGGGAGGTTTTGGAAGAAGTAATTAAGGAACGTCCAGTGATGCTCAATCGTGCGCCAACTTTGCATCGTTTAGGTATTCAAGCATTTGAACCGGTTCTGATCGAAGGAAGCGCTATCCAATTGCATCCGTTGGTGACAACTGCCTTCAACGCTGATTTTGATGGCGATCAAATGGCAGTCCACGTTCCCTTATCGCAAAAGGCGGTATGGGAGGCTCGGCAACTAATGCTGGCATCGCGCAATTTGCTCAAACCGGCTGATGGTGAACCCATTATCAGCCCCTCAAAAGACATGGTGCTGGGTGTATATTATCTGACGAAAGAGGATGGAAGACCTCACCAGGGGGATGGGCGCATTTTTGGCGATGTGGATGAGGTAGAGCTAGCTTATAACTTAGGCTTGGCAGACATTCATGCCCGGATCAAGATTATGGCAAGCACCTGGTACGATGGGAAGAATAATCGTTTAGCCCAACCTCAAACTAAATTAATTGAAACAACGGTAGGAAAAGTGTTATTTAACCGTATTTTGCCTGACTCAATGCAGTTTGTGAATTGGACGTTGGACAAGGGCGGTTTAAAGGATTTAATTGCTGACCTATATGAAATTTGCGGAGAAGAAGCTACGACTGAAGTAGCCGATTCGATTAAAGATATTGGGTTTAAATTTGCCACCCGTTCCGGTTACACGCTGGCGGTTTCTGACATCACTATTCCTAGTAATAAACAGGAACTTATCGAAAATGCACATAAAGAAGAAGAAGCAATCGAACGCGATTTTAGGAGGGGTTTATTAACCGAACAAGAAAAGAACGAGCGAATTATCGAGATATGGCAGCGCACCACTAATCTAGTTGCCGATTCGGTAAAACATAGTATGGATCCGAATGGAAACCTGGCTGCCCAAGCGCTTTCCGGAGCAACCAAGGGCGGGTACGGCCCAATTTCGCAATTAGCTGGTATGCGCGGGTTAATGGCAGATCCGTCTGGGCGCATCATTCCGCTGCCAATTCGATCAAATTTCCGCGAAGGGTTGACTGCCTTGGAATACTTTATCTCCACCCACGGTGCCCGCAAAGGTTTGGCGGATACAGCGCTTCGGACAGCGGATGCTGGTTACTTAACCCGCCGTCTGGTAGATGTTGCCCAAGACATTATTATCAACGATGACGATTGTGGCACGCAAGAAGGGATTTATATTCGCCGCAGCGATGATATTGCTGGTCAGTCTATGAGCACACGCTTATATGGTAGAGTGGTTGCCGAACGGGTCGTCGATCCCACAACTGGTGAGGTGCTGGCAGAGCGAGATGAGCTGCTCGATCATCCCAAAGTTCGTCAAATTGTCAACTCGGGCATTCAAGAAGTCAAAGTGCGTTCCCCGCTCACCTGTGAACTGGTGCATGGTATTTGCGCAAAATGCTATGGTTTAGATCTTGGTCGGGGGAAGATGGTCGAGGTAGGTACAGCGGTGGGGATCGTTGCGGCTCAATCTATCGGTGAACCGGGTACCCAATTAACCTTACGGACTTTCCATACCGGCGGTGTAGCTGCTGCTGGCGATATCACGACCGGTCTGCCACGGGTAGAAGAGCTTTTTGAGGCACGTAAGACCCCGAAAGGCGAGGCGGTTGTCTCAGAGATTTCGGGTACGGTATCCATTATCCAATCCGATCGTTACAGTGATTTACGCGAAGTCCATGTGAAACAGACCCAGATGGTTGAAGAACCGTATGAAATCCCCGAAGAATGGAGGATTGTCGTCGAAGATGGTGGTGAGGTGAGTCAAAATGATGTCATCGCTTTTGCAAGCGAAGATGCCACCATTGTCGCTCAAAATCAAGGCCGGGTGCGCATTGAAGGCAATCGGGTGATTGTTTCCCATGAGGTGAAAGAAGAGGAAACCTATGAGATTCCGAGTTCAGCACGATTGTTGGTCAAGGATGGGGAGCATGTGGAGGCTGGACAACCGCTCACCGAAGGCTCGCTCAACCCCCATCGGATCCTCAAGATCCAAGGGCGGGAAGCATGTCAACTTTATTTACTCTCCGAAGTGCAAAAAGTTTATCGCTCGCAAGGCCAAAATATTAACGACAAACACTTTGAGGTCATCATCCGGAAGATGATGTCGCGGGTGCAGATATTGCGGCCAGGGGATAGCGATTATCTACCCGGCGATCTCGTTGACCGCCTTGAGTTAAAGCGGAAGAATGAAGAACTGCTGGCGATGGGGAAGCGCATCGCTAAATCTGCCGATGTGCTCCTTGGGATCACCAAGGCTTCTCTAAGCACCGATTCTTTCCTCTCTGCCTCTTCTTTTCAGCACACAATTAAAGTGTTGGCTGGGGCAGCGATTGCATCTGCCAAGGATCCACTATATGGATTAAAGGAGAATGTGATTATCGGTAAGCTTATCCCGGCTGGAACAGGTTTCCAGCGCGGTCGTTTTGATGATGATCAGCGAGCCTATTTCGACGATGAAGAGCATGTTGATGGTGGCGAATTTCACTCGGGGTCTCGACCAGATTTCCTAGGAACGTTTTCAGAATAATAATTATAAAAAACATCCCCAAATTGAACTCCAATTTGGGGATGTTTATTTTTAGGCAGCAATCTCATCTAATACAGGATTACCACACAACATTTGCATCGAAGGCGCGGATTTTGTGGTGCGGCGCGGGGGCTATTGTTAGATTGCAGAATAAATTCCGCATTATGATTCCATTCTAAAGGAGTTGTTGATGAGCTATAGCTCACCATCGGCGGATGAAAATGGCTCATGGAAGGTAGAACATCTTCAAGGCAGCGCAGCGGCTGAGA
>DYKV01000185.1 GCA_020722415.1 Anaerolinea sp.
TGAATTCGGCAAATCCCATCCCGAAGGTCGCAATGTGGAGGCAGATGCCGCCGGCGCGGACTTTAAGGAGGAGAAGGAGTATAACGAATAACGGCGAATAAGCGAAAGGGTTTAGCGCTTCTTTCTAAGCGAACCAACATTGGATAGTCCCCCATTAAGTGTTGTTAGGCTATCTCTTTCATGCGTAGAGTTGTCACCGCCGGCACCAGGGTAATTGGCAGAACGACTTTTCATGTACACAGGTTTCGTAGAGCGGGTCGCTTGTCTTTTTCAGGGTCGCCTTGCCTGCGAGCGGCTTCCATTCGGGGCTGCTTCCCCACACTTTGAGAGGCAGCCCAACCACACGTCAAGCTGACCCGCCTTCGACTCTGGGGATGAGGCGCAATTTTTGCTTATTCGGGTCAGGATAAAATCGGGTTGCGTTTGCAAAATCCGCGGGCAGCTGACGCTCAACCGTTGGGCAGCTTATCGAGTAATTTGTAAGAACAAAAGAAGAAAGGAGCACTTCGTGAAAAAAGGATTCGATTTGTTGATTCTCGGCTCTGGTTCCACTGCCTTTGCCGCCGCCATCCGCGCCGCGGAATTGGGCAACTCCACTGCGATGACCGAAATGCGGACGCTCGGCGGGACATGTGTCAATCAGGGTTGCCTACCGAACAATACCCTCATCGACACCGCGCAGGACGCCCACAGTCCGATCTACTTTGGCATCACCTTCCAGGATTGGGACCCCGAGGCCGAGCGGCCGCCCTCGGTCAACCCGCTCATCCGCAACAACCTTGTCTTTTAATCCAACGGGTTGCCGCGCGACTGCGTCTATATCCGCTACTCGAACGAGCTGGGGGGACTCTCTGCCTTTACCGGAATGCCGAACATGGACTACCACATCTACTACCATGCCAATACCTGCACCTTCACTGACCAACGGCCTGACTCCTTGCTGGAAGAGGGCTCCTTCGCACAGTGGCAAACGCACATCGGCGGCGACGCCCACAGCCTGACGTCTGACCCACAACTCGCCACGAACGGCAGCCTGACCGCAAATTCTTCAGCCATTGATTCCGGCGATGGCGACTATTGCCCCTCCCCCGACCTGAGCGGAGCGCCCCGTCCCCAGGGAGCGGGCTGCGACATCGGCGCCTACGAGTTCGCACTGTACAATTACTACATCCTATCTACCTGCCGCTGGTGTTGCGCAATTATCAGCCATAGCGCGGTTAGTTTATCCGGTCAAGAGACCGCATAACCACCGCATCAACCCGACTGTCCTATCGGCGCGCAAACCGGCGGCCAAACGCGCTTTCGGTTGGGTTTCTAGCGAAAGCCCTTTCCCGCAGCCGGGCGGCGGGTTATGCGCCTGCCGTTGCCCGCTGGGAGACAAATGAAGGCTGAAAGACAATATCTAGATGTTTTGCAGAATATTGAATTTGGCATTGTGATGCCGTAACGCGGCATTCATGCCGCAACCAAACGGCGACATCAATGTCTACAACTACAACATTTGCGCGTTCGATGCAAATATTTCCCGGTAATATTATACAAAGGGTTTCTGCGCTGATTAACAGCAATTCTCATTATGGTAAAACCATTCAGTAATATTGCTTGTTGGCTGTAATCGATTTATGGCAAATCAGAGATTTGCTCCACAGTGGCGCAAGTCTCCGACTTGCGTATAATAGCTAATTTAACAAAAAATAGCCCTTCTGAACACTTATAATCATTTAGTGAAAATCCCAAGTTCGGTATGTGCAGATGGATTTCGCCAAAGCCTGCGGGACGATTTCAAGCCAAATTGAGAATTGCCGACGTTTAGAAGAATAGATCAGCAATTCTCCATTTACCTTTAAATCATTCGGAAGGTTTTCGCCAAATCTATCCAACTCGCATCGAATTTAAGACGTTCACTAATTAATTCAGGTTGTTAATGTCCCAACTGGTTGTTTTCTGGCAAATTCGGCGGGCTGGAATCCCCGCCTCAGTACTAAGAAGTGGGAAATGTTCGGCGGGCTAAAGTTCTGCCTCAGGACCAAGAAGCCCTTCGGGCTGCCCAGCCAGTCGGCTTTAGCCGACTTCCATGAACTTAGGCGGGGATTTATCCCGCCGAATATAACCAGCAAACAAGCTGGCTGAACGGTTATTTCATATTGAGAATTGCTAATTGAGGTTGTTCCCAATTGCCTAGAATTCGTCTTGTAAGTATAATTTTATTAATCTACTCAAACGCAGCCAAAATAGTTACAACGCATCTAGTGGTCTATTTCACAATAAGGCGGTGCATAGATGAACGACACATATTTCGATTCCCCAACCGACTTTCTCAGTCGTATGGTGGGTATAACGCTCCCCGAAGATATTCCATTCAGTGATTATGAAACCTGGTGGAAAAATGAAGGAATAGCTGTCTCAACTTCCATAGACCGCGCCGGCACTCCTTGGCTGAAAATGTTCGATGTTTATGGAAATCGGATTGATGAAATCCTTTTTCCACCCGCTTATTGGACAATGCTCCGGAAAGGGTATCAGATAGGCGCAGTTTGGCGGGCATTCGAAAACCATTCCCTGATTCCTACTTTCTTGATTGGCTACCTCACCGCCTTTTTCGACCCCGGTTTATATTGTCCCTACACCGTTTCGCTTTCTACTGCCGTACCGCTTTCCAAATACGGTGATCGAGAAATCCAGCAGCGCTACCTTCCGTTCCTCCTCCGCAAAGACGAGCAGGTTTGGCAAGGTGCGACTTGGATGACTGAAGCCAAAGGCGGCTCTGATTTGGGGATGGGGGTAGAATGCCTGGCTAAGGACACAGCGTCCGGCTGGAGATTAACCGGTGAAAAGTATTTTGCCAGTAATGCCGGTGCTGAATTGGCTGTAGTCGCTGCCCGCCGCAGTGATGCACCCCTAAACGTGCGCGGCTTATCCCTTTTTCTATTGCCACGCTTGCGCCAAGATGGCAGTTTAAATTATTTTATCCGCCGCTTGAAAGATAAAACCGCCACACGATCTGTCCCAACCGGGGAAGTGGAACTCAGAGATAGCGAAGCCTATCTGTTGGGAAAACCAGAACATGGGATCTATCTTATTCTGGAAGTGCTAAACATCTCCCGAGTGGCAAATAGCATTGCCAGTGTCGCATTGATTCAGCGTGCTTTAGCCGAGGCAGTGGCTTTCGCCGAGAAACGGGTGGCATTTGGTAAACCGATTTTGGATCATCCCTTGCTGCACCACCAATTCCAGCAACGCAGCCAACTCTTGCATGAATCGTTTGCCCTCGCTTGGACGGCTGTGCAACTACTCGACCAAGTTTGGCAAGAAACTTATCCCTATTCGGCAAAATATCATCTCTTCCGACTGGTAGCACATCTAGCAAAATACTGGACAGCAGAAATTGCCGTGCAAACCGCTAAATGGGCAATGGAGGTATATGGCGGAACGGGAGTCCTAGCTGAATTTGGAATCGAACGCTGGCTGAGAGAAGCGATGATCTTGCCCATTTGGGAAGGCACTCCTCACCGTCAGATCTTAGACGGTCTGGAAGTTATGGAACGCAAACACGTTCATGAAGCTCTCTTCGAGGATCTTGCTCCATTCGCACATCCACAAGCATTGGAAGAAACTGCGGCGAAAGTGGAAGAGTTATTAGCGCTGCCAATGCCGGAAAAAGAAGCCCAAGCCGAAAGCGTTTTTCAAGCCCTAGCCCAATTTACCGCCCAGACACTCTACCACAAGCAAGTCTCAACTTTGCCGAGCGATCCTGTTTAACACCCGCCCGAATTGTTCTAATTCGGCTAGGCTGTTATAGTGAACCGGTCCAACCCGTACCATACCGCCTTTTGCCTCTACGCCTAATCGGGTGGTCACTTCTAGGGCATAATAATTGCCGTCCCAAACATAAATACCAGCCTTGTCCAATTCTTCAGCAATCCGGCGGGGATGCCAATCCTTAAGTCGAAATGCCACCGTGGGTACCCTTTCACTTAACCGGTTGAGATCACGCAATCCATAAACCGTAACCCCCGGCGTTTCCTCTAATATTTCTAACAAGGTTTTCGCCAATTGCGCCTCATATTCCCGGATCGCTGCTATACCAGCTTTGAGATGCAAAGCCCGCCCAGAATATTTAGCACTCAATGCGGCTTGCTGATCTTGTCCGAATTGTTCGCCTAGCCACTCCAAATATTCCAGCGTCCCTAAAACCCCAGCAATCCCTTCATGATTGAGTGTACCGGTCTCAAATTTACCAGGTGGTTCATTGGATGCCGGGCGCACTTTATAGGCAAACAATTCATCTAAAAGGTCATAACGACCATATAACACTCCTACATGTGGTCCAAACCACTTATACGCTGAAGATACCAAAAAATCACAACCCAACGCTTGTACATCAATTGGAGCATGCGGAGCATATTGCACCGCATCAACATATACCCATGCGCCGGCTTTTTTGGCAAGTGGAACGATTTGTTCGAGAGGGTTGATGGTGCCTAACGCATTGGAGGCATAACCCACCGCCACCAAACGAGGTTCTTTCTCTAAAGCACGCTGCATTTGATCGAGATTCAGCGTGCCATCTTCCGGATGAAAATCCACCCAATCCACGATGCACCCGCGCTCCTCAGCGATTAATAGCCACGGACTGATATTGGCATCATGATCTAAACGAGTTAATATAATTCGATCTCCGGGATTTAACCAGCGTGCCAGAGAACGGCTAATGTGCAAAGTGAGGGTGGTCATATTTGCCCCAAAAACAATCTCTTGCGGGCTGGCGGCATGATAGAAGTCCGCTGCCGCGGCGTGCGCTTCAGCTAAAATTGCGTCAGACTGGCGACTGGTTGTGAATGCACCCTCATGATTCGCATTGGTCTGAAGAAGATAATTCTCCATACGCTGGAGAGAGGTCTTGGAGATTTGCGTTCCTGCGGGATTATCGAGGAAGATCGCTTTGGATTTTAGCGCTGGGAATTGGGCACGGATTTGAGTTAAATCAAGCATATCATACACCTAGAAAATTGATTATGGATAAGTAACTACACAGGTATTGTTGTTTCGAGCGAAAGCGAGAAACCTTAAACTGTTGGCTAAGATTT
>DYKV01000186.1 GCA_020722415.1 Anaerolinea sp.
ATTTAGTTCGATCTGCTTCGGAAATAATTTTCCACCAAACTCATTTATAATTGAATAAAGTAAATACAAAGGAACATTGCCCATGCCTCCCACACTTTATTTAATTGACGGTCATGCACTTGCCTACCGAGCCTATTTTGCTTTAATGCGGGGTAACCCACAAGGGTTTCACACACATGATGGTGAGCCAACTGCTGGAATTTTTGGATTCGTCAGTGTGGTTTTGCGCATTCTCGAAAACGAAAAACCTCAATATTTAGCCATTGCATTTGATACAGGGCGAACCTTTCGCGACGATATTTATCCTGCATATAAAGCCACCCGGGCAAAGATGCCTGATGATCTCCAACCCCAAATCGAGCGTATCCGAGAGATTGTCGATGCAATGCATTTCCCTCGCCTTGAGCTAGAAGGCTATGAAGCCGATGATGTCTTGGGAAGTGTCGCAAAACAAGCCGCTCGGGATGGGTATGAAGTTAAAATCATAACCGGCGATCGAGATTTATTGCAGTTAGTAGAGCCGCGCATTATTGTAAATTTACCTGGGAAAAGTCTTTCAGACGCGATGGATTATAACGCTGAGGAGGTAATCCGATATCTCGGTGTAACGCCGCAGCAAGTCGTAGATTATAAGGCATTAGTTGGGGATAAATCGGATAATATCCCAGGAGTACCTGGGATTGGAGAAAAAACAGCCATAACATTGTTAAATAAATATCATTATTTAGACAAGATATACGCCCATTTAGATGAGATCAACGAAGCGATTCGTAAAAAGTTGCTCGCAAACAAAGAAACTGCCTATTTATCACGCCAATTAGCAACTATCCGCACTGATTTGGATTTATCTTTCAACCCTGAAACAGCCAAAGTTGGGCAATTTGATCTGGGGCGTGTGGAAGAAATATTTCGCTCTTTAGAGTTCCGTACCTTAATGAATCGTTTTCGATCTGTCGCCGAGCAGTATGGTCTGGTAGTTAATCAAGGTAAACCCCATCAACAATTATCCCTTTTCCCCTCGACAAGTCAATTAAACGTTAATGTAAGGAGTGGCATTGGGGAGATTGAGACAGAAATTATTAACACCCCAGAAAAAATGGACACTCTGCTTGAAGAGTTGAGTAATGCTAAAGAACTTTCTTTTGATACAGAAACGACTTCAACCGATCAAATGCAGGCTGAACTAGTTGGAATTTCACTGGCTTACACTGAACAGAAAGGATACTATATCCCTGTTGGACATCGTCAAGCAGATCTTCCCCAACTGGGGCTACCATACGTTCTTTCAAGATTAGCGCCGGTTTTTACGGACGCGAGGATACCGAAGTCAGGACATAATATCAAGTACGATTATGTGATTTTGGCAAGAAATGGATTAAGGGTAGAGCCTTTGGGCTTTGACTCGATGATAGCTGAATGGGTTTGTGATCCTGGTTCGCATAACTTAGGTCTAAAGAATCTGGCTTGGGTTCGTTTAGATTTGAATATGACAACCATCGAAGAGTTGATTGGTAAGGGGAAAAAACAAATAAGTATGGCAGAGGTGCCGATTGAACAAGCAGCACCTTATGCAGCAGCAGATGCTACCACAGTGCTTCGCTTGAAACCGGTCTTACTTGATGAGTTATCCGAAAAGCAAGGTTTAAAATTGTTCTCCGAATTGGAAATGCCATTAGTAAAAGTCTTGGCTGAGATGGAGATGGTCGGGATTAGCCTGGATGTGGAATTCTTAAAGGGGATGTCTGTTGAATTGGCACAACGCTTGCATGATATCGAGCAGCGCATTTATCAAGCTGTGGATATGAAGTTTAATATTAATTCACCGTCACAATTATCAGATGTTTTGTTCAAACGTTTGAAAATCATTCCACCGAATCGCAATCAAAAAACTGCCAGTGGGTTTTATTCAACTGCTGCCGGTATCTTAGAAGAATTGCGCGGACAGAACGAGGTAGTAGATTGGATCTTAGATTACCGAGAACTTTCGAAATTGAAATCCACCTATGTGGATGCTTTACCACGTGAGGTAAACCCGCAAACCGGTCGAGTTCATACTTCATATAACCAAACTGGATCAGTTACCGGAAGACTAGCTTCTTCTGAACCGAATTTACAGAATATACCGATTAGATCAGACATTGGACGACAGGTAAGGCAAGCTTTTATTGCAAGTGCAGGCAATGTCTTGATTTCCGCTGATTACTCTCAGGTTGAATTAAGAATCGTGGCTCATATAGCAAAAGATCAAGCAATGTTGGCTGCTTTCCGAGCAAATCAGGATATACACGCGGCAACTGCCGCGGCAATTTATAATATTCCGATTGAAGCTGTATCCAAGGAACAAAGACGACATGCGAAGGCGATTAACTTCGGATTGATTTATGGGATGACACCTTATGGCTTAACCCGCGGGACGGATTTGACTCTTGCCGAAGCGGAAGAGTTTGTCAAAGCTTATTTCAACAAATTCCCCGGTGTAAAAGTCTATCTTGATCAATCTAGAATAGATGCAGCCGAACGCGGTTATGTCGAGACGCTCCTTGGGCGGCGTCGTTATTTCCCCGGTTTGAAAAATGAACGAAATCCCAACATTCGCAATCGGGAGGAACGAGAAGCGATCAATGCACCTATTCAAGGGACGGCGGCTGATATTATTAAGTTGGCAATGTTACGGATTCCAGATGCATTGCGACAGGCCGGTTTAAGTGGAAAAATGTTACTCCAAGTCCACGATGAATTGGTGGTGGAATGTCCGCAGGATGAACTTAGAGAAACGGCGAAACTCGTGAAAGACGTAATGGAATCTGCCTATCCGTTGAGCATTCCATTAAAAACAGATACGCGCTTCGGAAAAAATTGGAGTGATATGCAATCGTTTTCCCCATAAGGGATATTTGAACAGGGCTTCCGATTTTTGGAGTAATTATGGATGAAAAGGAAGAACGCTTCGAAAAGTTGGTAGAAAAAGGGCATGAGGCAGTCTGGGAGCAGGATTGGGAGCTTGCCATAGATTGTTACCAAAAGGCACTAGAAATCAATCGAGATAAGGCTGCTGTTTGGATTGCTCTAGGTTATGCGTTGTCAGCCGCAGACCGCCCGAAAGAAGCGTTTGATTCGTATTCAACTGCCATCAAGCTAAATCCAAATGATCCGATCCCGGTTGAGCGGTTGGCTCAAATTGCTGAACAATTAGGATATTCTATTCAAGCAGCTGGTTTTGCGCTACATGCCGGAGAACTCTACCTTAAAAATCGTGATGTTCAGAAGACGATCGAGAACTGGGCTTTCGCCGCAAAATGTAATCCACGGGATTTGCAAGCGCATTCTTTGCTCGCAAAGATTTACGAAAAGAGCAATCGAATAGAACAGGCAATCCACGAATTAATTGTATTAGCGGCTTTATACCAAAGGGAAGGAAAGTTAGATAAGGCAACTGCCGCGTTACAATATGCCAAACAATTGATGCCAGAAAATAAGGAAGTGCACGAAGCGATCCGGATCATTGAAAACGGGAAAACCCTCCCATTCGCTGATAATGAAAAAAAAGTCACTCCACCGTTGAAACGTACTCACGCAATTTCCTCCAAGCCTGGCGGTGATCGTGAGCTGGATATCTTGGGAAAAGCACATCAAGCCGCACTGAGCCAACTAGCGGAAGGATTTTTTGAAGCCTACGAACAAATGGAGGAGGGAGTAAATCCCAAAAAAGGATTGAGTTCCTGGGTTGGCAGTTCAAAAGGTCTATTCAATCGGCAACCTGATTTTGGAAAAATAAAGAAGCATTTAGGGGATTATTTGGAAAAAATCAAAGAAAAAGAGAATAGCGAAGCCATTTTCGATTTAGAAACCGCGATTCAAGGCGGATTGAACCATCCAGCCGCACACTTTGAGTTAGGTTATGGTTATCACCGCCTCGGAAAGTATGAACAAGTTGAAAAATCACTCATCCCATCCTTGAAGGAGCCAACTTTTCAAATAGCCGGTTGGTTATTAATCGGAGATGCTTTTTACCAACGTGGAAAATTACCTGAGGCTGCAAAAGCCTATTATCAAGCTCTGATGGTAGTTGATCTTCATTTTTCCCCAGAAAACAAGCGGGCTGAACTAGAAAAAGCTTATCTGCCATATTTAGAAGCAATCGAGCAACAGAAGGATGAAAAAAACCTGAAGCAAATTTGCAATGAAATTAGCAGTATATTATTTAGCCGCGATTGGCAAAAAAGAATAAGACAGATTCGCGAGCAATTGAATGCCCGCCACCCGAATGGCGAGATAGTTCCTATTGCCAGTCTCTTCTCTGAGGCAGGTGGATTAGATGTGCTCAACATCATTTCTTCAATTCAATCCTTGGCTCGCAGTGGAAATCCTCGGACGGCAATAGAAGAGTTATATTACACTCTGCAGTTTATGCCGACATATCTACCATTACATATTCTATTGGGTGATTTATTGCTGGAACAGGGCTTTACCGAGGATGCGTTCACGAAACTATTCATCGTCGCAAAAACATACGAAGTTAGAGGGGAAAAAGAGCGGGCTTTAGAATTGTATCGGCGATTAACCGATATTTCTCCTATGAATACATTAGTGCGCCAGAAATTAATTGATCTGCTAGCAGAAAAAGGGGATGTTAATGAATGCCTTCAGGAATATCTGAATTTAGCGGAGGCGTTTTATACATTAGCAGACTTGCGAAACGCGCGGGAGACCTACGAAAATGCATATCAGTATGTAATTCAGAATAATTTAGGCAAAAATATGCAGGTATTGGTCTTGCATTTAATTGGAGATCTGGATATTCAGAATCTGGATTGGAAATCAGCTCTGGACATTTATAGTCGAATAAGAGAATTAGAACCATCTGATGAAAAAGCATGCATATTATCCATGGAATTAAACTATCGCTTACATAATATTCCTCAGGCATTGATAGAATTAGATACCTATCTGGATTTACTAGAGCGGAATAACAAGTTATCCCATGCCTATGATTTTATGAAACAACT
>DYKV01000187.1 GCA_020722415.1 Anaerolinea sp.
AGATTGCGCCGAAGCAGGCAATCTGACAAGAGGTATAAGTATCACGTCTAAATTCAAAACGAGAAATGGTTATTTGACCAGATCAGCGCGGTGCTTCCAAACCATGCGCTTCCAACAGTACCGTATCCTCCAATAACCAAGCCGTCTCTCCATCCGCCACAATTTTTCCCTCATCCATAATCACCATGCGCGGAAAAAGCTCCCGCACCATATACATATCGTGGGTGGAAACCAACATGGTCATCGGCAAATCCTCGAGGAATTGAATTAAACTGCGTCGAGCGCGTGGATCAAGCCCAGAGGTAGGTTCATCTAAAGCCAAGACCTCTGGATGCATAGAAAGCACTGTGGCGATTGCAATCCGTTTTTTTTCACCGAGACTCAAATGGTGAGAAACGCGATGAATATAATCCTCCATCCGCACTACCTTCAAAGCCTCCTCAACCCGCCGGTCAACTTCTTTAAGTGGTAAACCTTGATAAAGCGGCCCATAAGCTACGTCATCATATACTGTTGGGGAAAATAATTGATCATCCGGCGCTTGAAAAACCATTCCAACCATAGCACGCACTTTGGCTAGGTTTCTTGGATCACTCAGTGATAAGCCACAAACTTTTATTTCCCCTTCTCCTTTCAAAATGCCATTGAGGTGCAGCAATAAAGTTGATTTGCCTGCTCCGTTCGGTCCAACCAATGCCACTTTTTCATCAGGAGCAATAAACAAACTAATATCTCTTAGCGCTTGTTGCCCATCTGGATACTGATAAGAAAGATGATTAATCTCAATGGAATGATGCATGAGAATTTACCTAAAATAAAAGATCAAGTTTCCTAATAAGAGAATCAGACTATATACCAATAATCCGAAAACCAAAATCAAGGTATTTATCTTTTTCCAGGCTGGCAAATGCAAAGTGCGTACCTCACCATCGTAACCGCGGGATACCATAGCCATATAAACCCGATCAGCTCGTTCGAATCCACGTATGAACAGATTGCCAGCCATACCCCCAGCGATATTCGCCCGCCAAATGACTGAGCGGCCTTCTTTATAGCCCTCTAATTTACTGCTTCGCGAGGCGCGTGCTTGGATCAAATGGAGAGCTTCATCGGCAAAGACAAAAAGATAACGCCACATCAAACCAAAAACTGCCACCAGCAAACGGGGCACTCCCACCGCTCGCATCGCCGATAAAATATCCGGAAAGGGGGTGCTCACCGCCAGAAGGATAGCTGCCTGCACCGAAATCCATGATTTCAAGGTGATACTGATCAGCCTTACCAGCCCCTCTTGAGAAACCGTTAATATCAGGCTGCCGATTTGAAATTGCGCTATCATACTTCCCTTCATGGTGAAAGGGAGTGGAAGAGCAGCTAAGATGAATGGAATAGAAATTAACGCCCGACTTAGATAATAGCGAAGGCGCTCTTCGCTAAGGATCTCAGCTGAAATCAACAAAGCGTACAGAAGGAGATATCCTGCCCATACCCCGGCTGGCATGAGTGAGGTGGTGAGGACAAACCCAATAACTAAAATCAATTTCACTCGTCCATCGAGTGAATGAATGAGGCTTGGGTGTGGATGATATGGATCAAGAAAATGGATATGCAAGAATAAAATTCCTAAAGAGCAGAGATCAACTCTGCTCTTTAAAATCCATTAAAATAATGAAACCAAATGATTATGCAGGCTTCCGATTGCGCCGCCAATACCCCACACCCAATGCCACAAAAAAGACAAGCAAAGCGCCCAAAATACCAGCCATAATCGTTGCTAATGCTTCATTGGAAATACCAGGGAAGACATAATCGGGGATAATTGTGTATAATGGACCGCGAGCAGCCTCTAGGAATCCATGTTGCTCCGCCACCCATTCTAGTCCGTCAGGATAAGCAGATGCGAGCGGGGATAAAATAGCTAGACCAATGGCAATCAAAAGACCAACCACCCAAACCAATTTCCCCTGAGTTGCTGGCATCTCTCCCTGGGCAAGCAAATCGCGGCGAGTAGAATAAATAAAAGCCAGGACTCCAACAGTGATTAATCCTTCTCCAATTCCAATTAAGGCATGAATACCGCCCATGGCTGGCACAGATATATTCGCCGGAGAGGTTCCAGATATGGCTAATTGTAAAGCACACGAAAGAGCAGCAATCTCAATGGATAACCAAGCTGCTACAAAACCACCGACAAATATCCCCCAATTTTTTCCACCAGACACTCGGTAAATAGTTCGATAAACCATATAGGAAACAGCCACACCCACCACCGCCATATTGAACAAATTCGCGCCGAGGGCAAGCAATCCGCCATCTTGAAAGATTAAAGCTTGAATACTCACCACACTAGTTAGGACTAAAATCGCTGGCCAAGGTCCTAATAATATCGTCGCAATGGCAGCGCCAAGGAGATGCCCTGAAGTTCCTCCAGCGACGGTGAAGTTCAGCATTTGCCCGGCAAAAATTGCCGCTGCCAAGACACCCATCAGGGGTACTTGGCGCTCGTCTAGCTCTTGACTGACTCGTTTTAACGCAAAACCAATCACGACCACACTAATTATCCAAAAAATGAGCGCAACTGTTGTGGACAAAAATCCATCCGGTATGTGCATAGCCACGGGAGAAGCTAACATCTAAACCTCCTTTTCTTTCTTAAGTGTGTTTATATTTTGATCAAGACAGTTCTTGCATATTCCACTGAGGGCAATATGCTCAAAATCAGCCTTGAAACCAGTCATCTCTTCAATTTGGCGAATAAGGGGATTCAGTAAGTTTGCATCGGTTTGATAATTATTTCCGCAGATCCGGCAGGTAAGGTGAAGATGGGTGCCATGTTTTTCAGTGGCATACATAAGCTTCCCATCCGAATCCATAAAGCGGGTGGCATATCCTTTGTCTACCAATAAATCCAATGTGCGATAAACCGTTGCCAGATTGACCGCTTTACTGCGTTGGAGTACTTGTTGGTATATTTCCTCTGCAGACATGTGCACATCCCCGTGGGCGAGAGTCTCAATGATCATCTCTCGCTGGGGGGTGATTCGATATCCTTGATTACGTAAAGCTTGAATATATGTATGGCAATGGGTCATTGCAAAATTCCGCTATTGCAATTATTTGCAATAATATAATAGAATAATTAGGAAAATATTGCAATGACAAATGTAACCAAAGAAAAAGGATGTTTATACCTGATAGCAAAGTCTCGCAAATTCAGCGCATCAAAATAAAAAACGACCCGGCTTTTCGCTCCAGCCGGGCCTTTTTTGCTTTAGCAGAAGATTTTATGCCACCTCGAGGTAGCGCTCAATCTCCCAGTCGGTTACTTTCATGCGCGATTCTTCCACTTCGGACCATTTAGCACGGGTAAACGCGTCATAAGTGTTTGGTCCCAGAGCAGCTTGCATGACTTTGTCTTTTTCCAGCTCCCGTAATGCTTCTGAGAGCGAGCCTGGCAATTCGCCAATTTTCATTTTTGCCCTTTCTTCCGCGGTTAGATGATAAATGTTGACATTATTTAACGGTTTAGGGCAAGCAAGATTGTTATCAATCCCATCTAATCCAGCCGCTAACATCACGGCAAAAGCCAGATATGGATTGGCGGATGGGTCAGGGCAGCGTAGTTCAGCCCGAATAGATTTTTCATGTCCTTCTGTATATTGGGGAATACGAATTAACGCCGAACGATTAATCTGTGCCCAACCGATATAAACTGGAGCCTCATAACCGGGCACTAAGCGTTTATAAGAGTTGATTGTCGGTGCGACAACCGCCGACATAGCGCGGGCATGTTTTAACTGCCCAGCGATAAATCCTAGTCCAATCGGTGAGAGATGATACTCATTGGTTGGGTCATTGAATAAATTCTTGCTGTCTTTGCTGAATAAGGATTGATGACAGTGCATTCCTGACCCATTGATCCCATAGATAGGTTTTGGCATAAAAGAGGCAATTAACCCATGTTGGGCAGCAATGGCTTTCACAGTATATTTTAATGTAAGCACATTATCTGCGGTTTTAAGGGCTTCCGCATATTGAAAATCAATTTCATGCTGTCCCAATGCCACTTCGTGGTGACCCATCTCGATTTCCAAACCCATATTGGATAGGGCTTCCATTAACTCAGTGCGCACCCGCACTGCCTCATCATTAGCAGAGAAATCAAAATAACTGCCAACATCATGAGGAACCGGGTGGATCGATTCAGCTCCATTACGACGGAAGAGGAAAAATTCAGGCTCAGGTCCGACATTATACACCCAACCATGTTTTTCAACTTTTTCTAACATTGTTTTCAAAGTTCCCCGTGGATCACCCTCAAAAGGAGTACCATCGGGTGCGTAAATATCACAGAAAAAACGTGCTCGGCGAAAATCTTCCGGTGTCCATGGTAAAACCGCGTAAGTGGACGCATCCAGCACAAGGCGCATATCACTTTCCTGGATGCGCGAAAAACCCTCCACCGAAGATCCATCAAACCACACGCCCTCTTCTAATGCTTGTTGTAACCGCTTGACCGGAATATCTACCGACTTAACCGAACCAGTTACATCGGTGAATTGAAGGGAGATAAATTTAACCTGGTCTTCTTTAGCTTGTTTGAGTAATTCATGGGTGTTCATTTTGATTCTCCTTTAGATAAATTCGGCGTGGAGGCCTCGGCCTTCGCCGGTTCGGTTTTCTGGACATCCTTTTCACCGTTTTTCTCTGTCGTATGGGTGCTTTTTCCTGCTCCTGATGGAGATCGGTGATCAGTGGCATAGAAACCCGATCCCTTAAAAACAATACCCACAGGGGTATAAACCTTACGTAAGGCATTTTTCTTGCATTCCGGGCAGCGTATCAAAGGTGGATCGCTGAAACGTTGCTGTTGCTCAAATTGAATTCCACAATTTTCACACCGATAGGTATAGATAGGCATACTTCACCTCTCTTTAAATGCATACATTAACTAAAATTTTATTATACTACTTATTAT
>DYKV01000188.1 GCA_020722415.1 Anaerolinea sp.
GCAAACCAGGAGACTGCTTCGCTTCGCTCGCAGTGACAGAAAACACAGAGTTTTATAGAACAAATGTTTAATGCAACATTGTCAAAATAGAGAAGTTTTAGCGATAAAACCAAACATGATGAACAATTCATTAAGTACTCGGCGTTTACAAGAACATACGTTCTATTATAATAAGTCATCGTTTCAAAATGGTTTTCCTGATGAATACATTAAGAGTTAATCTGCTAATTCAAGATCAAAGTAAAATGGTGAAAAAGAGCTTATGTACATAGCGATCGAAGGTGTAATTGGCGTAGGAAAAACCACCCTAGCGCGGCTATTGCAGCCTGTATTTCAGGCGAATGTATTATTGGAAGTTTTTGAAGAAAATCCTTTTTTAGGAGAATTTTATGCTGATCGGGAACGCTATGCATTTCAAACGCAACTTTTTTTCTTACTGAGTCGTTACCATCAACAACGGGCGGTCCCCAAATTATTAAAGGAAAATAATGCATTGATTGCTGATTATACATTTGAGAAAGATGCCCTATTTGCGGAAATAAACCTGCGAGGGGATGAGTTAGACATGTATCAACGGGTGCATGAGGCATTGGCGGATAAAATTCAACGGCCGGATTTGATCATTTATCTACGCGCTGGTTTAGATGTGTTGATGCAGCGGATTGCTCTCCGCGATCGTCCTTATGAAAGGGACATGGACCAAGCGTATATTGAACAATTGATCCAAGCCTATGAGGATCGTTTTGGGACTAAGCGAAAAGTTTCCATGACACCAACTTTGGTGATTGATAGCGATCATTTAGATTATATCCGCCAGGAGCACGATTTGGGCTTTGTTGTAGAACGCATTCGGCAAGCATTCCGATTATCACCATTTCAGGCTGAATTACCATTGGAGTTGGAGGGATCGAATTAATGCGCATAAATGCGGATACCATACTTGATCTAGCTCGGAATATAGTTGAAGAAAGATCGCGAAAAGACGCTACCATACTGGCAGCATATCTTTGCGGTGCGGCGCTGGAGAAAGATTTTTTACTTGGCGGAACTATGGATATTGATTTAGTCTTTATCCATATTGATCAAGTCCAACCAGGGCGGGAAATTGTCCGCATTACCGATGATATCCATTATGATATCACCCATCATCCGCTCAAAGAATATGAACCGACTCGGCGGGTACGGGTGCACCCCTGGTTAGGGCCGACTGTATATGAATGCAAACCATTGTTGGATCAAAGGCACACCTTTGATTTCATTCAGGCAAGTGTTCGTGGGATGTTCAAGCAACCGGAGACAGTTTTAGAACGCGCCCGTTCGCAAGCGGAGCATGCCCGCAGTATGTGGTTTGGCATTATGGATACCGGCGCAAACCCAGATTTAGCAGCCTTGAAATTATTCTTCAAAGCCATTGAACATGCTGTAAATTCCATTTCCCTGTTGAGCGGAGCACCATTAACCGAAAGGCGGCTGTTGATGAATTTTTCGAACCGAGCATTGGCGGTGAACAAAGGCGGGTTATATGCAGGCCTCCTAGGCTTACTAGGCGGAGCGGAAGTAAATCGTGAAGTGCTTCTGGCTTGGTTACCGCTTTGGAAAGAGGCTTATTTAGCTCTCCCTCATCAGACAACTCAACTAAGGTTGCATCCAGATCGCTTGAATTATTATTTCCGGGCGTTTGAGGCGATGTTAAATTCACCTGAACCGCGGCATATCCTCTGGCCTTTCTTCTCTACTTGGATAAAAATGGTGGAATTAGCCCCCCAAAATGCACAGATTCAAGAAGCTTGGCAGGAGATCCTTCAGAAAACCCAGATTGGAGGGGAATATTTCCCGCAAAAAATTGCTGCTCTAGATGCTTATTTAGACCAGGTGGAAGAAACCATCGAACAATGGGCAGAAGCGAATGGCGGTTAATTTGTTTCACGTGAAACATTAAACTCCACGCTGGTATTGTTTTGAACCGGCAGCCGTTTGCTCCAATATAACCAACCCACAAACAAACCCAAGGGGAGCCATCCTATCAAGCTAGCAATGGTTCCCGCATAAGTTATATTTACATTTTTTAAAAAAAGGAGGGATATTCCCGCGGTAGCATTGAGGGAACCATGTGCTAAAGCCGGCAACCATGGGCTGTGGCTGCTTAAATATAACCAACTCAAAAATGTCCCAAAGAGAACACAAAAGACAATCATGAAAATAACGCCAAAGTAAGGCTGGGATGGATAGTTTAGCCCTTGCAGGATGGCTGGAGCATGCCAAATTCCCCAAATCATCCCGCTTAACCAGATCGCTTTTCCCTGCCCAAGGGGAAGGAATTGCGGTAATAGAAACCCTCTCCAGCCCAATTCTTCGCCGATGGCAAATAAGGTGTTGATTAACGGCGCCAGGGTGAGCGAGGTGAGGATTTGAAAGAGAACCACCAACCCTGGGGAGATGGATGCACCGCCCGGCGTGTTTTGCATGGCTTCCCTGATTTGGCTGAACTGATTGTCGAATTGACCTAACCCAAATGCCCAGGTCAAAATACCCGTTACACTGGATAACAAAGGTGGTATCAGCCAGGCATAAAGCAATAGTTTCCGTTTTCCTAAATGATGTAAGTTCAGGGAATGGATCGGTTGCTTTAACACAAAACGGTTGCAGACCAATGCTGCGACCCCTGGGGTCCACATTGCCAGGCTCCAGAATAGCGCCCGGATTCCATGGAGCGAGGGAGCTTCTTTGATGAAAAGGGGTAGGCAAAATAATATCCAAGCCAAGCTAAATGCAATGCTAAGATAGACGGCAATTGCTTTTCGGTTCATTTCTCACCTGGTTACCTTTTTGAGAAGTTTATTCATGTCTCATTAGACTGTGATAAATAATATATGAGTAGATGGCTGGTGCTAGGGCAGCCATGATTATTATCGTTAAGACATACCAGATTGCCAGTCTGCCCCAAAATACTCCTATTATGGTTAAAACGCCAGCTACCTTGAATAACACACCTCCTAAATGATGGGTTTTTTCCCAGACTATGTTGTTGGAGAGTGTCCATGGAGTGCGGATGCCGATGAACCAGTTAGGTTGTGCTTTACCAACCAAAATACCGGCAGCAAAAATCAGCAGCCCCAAGGCTGGTAACATGGCTCGGCTCATCGCAAAGGGATACCCAAGGTTATAGATCAATGTGAGAAGATAAATGTATACCATGAAACTGACAACCAAGGCGACAAAATTATTGAAAGTCCCGCGAAAGCGTTCAATATTGTTCGCTAGCGGGTCTATCCTGGGGATGATGAGAAAAAGTCCCGTCATCAATAAGGTGATTATCGGCATCAGGAAGACACCCCAAAAGCGGGGGATGGTTCCATCTACCTGGTCATCGGCATTCCAGTGTGATGCCATTTGTGGCGGTAATTGCGGCAAGAGGAGAGCGCCTCCAATTGTCGAACCGATGATGAGGATGAAGATGATTATCAACGTGGTTTTTGTTCTCATGAGTTATCCTTCCCTTTAGAGATCTCATTGGTTTGTTGAGCAAGGGATATTAAACCGCTCAGTCCACCCAAATTCATTGTTTCTACAGCACTGCTCGGTACAATTACCAAGGCGCCTTTTTCTTTCAATCCTTCGAAAAGCATATTCATCGCCCGCAGATGCAAGGCGGTCGGATTGTTTTGATAGGCTTTGGATGCTTCGGCAAACGAGGTGGCAATTTGTTTCTCTGATTCCCCTAAAATTACCCGGGCTTGGCGTTCGCGTTCGGCTTGTGCCTGACGGCTCATCGCATCCTCGAGATCTTGGGGGATGACAATATCGCGGATCTCCACTGATTGAACGCTCACCCCCCAGGGCGTGGTGCGCTCGTCGATGATCTTTTGTAAATCCTCATCCATTTTCGTGCGCCCGATCAGGATATCGGCTAAGTTCATTTGTCCAATAACCTCACGCAGGGCGGTTTGAGCTGCCCAGGTGATGGCAGTGCGATAATCTTCCACTTCAAGGGCTGCTTTTTCTCCATCCCACACCATCCAGAACAATACTGCATCTACGTTTACGGGAACGGTATCTTTTGTAAGTGATTTTTCGGCATTGAAGGGAGTTACCATTACGCGTTGGTCAATCCAATTAGAGATGCTATCTACAATTGGGATGATCCAGAATAATCCCGGTCCGGCAAGCCTCTGAAAACGCCCAAAGCGTAAAATTACCGCCTTTTCCCATTGGGATGCAACTTTAATCGCTAGCATTAAGTAGATTCCAATAAGGAAAATTGGGGTAACAATGGCTGCAATCTGCGTATCGGAAAAGGTTGGTATAAAATCTAGATAAATTGCCAGACCTATGGCGATCGCAAAACAAACAAAAAACAGAAACATGGCGATAGGAGGAATGTGTTCGTCCTTTTTCGGGAATATTTTACTGATTCGATCGGTTGGTTTATTCATCGCATTAACCTCATGTTGATAAAACTATTCTGGCTTAGGCGGGCTGCCCGATTGTTGCCATTTATTTAATAAATTTTGGACAATTTCGGAAACCTCGGCTGGTTGAAATCCCATTCGAGCCGCTTCGTTAAGGTAGTTGTGGGTGAGCCTGGTGAGACTTTGCTGGCGAACCTGTAAGGCTAATTGAGGATCGAGTGCTTTCCAGATGTAGGTGCCGCGTCCTTGTTGGGTGGAAATCAGACCGGCTTCATCTAGCAGACGATAGGCGCGCGCCACCGTGTTGAAGTTAACTCGCAAATCAGCCGCCATCTGGCGCACTGTGGGCAACTGGTCTCCGGGATTTAGCTCACCTTGGGCAACTTTTTGACGGATTTGCTCGACAATTTGAAGATAAATGGGCTGATCAGAACGAAAATCAATTGTTATTTGCATGTTTCATTCCATATCTTGCTCCGTTTGTAGCATTGTATAATTGTATAATAGTATTATTGAATTAATTGTACTAATCCGAGGGGCATTTGTCAAGAGGCAAAAACATTCT
>DYKV01000189.1 GCA_020722415.1 Anaerolinea sp.
CGGTTTCTGCAATTGAGCGAATTTTTCCACATTGCTTACTTCTTTCTAACAAAAACTCGATTCTTCTCAACAAATCTCCATCTCGCACCATTATAATCAATACCAATGAGTTACCATTAAAATACTTTAAATTCTCTGTAATCGTTCTCTAACTTTAACTAAATGCTTTTAATATCCTGTAAAAAAACATTAACTTGATCTACATTTTAACCTCAATGCCCTCGGAATTTTTGAGGTTTACTTTAGGCGGGATCAGCGATCCCGCCCGTTGAACTTCTTCCTTGCTCCGCTCTATCAAGCAGCAATGCTGCTGAAGTATTATTCCACAGGGATTTCTTTGTACACTTTGTCAACATCAATCCCTTGGCGGCGGCGGAAGCGGCTAAAGCCAACATAGATTGCTCCCGCCAGCAAATAATTGAAAAGCATGAAAAGCATCGAGCTGACATTTTTCCACCCAATGCCATAATACGGAAAATCGAAGGGTGGCACATGCGGATCCCAAAACCATTCTACCAATAGCCAGTCTAGAAAGCCAAAGAAAATCAAGCCAGCGGTAGTGACAACGGGCAATAGCTCTCCTTTCAAGGATCGTTGACCCACGTAATAGAGGATCCACAACAACAAGACTGCATTGACAATGGTTAATACAGAGACGAGGAGCACAGTAAACCAAGTCAGCCAATCTGCCCCAACCGAACCTAATCCGCCTAATACACTTCCCATATAGCTAAATGATTTTACGATTAGGTATACCACACCCACTAGATAAAGCAGCATCGTTATCCAACCAAGCCAGCTAGGAGTTTTGTATTTGGCGATCGGTGAACCATCAAAAATCTCTTTTTGTTTCCAGGGCAGAATGATTGCGGCGACGGTTGTCCCAAGAAAAGTGACCGCGATCACCAAGGTAGCATCCAATGCCAATGAGCGGAAGTTCCAAATATTGAAAGAGTAGAGGATCGAAATGATGATAGACGGAATAACCATCAGAAGTAGCGCGTTGATAGGGGTGCGGGTGCGCGGTTCAACAGCCGAAACCCATTCGGGTAACATGCGGTCAAAAGCTGCCGCAAAAATTACTCTAGTGGAGCTCAAAAATACCGTACCAGACCATCCAAACCACCAGAGGCTCATCAGCAGGAGAACGATGAATTGTATCGCTGGGCTTTTAACCAGAAATGCAGCAAACATGGCTGGGTATGGCCAAACCGGCAATGGGGGTGTTTCTGTTGTATAGCCCCAGGTAAAGTTCCAAAAAGCGCCATTAGCCTTATTATAGAAATCCCAACCAAGCGTTTTATTGATCAAGGCAAAGAAAACCACAGCCAAACCAGCCGTTACAATAACTGCCCAAGCCATACCCCAGAAATTGCGCTTGTAGTCATTTGCTCCGCGCACTTCGCCATAGAGTGTCGATCCCCAGTTTGGCCATAAGTTAAAGAATACGATCATGGGTATCAATGCCATACTAGCGCCAATAGCAATATTACTTAATGGCCCAGTTGCAGTTCCAGCAGCTTCCCCAGCTGCTAATGTAGCAGAATAAACATCTCCCGATGCCGCTCCAAAATATTTAACCGCATATTCATTCAAGTTTGCAACAAAGGTCTCATGGTTTCCGAACAACAACAACAAAAAGACAATTAACAAGCCGAGCATTCCACCCCAAAAACTAAATTTTTGTACCCGGGCATACCACTTCATCCCTACAGCAATATAGACAAACACAATCAAACAAACTAAGATATTTCCAAGCAACAAACCATTATTGCTGGTGGTAAACCATAAAGCCAAGTCTTTAGCACCTAAAACTCCTAAAAGAGGGGTGAAAACAATATAAACCAACATTTGGCCGTATAGAGGCACCCAGAGCCACAGGATAAACCACCAGCCGGTTACTGCTAGCAAAAACCCAATCCCCCGTCCTAAAATACGGCTCTGCCAAACATAATCCCCACCAGCCCGCGGCATAGCTGAGATTAAACTGGCATAAACAATGACTTCAAAAATGGTAAAGGCACCGCCAATTATGACCGCTGTTGCTAAATTTCCCTCGAAGTAATAGCAATAGGAAAATATGTACAAACCTAACGTGATCAGATTGATAGAGAAGGTTGCGTAAATAAACGCATCAAAAGTCGACCAAGAACGAACTAAGCCGCTTGCTTTGCGTACAAATAGGGTTACCTCGCTCATAATTAACTCCTTTCATCGGGTTACGGGAAAATCCCGTCAGTACAATTACTCGCCCAACCCCAGTTGGGACTTTCTCAAACCTATTGAGTTATCTGATCTTTGTCCGATAGGCACCTCCTTTGCTTAGAATCCGTGAGCTGCTCTTGGTTGGGTTCTGGTTGATAGTGAATTCATGGATTTATCCTGACGAATCCGGCATTCCATAAATTCTAATCGGGGCTCAACCAGCAGCCAGGTCCTGCAGGCTCATCATTCCTGATGCTCTGTTTTTTTTAACTCTATTCCAATAACGCCTCCTCCTCAAGTAAAAATTCAGCTTAAAGCTGTTACCCAGTGGTCAGGACATAGCTGTTGATTTTCTTCAAGCCCAGATCCACCACCACTCCTTGCAAGATCCCTTGTTCGTACTGGCTGCCGGCATTAATACACAACGTTCGCCGATATTTGCGGATGCCCTTACCTTCATGAATGTGGCCATGTAAGCTCAACAAGGGTTGGTACTGTTCGATTACCTTTAAGACTGCTTTGCTTCCAACTGGCACCATGGATCGCCCCGCGTATGCAAGACGCATATCTTTGGTTAATTCCGGTGCATCGTCTAAACCGCTCCCATAAGGTGGTGCATGCAAATTAAATACCGCGTTTTCCACACTCTTCAGTTGAGAAATCATGACTTCCATCCGCTTGAGCAACGCATCCTCATCCTCCTCGCGGTGGGTATCCCACGGAGTTGGGTTAGACCAGCCGGTACTGATCATCTCATGGTTATCATCCAACCAAACTACTTTCCCTTCCACACTGCGCACACTTTTCGAGCTTTCAATCACAGCATCAATTTCAAATATATCATCGTTCCCAGGGCAAACATAGCATTTAATTCCCGTTCCATCCAGTTTTTGATCGGCGTAATCCATCCAGCGCTGCATTGTCTTTAAAACATATTGCAAAAACAGCTCATCCGACCGCCCAGGTGTTTCGAATATTTCTTTGACTTCATCAGGTGTGGTGACATGGGGATAATAACCGCGATTGATAATGGTCGTCACCATTTTGTCTACCTCTTCTTGCCCTTCCAAAATGGTTTCTTGTTCGAGGAGGGTCACTTTCCATTTGTTATTTCCCTGAGCGACGATCGGGATGATCGCTTTGCCAGTCATATCCCCGCCAAGAATAAGTGTGTCTACACCATAAAATTTTCCCGCTGCTATAAACTTTTTCCAACAAATTTCAGATCCATGTACATCGGTTGCAAAGAAAAATTTCATTTTGATCTCCTATTCAATTATAACTATTCTTACCCAGACCAACCCTCGGGTAAGAGAGCATCCCCGCTCACCATTTGTGGAAATGCTTGGCGGATTCGTTCTTCCACCTCGGTGGAAAAGACTACTGGGTTGGGCTTGCTGAGAATTTCTCGAGCGCGTTGAATAGCCTTTTGATATGCATCTTGCCCGCCGCGCTTCTCCCACACCTCGCGTGGATCGCGATCGGAAATTCGGGTCATCAAAGCAGCTTTGCGCATCCATTTAACAGTATGCTTATGGGTCATGAAACCACCCCCCGGTTTCACATCAGCGATCACATCGAGAGCCAGGTTCTCTTCACTGAATTCCAATCCGCGTTGAATCCGTTTCAGCATAAGGGCAATTTCATCGTCTATTACTGCTTTAGCAAAGTCAAATGCTTTCAACGCATCTAATAATCCTCCCATATTCATCATATTAGCCCCGCCTAACAACGCTGCAGTTGAGGATATTCCTGTTTCATAACCGGATTGGGCGTCATTAATTTTTGAATTGGTTAAACCGATATAACCCCCGCTTGGTACTTTATAAAAACGAGCCATCTGCGCAAAACTCATGTGCAGCATGCCGCATTCAACACCGCCCGAAGCATACGCACCGGTGCGCATATCAGCAATGGTAGGGAGGGTGGAGTAAATCAAAGGAGTATGCGGCTTTACCATTTGCATCAAACAAGCAGCCGCTAAAAATTCTGCATTGCCTTGCACCAATGTACCAGCCATTGTCATTGGAGAAGTTAAACCACCATTTGGCACTATGCTCGGATAAACCGGTAAACCTTTTTCAGCAAAGAACATTGTCAATTCTGTTGAGGCTACATCAAAAGTCAAAGGAGAAACAACTGGGCAAAAATGATGAGTGATAAACGGCCTTTCAAGGTAGGCTTTTTCACTTCCGGCAATCACTGCTCCTAATTGGAGCACTTTCCGCGCATCCTCCGCATCTGTTGAAGTGCTCCGCACGGGTTTGAGGCAGTTTTTCAGAGCTGGATAAAGTCTGGCAAGTGTGAAATATCCTTCTGGCGCATCTTCCGCTAAGGTAGAGATGGAAAAAACATCATAACCGGGTAACTCATTAATCAAATAGGCTATTCGAGCAATATCTTCTGAGGTTGATCGCCGTTCTTTTCCGGTTATCGGATCAATGATATTGGGTGCAGATGAAGCCGTGACGATCACTGGGCTATCATCGGGCAGCACTTTGTCAAATTTCTCATCACGCCCACGAAAAATAAATTTAGGCGGAAGCATTTGCCGGAATTCTTCGATTACTTTAGCTGGAAACGTCACTAAATGAGTTTCTTCATTTACGTTACAGCCATATCTGGCAAAGACACGCCGGGCTTTTTCATTTCTCACCAGCATTCCCACCTGCTCGAGGATCTCCAACGATGCCTCGTGGACACGTTGCACTTCTTGTGCGGATAATAATTCTGAATAGGTGAACACACTCA
>DYKV01000190.1 GCA_020722415.1 Anaerolinea sp.
TGCTTTTGTTTTTGTTACCATTTTATTATCTGGCTGGCTGGCAGAACTGTTGGGGTAAATGGTAGCCATTACTGGTGCATTTTTAGCCAATAAGAATGTTTTTGCTAGTGCAGCCTCTAACAAAGCTAGATAAAAGGGGTTTTCGCCATAATTTTCAGGGCTGCTGTGGGCATAAAAATACCGAAATGATATTGGCGTAATTATCAGTCGGCAGTGTATTGAGCGACACAGTGCTGTTCTGGCAAAACCGTATCGAATAAATTTTCCTTGGGATCGTTAACGATTTTCTACGCACCCGGTTGCCAACGAAACCACTGGCGTAGTCCATAATCTAGACGGTTGTGCACAGCGAAGAGAATAAAAAATATTGCCCAGCACAGTTGGATTAAAGTGCAATTTTAATTGACAAGCCTGGTTAAAAGCTGTACACTAATAATTAGGAGCCCTTATGCAGCATGAGATTACCCAATCAGGACCGCTACTTACTTCCGCGGGCGATTTGTCTCAGTTGGGCTGGTCATGCCAGCCATTGCTCGATTGCAATCTCGAAGCCGCTCATTTTTATCCATTCCAAAAGCTGCAACGCTTGCGCATTAAGCGGTGGGATTATTATGCCATATTTACTCCGCAGCGCTTCTTTTCAGCCACCCTGGCAGATTTAGGGTATGCCGGGAATATATTTGTCTATACACTTGACTTTGCTAGCGGCGATTTGCACGAAGAAGGATTAGTGCTCCCTTTTAGTAAAGGGCTTATTTTGGCACGCAACAGTACCGAAGGGGATAGTCACTTCGCTGGTAAGGGCGTGGCTATTACTTTTCAAGTGAATGAACAACAGCGGCATATCAACGTATCCTGGCCAGCCTTTCAGCAAGGTCGGGGGATAGAAGCCGATATCTGGTTAGAAGCGCCACCTTCGATTGAATCGATGAACATTGTCATCCCCATTGGGAAAAAACGGTTTTATTACAACCGCAAGATAAATTGTCTTCCGGCGCGGGGCTTCATCCATTATGGGAAATTAGAAGAAGAATTACACCCCTCCTCCTCCATTGGTTCATTAGATTGGGGACGCGGTGTTTGGGAATATCGTTCCTTTTGGAACTGGGCAAGCGCTTCGGGGTTCCTTCCTGATGGTAGAACGATCGGATTAAACTTTGGATGTGGATTTGGCGATCTGACGAATGCAACCGAAAATGCTCTGATCGTGCAAAACAAAATCCATAAATTTGATCAAGTGACTTTCGATTACCATTCTGTTGATTATCGTCAACCTTGGCATTTTCGAGACAATGAGGGACGGTTAGATCTAACCTTCACCCCATTTAAAGAACGCATTGCCCGAACGAACTTAGGGATCATTTTCAGTGAGGTTCATCAATTGTTTGGGCATTATCATGGTTGGGCGCGCACAGACAACGACGAGAAAATCTCTATAAACGGTTTGGTGGGGTTTGCGGAGGAACACCATGCCCGATGGTAAAAGTCAGCTCAAATAATCCCTGGATTTTCTGGCGGGTTGCAGGTCTCTCGGCTGCCATCTTACTATTTCAAATTACCCTTACCCGCCTTTTCTCAGTTTCCCAGTTTTATCATTTTGCCTTTTTAATCATCAGTATGGCAATGCTTGGATACGCGGTCAGCGGAGTGATCCTTGCTTTTCTCCGGCATATCCATCCCCAAAGGGCCTTTAATTTTTTTGGCTGGCTATCTTTTGGCTGTGCCTTTTCTTTTTTCGCAGCTTATTTATCGCTAAATTATCTCCCTTTCGATTCCTTCAGCATCATCTGGGATCCGAAGCAGGTTTTTCTTTTTGCATTTAATTATGTGATGCTTACTATTCCGTTCACCTTGGGAGGACTGGCAATCGGGATTTTATTAGAAACCTTACCCTCGCAAACCGAATCCTTTTACGCAATGAATTTTATCGGCGCCGGTTTGGGTAGCTTAGCCGGGTTAGGATTGCCAGTTTTAGTCGGCGGAGAAGGCGCAGTCCTATTCTGCTGCCTCCTGGCTGGTTTATGCGCTTTTCCATTGAGTGAGATTACCTTGCGGGTCAAATTCCACAAATTTAGACTTCACCATGCTTTCAATACCATCCTCCTGATCTTCCTGATGGGAAACGCAGCCGAATTAGTTTTGCGTTCCCAAGCGAGTTCATGGCTGCAATTCCTTAACTTACGTATCTCTCCCTATAAAGGGCTATCTTACACTTTACAATATCCAGATGCCCAGATCCTCTCCCAACGATGGAATGCGTTCTCGCGCATTGATGTCGTGCGCAGCGCCAATATTCGCTCTCTTCCCGGCCTCAGCATTCAATATCAACAACTTCCTCCACCCCAAGATGGTTTATTTATTGATGGAGATGACCTTTCTCCTATTGTGCGCGATACCTCTGATTTAGGATTCACTGCTTTTCTACCGACTGCTTTAGCGTTCCAGTTGCGACCACACGCCAAGGTTTTGATAGTAGAACCCAACGGGGGTTTAGACATCCTAGTTGCGATTGGACAGGGGGCAAGTCAAGTTATTGCTGTAGAAAACAATCCCCTGATCGTTCAAGCAGCCTACCCAATCTACCACCTCCCTAATGTCCAAATCAGCACTGAAGATCAAAGAAGTTATTTCTATAAAAGCACAGAGAAATATGATGTCATTTTGCTTTCGCTCAGCTCCACTTTTCATCCAGTGCGGAGTGGCGCGTATAGCTTAGCAGAAGATTACCGCACAACTTTGGAAAGCTTTCACGATCTTCTTCTGCATTTGAAACCAAATGGCATATTGATCTTTAACCGCTGGCTGCAAAAACCTCCCAGTGAAAGCCTGCGCGCCTTTGCCCTTGCCGTCACCGCATTAGAGCAGATGGGATTGTCCCCTGCGGAGCGCCTAATCGCTTTGCGCAGTTACGCCATGGCAACTATCCTCGTTAAACTGGAGCCATTTTCCATGGCAGAGCTCAATACAATCCATCAATTTGCCGGAGCGCGTTCGTTAGATTTCATCAGCTCACCTGATTTATCTCTTGCAGATGTCAACCGATACAATGTATTGACCCAACCCGTTTATACTCAAACATTTCAAGCCATCCTTGATCGGAACACACGTTCGGCTTTCTATCATTCGTATCCTTATGATGTGCGACCGCCAACCGATGATCATCCCTTTTTCGCCCATTATTTCAAATGGTCGCAAATTCCGCAAGCGCTGACAGAACTAGGTAAAACCTGGCAGCCTTTCGGCGGAGCAGGACTGCTGGCGGTAGTGGGCTTATTGCTATTTGTCCTGATTCTCGGGGGAGGTTTAGTTGGCATCACCTTTTGGAAATCGCAAATTAGGCAACTTGGTCAACCGCTGACAAAATTGTCCATGGATATGGTACTTTATTTCGCGGCGATCGGTTTCGGTTACATGTTGATAGAGCTGCCTCTTATCCAACGCTTTCAATTGTATTTAATTCATCCCGCTTACTCTTTAGCCATTGTCCTATTCACTTTGCTCATTAGCTCCGGGATTGGCAGTAACTTAAGCAAAAAGGTCCGTCTCGATCGGGCATTACTCCTATTAAGCATTTGGTGGATGCTGGCTTCCTTTGGACTAAAGCCGTTCTTCCAAACCACCCTCGGTTGTCCTCTCACAATCAGAGCGGGATTGATGGCAGCAGTGGTTGCTCCAGGGGGCTTTTTGATGGGCTGCGCCTTCCCGGGCGGCATTTATTTTTACGCCATTAAGCCTGGAGGTGAAAACCAATTGCCATTAATCTGGGCAATCAACGGCGCAGCATCGGTCGTTGCATCCATTACCGCCATGCTGTTAGCCTTGACTTGGGGGTTTAATTCTGTTCTCCGCTTAGGCGCGCTCTGTTATGGTTGCGCTTTTATCACGGTATGGCTGAAGGGGAAATGGATTGGTTCCCGCCAGTTAACGGCACAAATATAACCCCTCCAAGATCATAAGCCTTAAGTTTTCCATTTTGTTTTACAAACTTCCATAAAGTCTGGTAACTGCCCGGTGGTCCAATCGGGATCACCAAGCGTCCCCCTTCCTTCAACTGGGCAACCAACGGTGGCGGCAGGTGATCCGGCGCTGCGGTTACTAAGATCGCATCATAGGGTGCCTGTTCTTGCCAGCCATAATATCCATCCCCTTGCTTTAGGTGGACTTTTTTATAGCCTAAACGTCTTAAGCGCTCCTCGGCTTGCTCAGCTAAAGCTGGGATTATCTCCACACTATAGACCTCCACATATCCCAATTGAGCCAGAATGGCTGCCTGATAACCTGAGCCAGTGCCAATTTCCAGCACTTTCTCGCCCGCTTTCAACTCAAGCAATTCGGTCATCCAAGCGACAATATAGGGTTGTGAGATGGTTTGCCCATATCCAATTGGTAAAGGATGGTCTTCATAAGCCTGATCGAGATATTCGGGGGAAACGAACGCATGGCGAGGGACGGTACGCATGGCATCAATCACATCGGGGTTTGTAACGCCGCGAGCAAGAATGGTCTGCTCTACCATTTCCATGCGTAATTGGGTAAACTTCTCCTCATCGCCGATCGGATTGGCTGGTTGGCTTTTCCGATATGCCCAATATAACCCCGCCAACCCAACAAGCGCTAGGATAACCCAACCGATCCATTTCCGGGTAGACTTGCCCATCTTTTGTTTCTCAGAAACAAACCACTGAACGAAACAATATAATTATATCGATTTTCTAGCACACAAGCAATTTTAATTCTATAGTTTGCATAGCGATCTCCCATTAGTCAGCTCGGTTTTCCCATAACCCGATAAGGCTTATGCGAAAACCGTATTTTTCATGATTGCGGTGTAACCACCCATTGGCATCTTCATTTCATAAAATACCTATTTACTATGGCGTCGATCCATTAACGGAAGAGAAAATTAAATCGCGTAAT
>DYKV01000191.1 GCA_020722415.1 Anaerolinea sp.
GCTGAATATTAACAATTCGAAATTATTGTGAAATAACCTTAACTAAACGTTACTTAATCTTAACTCCTGTTTTGCAGTCCGTTAAACCAAATCTGCTACACTTAGGGCAAATAAATATGATTAACAAAAGGAGAAGAAAACGATATGTTGCGGAAAAATTTCCAAATCATTCTGTTGTTTTTAATGGTGGCTAGTTTACTAGCAGCTTGTGCCCCGGCAGCTAGTACTTCACCAGCGCCAGCTGCCGCTGAGACTCAATCAGTGGTGATTGTGCAGCCTACCGCCACTGTAGTCAGCGCAACCGAAGCGGCGCCTCAACCGACCAGTGTACCAACCGGTTCTATCCAGATTACCGGTGCGGGGGCGACTTTCCCCTTTCCTCTTTATAGTAAGTGGTTCTACGATTATGCCTTTGTAGACCCTTCGGTTAAGTTCAACTACCAATCCATTGGCTCTGGAGGTGGTATCAAACAAATCACTGCCAAGACGGTGGATTTTGGCGCATCGGATGCTATTCTGACAGACGAACAATATGCGGCTGCCCCTGGGATTCAAATGATTCCCACTGTGGCAGGTGCCGTTTCAATTGTTGTAAACTTGAAGGGTGCCGATGACAAACCCCTTACAACACCCATTAAATTTCCTTATACTGTTCTTGCCGATATTTATTTGGGAAAAATCACCAAATGGAATGATCCAGTTTTAACAGATGCTAACCCGGATGTCCAGTTACCGGATAAGGACATTATCGTGGTACATCGCTCTGACGGTTCTGGAACAACCTTTATTTTCACTGATTACCTTTCAAAAATTAGCCCGGAATGGAAAGAAAAAGTTGGCAATGCAACCTCGGTAAAATGGCCGGTAGGATTAGGCGGTAAAGGTAATGAGGGCGTTTACGGAACAGTAGCCCAGAATGAAGGCGCGATTGGATATGTTGAGCTAGCCTACGCGATTCAAAACAAAGCTGTGCTTAATTTACTGCAAAATAAAGCTGGTGAATTTGTTGAGCCTTCCATCGAATCTACTCAATCAGCGATGGCGGATTTCGGCACAGAGATGGGCGATAAACTTGCCCTTTCTATTGTGGATGCACCGGGCAAAACCAGCTATCCCATAGCCGGATATACCTACTTGTTGATTTATATGGATCAACAGGATTGTGTAAAGGGGCAAAAATTAGTGGAGTTTATTAAATGGGCGTTAGGTCCGGATGGCGACGCTTCGGCGAAGGAACTTCTTTATGTATCCCTGCCGGATGCAGTCAAGCAGCAGGTAATGGCTAAATTAGCGCAAGTTACCTGCCAAGGTAAACCACTCAGCAGTGGTCAATAGTCTCCATCTTATCAAGGTAAAACACTCCTCCTCAGTTTTGCTTGGACTGAGGAGGAAGTTTTCTTGGAGAGAAAGATGAATCTTGCCTTACAAAAAAGCGAATTACCTGCCCCTCGCATCGGGGTTATCCGCCGCTTGTGGGATCACGGAGACGGAAGTTATCGTTTTTTCCTGGTGGTAGCGTCATTGTTGCTCATTGGTTTGGTGATGGCAATCGGTTATGAATTATGGCAAAATTCCGCCCTCTCTCGGCATGCTTTTGGTTGGAAGTTTCTCACCACCTCGGATTGGGATCCAGCCATTGAGAACAAGTTTGGCGCATTACCCTTTATTCTTGGTACTTTAATGACCTCAATTTTAGCATTGATTGTCGCCATCCCCCTCAGTATCGGTACAGCGATTTTCCTGGCTGAATTAGCGCCAGATTGGTTACGGCAACCGCTCGGTTTTTTGGTTGAACTTCTGGCAGCGGTGCCCAGTGTGATTTATGGCTTATGGGGTTTATTTGTCTTTATACCCGTCTTTGTCCGCCCAGCAGCTCAATTCCTAAACCGTGAATTTGGTTTTTTGCCCTTATTTGCCGGCCCGATTTTTGGTCCAAGCCGCTTTGCGGCTGGTATATTACTGGCGATTATGGTTTTTCCTACAATAGCCGCAGTAAGCCGCGATGTCTTGCGCGCGATCCCAAACAGTCAGCGAGAAGCAGCCCTGGCGATGGGCGCCACCCAATGGGAAATGATCTCGCAGATTTTATTACCCTATGGTGGCTCCGGATTATTAGGTGCAATCATCCTTGGGTTAGGGCGAGCTTTGGGTGAGACGATTGCTGTGACTATGGTGATTGGCAATAACCTGGATTTATCCATCTCCTTATTGCATCCGGGTTATACGATGGCTTCGGTTATTGCAAATGAATTTACTGAAGCGACATCTGATTTATATCTCCAAGCGTTAATTGAGATTGGATTAATTCTTTTTGCAATTACTCTGGTCATTAATTTCATTGCTCGTTTGCTCATCTGGCGCTTGGCAAGACAGACCAAAGGAGAGGCGCATTTATGATCCAAACTACCCCAATTCGGCAACAACGTAGAAAATTGATCAATCTGATCATGTTGGGTTTCTGTATGCTGGCGACATTGTTAGTGATCGCTCCATTAATTTGGATTATAGCTTATGTCATTCAGCAAGGTTTGCCAGCCATTAACTGGTCATTTTTCACTCAGCTTCCAACCCCAGTAGGGGTTCCTGGTGGAGGGATCGCCAACGCTTTAGTTGGTTCAGCAATGACGGTTGGATTAGGGTTATTGTTCGCTATCCCAATCGGTACTTTGGCTGGTTTCTATGCGGCAACTCATCCTGATAATGGCTTAGGCGTAGCATTACGGTTTAGCGCGGATGTCATTTCGGGTGTACCTTCGATTGTGATGGGCATTTTTGCTTATACAATCATTGTTCTTCCCCAAAGGCACTTTTCGGCATTCTCAGGAGGCGTTGTTTTGGCTTTTATCATGCTGCCTACTCTGACCCGCACTACTGAGGAGATGATTCGGATGGTGCCAAAATCACTTCGTGAGGGTTCTTTAGCGCTTGGCGCTGCGGAATGGAAAACCTCCCTCTCGATCATCTTACCGGCTGCGTTTAACGGTATTCTGACTGGCGTTATGTTAGCTATTGCCCGGGCTGCTGGAGAGGCGGCGCCGATGCTTTTCACTGCTTTCGGTAACCCATTTCTAAACCTAGATTACCGCCAGCCTGTGGCAACCCTGCCGCATACTATTTTTGTCTATGCCATCGCCCCTTACGAGGACTGGCATGCCAAAGCCTGGGCGACTGCCTTAGTCCTGATCAGCTTGGTATTGCTGCTCAATATTTTTGCCCGATTAATCACCTGGTGGCGGGTGCGCCATATTGGAACTTACCACTAAGGAGTAATGTAATATGCTAATGACTTCGCAAGTTTCATTTCTGATCAATAAAAAACACGAAAAGAATGATGAAAAAACATTAAAGATGAAGATTGAAAACCTTTCGGTTTATTACCGTAATTTCCGGGCGATTGAGATGGTTAATCTTCCCATTTATGCCCAGAGTATCACCGCCATTATTGGACCGTCAGGTTGTGGAAAATCTACTTTGCTCCGTGCCCTCAATCGCATGAATGATCTTGTGCCTGGCGCAAGAACCGAAGGTCAGGTGTTTCTAGATGGGATGCCAATCTATGTTCCGAATGTAGATGTGGTGGAGATTCGGCGGCGGATTGGTATGGTCTTTCAAAGGCCTAATCCATTTCCGAAATCAATTTATGATAATGTTGCCTATGGACCCCGCTTACTAGGAATCCATTCACGCGCCAAATTAGATGAAATTGTTGAACGTTCTTTGCTGGCAGCTGCGCTATGGGATGAAGTCAACGATAAATTAGACCAGAGTGGGCTGTCCTTATCAGGCGGGCAGCAGCAGCGTTTGTGTATTGCCCGGGCTATTGCCATTCAACCGGAAGTGATCTTGATGGATGAACCCGCTTCGGCGCTTGACCCGATCGCTACACTTAAAATCGAAGAATTAATGGGAGCGCTCAAGAAAGCTTATACGATTGTCATTGTCACCCATAATATGCAGCAAGCAGCCCGCGTTTCAGACTATACAGCGATGATGATGCTGAGCGATCAAGCAGAGAGAAGCGGTACGGTGATCGAATTTGGAGAAACAGAACAGATCTTTCTAAACCCCAAAGATAAACGCACTGAAGATTATGTCACTGGTCGTTTCGGGTAAGGTGTAAAATGGAAGAGGAGAGGAGTACATCAATGGTCAGGAAGACATTTGAACAAAGTATACAGAAAGTCAAACAGGATATTCTAAAACTCGGCAGAATGGTTGAGGAAGCTACGCTAAAATCGGTCGAGGCGCTCAAGCAGCGTGACTTGGCAGCAGCCAAGCTTATCTTCGAAATGGACAAGCAAATTAACCAATTGCGCTTCGATATCGAGCGGGAAATTATGTTGTTAATTGCCACCCAACAACCCATGGCAAAGGATCTACGTTTACTCGCCTCTTGCTTTGAAATCGCTTCAGAGCTAGAACGGATGGGAGACTACGCCAAGGGAATTGCGGTAATTAATCTGCGCATGGGCGATCAACCTCTGTTGAAACCGTTGATTGACATCCCACGCATGGCTGAGAAAGCGACAGACATGCTGGAACGTGCCTTACAAGCATTTATGGATGAAGACATTGTCTCTGCCCAAAAGATTCCCCTCGAGGATGATGAGGTAGACGCCTTATATAACCAGGTTTATCGGGAATTGATGACTTATATCATCGCTGCCCCCACCACGATTGAGAGGGCGAACTACTTGCTTTGGGCAGCCCATAATTTGGAACGTTTAGCTGATCGAATCACCAATATCTGTGAACGCACTATTTTCATTACCACCGGTATCATCGAAGAAATGGACGTATCGTACGACGAATTGGATGAGGGACAATAAATTAAAGCGTTTCGAGACGCAAAGAAGACAGCATCACCAGCGCTGACAGGAATAGCCACAGTGCGTTGAATTA
>DYKV01000192.1 GCA_020722415.1 Anaerolinea sp.
TATCCTGAGGGCTTTAGCGTAATCTATCCTGCGCGCATTGAAAATGAGACGTTTAATTGTTAATTCAAATTGTAACTATTTTGACAATGTCACATTAAACAATTGTTCTATAAAACTCTATGCTTTCTGTCACTGCGAGCGAAGCGAAGCAGTCTTTTGGTTTGCGAGGGGATTGCTTCGTCGCAAAGAACGCTCTTCGCAATGACAGCTATACGAAAATCTGACATTGTCAAACTATTTAGGCTGGCTATTTTCCGCCAAACTCGGCGGGCTAAAGCCCTGCCTCAGGTCATGGAAGCCCTTCGGGCTGCAATATGAGTCAGCTTTACCCGACTTCCATGAAGTAAGCCAGGGATTTATCCCGCCGGTACAGCCAGTGAAAATCCAATTGAAGGGTTACTCCATATTGAGAATTGCTGAGAGTATTTAGAAAATCGGAATTTCAGGACAATTAGGCGCATTTTTTTATCGAAAATTCTTTTAGCAAAGCCCATTTTCCCACACCCTCGTTAAATTTGATTGAAAATTATAACTTCTCAACCCGAAGGTACTGTTCAGCTATATTGTTCGCTGGCTGTATTCGACGGGATAAATCCAGCTTTAGCTCGTGGAAAGTGTTGATAATGACTTGCTTGGCAACCCGAAGCGCTTCTTCGTGCTGAGGTAAAGCATCATAGCCGCTGAACTTAGCAGAAGATTGCCACTTGGGCAGTTCTAACCTGAATTTTCAAATCAACTTTCCGAAAATTTACTGGGTGCGCTGGATGGATTGTGTAGAAATCTTCAAGACGGTTTCAAACTAAACAGAGAATTACCGTGAAAAGAGTTGCAATCACAGCGAAAGTGTCCTCTCTTTGTTTAAATACCTTACATTTGACACTGTTCTCCCCTTCAAAATGCGGATACAATATTTATAAATAGTCATTCCTTATTGGTTTGGAGGCAAGCATGTCTTATAAAACTTGGAAACCACTTAAAACCCGTTATTGCTCCCATGCCGGTAGAATAGTCACTCTCGAAGCAGAAGTTGTCTATCCGGCTGAGATCTTCCCCAACTCTCAACCAAAAGTTTTAGCTCACCGTTGTTCTCAAAGCCTGATATGTAATCAAAGCGAAAAAGCCAATTGCGTTTGGTCAGGCACTAATCCGGTTTTCGATCCTTTTTTGGATAAAGGCTAATTAAATCACAGCTAGTTTTTTACCAACCTTAATAAATACCTCTAGCCCTTTCTCTAAATCAGTTTTCTGATGAGCTGCCGAGAGCATCACGCGGATACGGGCTTTTCCGCGCGGAACTGTGGGGAAACCAATCGCCATAGCGAAGACATTATTTTCAAACAATAACGCACTAAATTCCTGCGCCAGGCGCGCTTCCCCAAGCATAATAGGTGTAATCGGGGTAACACTTTGACCGATATCAAAGCCAGCGTTTTTCATTTCCTCCTTGAAAAATCGGGTATTTTTCCATAATTGGTCTACCAGCTCAGTTGAGTTTTGCAATATCTCTAAACCAGCCAAACAAGCAGCTACATCAGGTACTGTCATCGCAGAAGAGAATAGGAAAGGACGACCGCGTTGGCGAAGCCATTCTATTATTTTTGCATTGCCCGCCACAACTCCACCAACAACCCCAAATGCTTTTGAGAGGGTGCCAACTTCTATATCTACTTTTCCATGCAGGCGATAATGATCTACGATACCTCGTCCACTTCTGCCTAACACACCTTCGCCATGGGCATCGTCTACCATTAGGATTGTCTCATATTTTTTGCTGACTTCATAGATGTCATTCAATGGAGCAATATCCCCATCCATGCTAAAAACGCCGTCGGTGATCACCATGGCCCGCCGGTACAGATGGCGATTTTCGAGCAATACCCGTTCCAAGTCTTTTACATCACAGTGATTATAACGAATGATCGTCGCCCCTGATAAACGACAACCATCAATGATACTCGCATGGTTTAACTCATCCGAAAAAATGACATCCTCTTTTCCGACAAGTGCTGGGATTGTTGCAATATTCGCATTGAAACCAGATTGAAAAGTGATCGCTGCTTCTACACCTTTGAATTCCGCAAACCTCTTTTCCAATTCATTATGTAAGTCCATTGTGCCAGCAATCGTCCTAACTGCTGCTGGTCCAATGCCATATTTATCCACCGCTTCTTTAGCTGCCTGAACCAATTTTGGGTGATTTGCCAATCCCAAATAATTATTGGAGCAAAAATTCAATGCCTTTTTCCCATCAACAATCAACCATGCTCCTTGGGCAGAGCTAATAGTACGAATGCGGTTATATAATCCAGCATCTTTGAGCGACTTTAGCTCATCATCTATCCAATTTAATGCATTATTCATTGCTTTCCTCCTTCTTTTTTCTTCTTACGGAATAGATTCATTCCAAACACCCCCCCTAGCCTGTCTGAACTACTGGGGATTTGATCCCAGCCTCCTGGCATTGCATACTCGTTCCATTTTGATTTTCGTCGTTCTTCTTGCCATTGGTTAAAATCTTGTTGGGCGCTTTCTAATTCGTTAATTAACCGGGGTAATTCCCCAGCTCGAAGATAATCACGCCACAATTTTAAAGTTCCAATCATTTCTTCAAGTAAGCGTTCTAAATTCTCCTGGTTAGCCTGCCAAGTTTGGGCTAATTCCGTTGCGGAGGTAAACCGGCTGGAAGGCAAACCGATGTCCCAAAAGTTTCTTCCGGCAAATTTTCGGGCTTCTTGCCATCCAGGTTGAAGAATCACGGATCGCACTAAAGCACTAGATATCAATTTCGGGCTTATCTCAGCAGCCGATATCAGTCCATCAATTTCAAACAGATCTACGAAAAGTGGTTGTGCTCCAACCATAGCAACCAAATCGGTTGCTAACTTGTAAGCCTCTGCCGGGGTGTTGGGTGGTGCACAGATTGCAATGATGCTGTCCTTGTATAAATCAGCATGGGTAACAGTTTCCTCTTCAGATAAATACTGCGGATTAATCACTGGTGTCAATCCAATATAATGGCAACCCTCTGGCAAAAATGACATCATCCATTCAGCAACTTTCTTTTTTGCTTGACTAGTATCGAGGACAAGTGTGCCTTCTTTTAAATCTGAGCTAATCTGTTCCAAAATAGGACTAATTTGATCCAAGGGTGTAGTGATTAATACTAAATCGGCATCTTTTACAGCGTCATGTAGGTTATGACAGTGCTGATCAATGGCGCCTTTCTTCTGAGCATTTTGCCCAATTGCGTAATCTTTATCATGACCTTTTCGATGTAGTAGTTGTTTGTGCTCGCTCAAGGCTAATCCAAATGCACTCCCTGTTCTCCCTAGGCCAATAATGGTAATCTCAACTGTCATTTTCCTCTCCTAACATAAATCATCTGCCCGCTTTAATTTCTCCAACAAGATTCTATCCTTGTTCCAATTTCCATTCTCCTTTCCTTCTTGATGATATCGTACCAGCCAAATTATGCGTGGATTAGCATGATAGTCTTGTAATATCTGTGAACCCCACTCAGCGTGATTTTCAGCGACAATCAGCGCCCGTTTCCACCAAGGGTGCTGGTTAATCTCTTTCCAAGGAACTTGCCAATTGGTTCTGTTTCGGTCATTTTTTATCATGCTCCACAACACAATCCAAACCCTCTCCCAGAGTCTTAAGGGATAGTTTATCTTTCCAATATCATGAAGCAATGCTGCAGCCAATAAATCTGACTCACTCTCCCCTTCAGCGATTAATCTCCTGCACACCCGAATAGAATGTGCCTGTTCATCCCTCGTCATTTGATAAAACAATACCATTAATTCAGCCGGTAAAATGCGGCTTACTAACGCAAGATCACTATTATTCGGCTTTGCAATCAAAGCATTCCAAAACTGCTCAATACGATGTTTCCCGTTCAAATTTTAGCCAACCAAAATCCGCATTAATAAGACTAGTGGTGGATTAATGATGTAATTTAACACTCCCAAAAAGACTACCGCCATCAAGATAATTGGACCGTATGGACGAATTGCGTCCAAAAATTGCAACCAAGTTGCAGGAAAAAAGTATTCCACAATCTTCTCACCATCCAATGGTGCAATCGGAATGAGGTTGAACAACATCAACAACAAATTGATTTGAATGAAAACATAGAGAATTTGGGGTAGGGTTGGAAAAATGTGCATGGATTGAGTTTGAATAGCCGCGTAAGCATCGCTGAGCGAAACAATGCCAAAACGAAAGGGTAGTGCAGCTACAATTGCCATCAATAAATTAGAAGCAGGACCAGCCAATGATACCAGCATCACTGCTGAAGATGATCTTTTTTGCAAAAAATAAGGGTTGATGGGTACTGGCTTTGCCCAACCAAAACCAGCCACCAGTAATAACAAAGACCCAATCGGATCGAGATGTGCCAGTGGATTCAATGTTAAACGACCATTCATCTTTGGCGTCGGATCACCAAAATAGTTAGCTGTCCAGGCATGGGCAAATTCATGAAATGTGAAAGCAATGACTAACACAATTAAATGAGCAATCAAAGTGGAAGGATAAAGATCGAGAAACATAAAATTTCCTAATTAAAAATTATACCACCCAAATCGAACTCTCCATTTATTCCCAGCAATTCTCAATTTACCTAGAAATCGTCCCTAATACTTTCGCAAAACCCATCCAGCATTCCCTTGAATCTAAGCCATTTTCATCAAGCATGAAGGTTTCTCGGTCACTGCGCTCCTTTGAAACAACACAATCCCTGTCATTGCAACTAACCCGTCTCTGTCATTTCGAGATTATGCTATACCGCCGAAAGGCGGCATTCGAAGATGCAATAACATTGTACAATGTAGTCATACCTCCATGCAGTCAAGACCGGCACCAACTG
>DYKV01000193.1 GCA_020722415.1 Anaerolinea sp.
TCGTTTGCATTTCGCGATCGATGCGGTTCGTGCCTCACCGCATCCTACAAGGACTGCATTGCCAATTTTGCCTGCTGTCTGTCCAGCTCTGCCTGCTGGATTGCCTTTTCAGGCTGTCCAGTTCCTTTTTCAGGCTCTCGATCTCGGCTTGCTGCTCTTTTTTTAGACGTTTGATCATTTTGAAGGAGGGCGCTTTGAAAAAGCCTCTTCTTCCTGGAGGACCAGGGAGACCAATCCCAGGCCCAGCCGCCTTGGGTCCTGGCTTAGGCCGAGCTCTTTAGGGGATATGGCATCCTTGAAGCCAAATTCCAGCTTCACCAGACGATCCGCTATGAAGGCCTTGGGGATAGGCACGGTCCGAATCTCGTCACTGGAAGGAAAATCATAGTGAATGGTCCCGAGCGGATGCCCGTTGACCTTGAGGTCGATCTCCTGATGCGGGTGTTTGGCGGTGACAAAGGCATGGCCGTCCAATGCGAGCACAAGATCTTGCGCGGGTTCTGATGCCAGTTTCATGACGATCATGGCCGCATCGCCGTCCGACCAGGTGCCCCAGGGTTCTGGAGCAGACCAGCCCATAGACAGATATTGATAGGTATTTTCAGTTTTGGCAAATGAGATAAGTTTACCTATATTTATTATAAGGCGTTCTAAATAATCAAGAAACTGTTGTCGGTCTTTCACCCAGAGCACGGGGCCGCCATCGGGATTCGCTATTAGTGGATAAACCTTAAACCCATATTTGTCTAAATCCTTGCTGTAACTAAACAGAGGCCAAACGCAATCATTATCGTTGTACCAGCGCTCAAAATTAATTCGCATCAACGAGTAGTCAAAAAGCTGAAACCCATAATCAAGCCAAAAAACAGATCTATGATAGCTATTAATCCCGGAATGATCAAAACCAACACAAGATCCAACTGGAAACTGTTCTCTTACAACCGCCGCCGCCATCCACCTTTTGCTTGCATTATTTGAAGCATCGATATGCCACCTAATCTGCAAATAATTATCGAATGCAAAAACCATCAAAGCAATTAATAATCCAAGTTGGCGCGGCAGACTTGCTACCAAGCCCACCAAGGCGCAGCCCGCGACCAACCATGCCCATAAACCCTCTTTTTTTAAAAAAAAATCCTGCCAAAATGCTGAGGCATTAAATGGCGCTGTGTGCATATAATTATTACCCAAATCTGTAGCGAGTAACGCTGCACCTAACGATGCAACAAGTATACCAATAAGTACCCTGCGCAATGATGGCGATAATACTCCTACAAGCAAAATTGGTGCAATAACTCCCTCGACGTATCGCCCATACATCCAATGATCGAGACGCTGTCCGGCCTGCTTATCAAAGAAGCAAACGGAAAAGAAGAGCACCGACAATACGAGAGTGCCTATAAAGGCAAATAACAGGAAAATAGCCAACACCTGATCTGCCAAACCAGAGTTAGAATTCTCTTTTTTAATGATCGATGTTTTGAAGGCAGCAGTCATAAGTGAAAGCAACCCCACCCATATCAACCCAACACTACCGACACTCAAATAAAAAATATGCCCTCCCATTCGGGCTATCACGTTTTTTAATCCTGCCCAGCTATAAAGCGGCAAAAATAGCTTAGAAATTCCAGGGTAATGCAAACTTGGAGACAATCCACTTATGGTCATTCTGTCATGAAGGCATGGAACAATCCCTTTTTGGTAGATCAGCACCATTATAAAAATAGTGAGAAGCAGAAAAATAAAATGACCATATCGACTCTGACGCCATGCAAGATATCCCATTGCCATGACTACAGCGATTAACGTAGGCCCAGCTGTTGGATGAATCCAATATAAAAAACCCGTAATTATTCCCAAACCTAGCCATGCCGCAATTCCTACAGTTACTGATTTTATTAATAACAATGTGACAAATATAAAAACCGGAACAAATGCAATCTGGGAAAAAGAATAACCAGCCATTACTACCCACATTGGATACAATGAAGCAGCGACCACCGCGACAACCTTACATCGCGTATCCAAGGTTGTATTAATATGTTTTGCAAGTAGCCAAAGCCCAAGAACTATGAGAAAATACAATGCAGCATTAAGTATTTTGACGTTTAGCCAAACTATTCGAGGAGTGTTCCCTGCTAAGAAAGCAGGCGCGATAAGCATCGAATAACCAGCGTGATAGCTGCTTGCAAGATCGTTGGGATAGCCTGCAACAGCTGCGGCATTGGCTAAATAACTTCCCTCATCAGCCTGAATCATGGGGCCTTTGATGGGAAAATTTAATAAAAATACAAGAAGGGATAGGGACATTGCCAGAGCTACGCCTGTAAACATTTCCCTATGGGGTTTTACCATCGCGAATGCCTCTTAAGGGAGTCTGTACTCAGCTTTAAACTGCATATCCAAAACAAAACATCCCCCACCACTGACACTATCCGGGTTAGCACTATGGCAAGGAGCAAATCCGCTTCGGGAACAAGGCCATTGAACAGAAACAACAAGACCGCCTCGCGCACCCCGACCCCTGCCGGCGCTCCAGGAGTAAGCAGTCCGATCAGCCAGGCGACAATATAGCCGCCGCATAAACCAACCCACGGCAGGTTTGCCCAATCCTGCGTCAGTAGGGCGATCAGAACGACAAAGGTCGTGCTGGAAACGGCATGGAACATCAGGTACCAGAAAAATGCATGTGCAACGGGTGGACCCGAATAATATCTTATTATATGTCCAACCATGCCGGTGACGACGGCAAAGATTCCCAAAGACAAATACTCGCTCAATCGGATAGTAAGAAGCGGTAGTGCTAATATGCCCAACAACCCACCCGCGAAGGCAATCAGGGCCAATTCCAAGAATAGGGATTTACCCAAGCTCCGCGCTGAGACTCCGGCCGCCATCCCCAGCGCCTGCCGGCCGGCGAGGTGAAAAATATTCCCGGGGACGTACTTGGCCAATTGGGAGGCAGCGTAAGTCTTCATACTCCAAGGGAGGGGGGCGGAAACATCCAGCGCCGCCAGAATGTCACGCCAGGCAAAAGCGAGCATCGAGTTGGCCAGTGTGTAAACCAAAACGAGAGCGCCGGTTCCCACCCAAAGGGTTACGGTGAAGCGGGAGAAGTCAATCTCTGCCCCATAATCGCGCAGGCGAAGCCACACAAAAACCACCCCTGCCAGGGCCAAGAGAACCCCTGCAGCATTGAGGACTGATTTCAGTTTTGCTCCTTTTAGCGATAGGGCCGACACAGCAGCATCGTCCAGGGAATCGGGTTCTTGACTTCGACCACTTCAAAGTACTTAACCACCAAGCGCACAAATCCAGTTTTGGACCAGTGTTGGACATGGCCCGGGGTATTGCCCCAATCTGAGAGATATTTGCCCCGCGCCATATTCAGTAACCGCCATAAGGGCTCCCTGGGTACGCTGACAATCAGATGCCTGCCTGCCACCTGTTGCAACGTCTGCAATGCCAGTTCGGGTCTCTCCAGATGTTCCAGAATCTCGCAGCAGACTACAAGGTCGGCGCTGTCGCGTCTTCTCTCCAGCTCATAGATGCTGCAAACCTCGAAAATCGAAGGGGGCAATCCCCGTTGAGCCGCATTCTCTTGAGCAATCTGGATCACCTGATGGGAGAAATCGCTGCCCTTGGCGTTGATGCCCTGCTCGTTCCAGCGAAGTGTCCAGTAACCCTCGCCGCAGCCGACTTCATGGATCGATGCAGGTGACGCCTCGGCCACCAGTTCATCCAGGGCTGAGGCAAAACCCCGCATGATCCATCGGACCAGAGGATTGCACGAACCGTATTTGTCGTAGACGTTGCCGACGACAATCCCTTGCTCCTTTGTGCCGCCTGAAATCTTGACCGTCATCGTTTTATCTTCTTAAACATAGCTATCTGGTTTGCGCCCAACATAAAGCGCGTATAATCGCAAGTCCCCCGCCTTGCTGCCAGCAGCCTCAAGTTTTCGCCGATCCAGCAATTCCTCTTGTTCCTCACTGGCGTGTTTGCTGAAGATTCCAAGGGCTGCGCCAAGCTCATGAATCCACACAAACAGTGGATGAGGAGTGGAAACGATTATTTGCGCGGAAGACGATTCTTTCAAAAACCCGGCTAGTGTGTGTAGAAACGCTCCAGGATCCATCATTTGTTCAATCACCGCCAGTGCTACGACGGTATCGAATCTTTCCTCTTGCTTGAACCGGAAGAGAATCCCTGAACTGGTGTTGCAGGAATTTACGTTTCGCCTGTTCCAGAGCCGGATCGATCTCTACGCCAACCCTCATTCCCCTGATCAGCCATTTTTGCGGTCTCCTGGATCCGCCCTGAGATTATTTTGCCAAAGCGCCCCGGTTTTAAACCGGACATCTTCCAGCAACTTCCGGTTGGCCGCCAGCAGATCGGCAACAAAGGCCATCAGGATCGTCTGGAACCCCATCCCCATCAGCAAGGCGGCCAGGATGAGCGACTGTACGTGACCTTCGCCGGCGCCGGTAAGGTAGTAATACAGGAACCGGACCCCGACCAAGAAACCTACCGCAAACAGGGCGATGCCGATGGTCGCGAAAAACCGGAACGGCCGGTAGATGACGAAGATGCGGATGATGGTGGCGATGCTGCGCCGGAGGTAGGAAGGAATGCTTTTCACCAAGCGCGAGGGGCGCAGGTTCTTGTTGACCCGGACCGGCACCGAGGTGATGGCCATGTTCTTCTGTCCGGCCTGGATGATGGTTTCCAGCGTGTAGGTGTAATCGTTGAACACCATCAGCCGTTGCGCTGCGGCGCGGCTGATGGCACGAAAGCCGCTCGGCGCGTCGGGGATGTCGGTCTGGCTGATCACCCGCAC
>DYKV01000194.1 GCA_020722415.1 Anaerolinea sp.
TGGTGACCTTTGCGCCGGCTTTGCGGGCTTTGTGGTAAAAAAATAAAACCACAAAGGGCGCAAAGATTCCACAAAGGGCACGGAGAAAAGCTTTTTGCAGTGGACTCATTTATTGGTTAATTTAGATTGTAACAGTTCCAACTGGCGATTTTCTGCCAAACTCGGCGGGCTGGAAACCCTGCCTCAGTACAAAAAAGCCCTTCGGGCTGCCCCGCCAGTCGGCTTTAGCCGACTTCCATGAACTAAGGCGGGGATTTATCCCGCCGAATATACCCAGCAAACAAGCTGGCTGAACGGTTATTTCATATTGAGAATTGCTGCATTGTGCAGATGGATGGTTCCTCTCATGCCCGGCTTGAAGACAGCCAGCATGAAAGTTTCTCAATCGCTGCGCTACTTCGAAATGACACAGACCTTGTCATTTCAACGAACCTGTCTTTGTCATTTCGACGAACGCAGTGAGGAGAAATCTTATCGCAGCAGCCTTGCGGACGATATCTAGGCAAATGAGAATTACTGAATATTCCTGTCTTTCATCTGACAGAGTTAAATACAATGATACAATGACATAAACAGATTTCCTATCAAAATTCATAAATTATTCATACCAGCCTAGATTATTCTTCACAATTCACTGTTATAAAGCTTTTTGACCTTAATAGTCAATATAATTTTTACGGAGAAAACAAAATGAAAATGAAACTGTTTTTATTGATTCTTCTGGCAAGTTTCTTGTCCGCCTGCAGCCAGGCTGCGGCAACACAATTGGCGAGCAGTCCGATCGTTTCCAGCGAACCGGCAACCCAAAATCAGAATCCCACAGACTACACCACAGTTTCTTCGCAAGGTGAGACCAGTATAGATCAGTCCGCATTAAGTACTGCTGTAAATTCAATTACCCCAAGCGAATTATCCCAAAAAGAAATAGATGGGCTATTATACATGCGCGAAGAAGAAAAACTCGCTCATGATGTATACCAAACTTTATCCAACCAATGGAACCTTCCAGTATTCTTAAATATTAGCAAAAGCGAGCAAACCCATACTGATGCGGTGAAGACTTTATTAGATCGCTATAATTTACAAGATTCTGCGTCAGACCAAATCGGTGTTTTCAATAATTCAGAACTGCAAAATCTATATAATCAGCTTGTCAAGGAAGGTAGCCAATCCATCGCAGCTGCGCTAAAAGTAGGCGCAGCTATTGAGGAGATTGATATTTTAGATTTGGAAAAATATATTTCCCAAACAGAGAGGCAAGACATTATTCTCTTATACGAAAACTTAATGAAAGGTTCACGCAACCATTTGAGGTCTTTCGTCTCTACATTACAAAAACAAAGCGGAGAAATCTATCAACCCCAATACCTTAGTATGGACGCATATCAATCAATAATCAATCAACCAATAGAAAAAGGCAGCCAAGGTAATTCCAATTAATCAAAAAATGGATTAACAATGGACAAAGAGACTCCTTCCCCAACAAAATCATCCTTCATAACTCGATTTTGGAAAGCGTTAGGACCACCCACGCTGCCCACTGATGATCGCGGGCGCATGCGAATGGTAGTAGACAATATCGTCCTCCATTTGCATCCAACAAAAATTCCTGAGAGCACATTGCGCTGGAGTTACACTTGGGGATTAGGAGGACTAGCTACATTGCTAGTCCTCATCCTCGGGCTTACTGGCACATTCTTGGAATTAAATTATACACCTCGCCCAGAACAGGCTTACCTAGATATACTTGCCCTTAAAACAAATGTGTGGTTTGGAGATTTTCTCCGCAACCTTCACCATTGGTCAGCCAATTTACTCATTGTCGTAGTAGTACTCCACCTTTGGCGAGTTTTTTTTACTGCTGCTTATCGAGACCAACGGGCGAACAATTGGATCATCGGAATATTCATGTTACTTTTAGTTTTAGGCGAAAATTTCACTGGTTATCTCCTGCCCTGGGATCAACTTGCTTATTGGGCTATTACAGTCGGAACAGGCATTCTCAGCTATCTGCCAATTATTGGTGCACCGATCAGCCAAACATTGTTAGGAGGCCCCGAGGTAAGCGCAGCTACATTGCTCAATTTCTATTCTCTACATATTAGTTTTATCCCTATCGCCATATTGGCGTTAATGTCATTGCATTTTTGGCGAATTCGCAAAGATGGTGGATTAACCATTTCAAAGAGGGAAGACCCCGCCTACAATACAAATATTAAGCGAGTAACTACAATCCCTTACCTCGTCAGACGGGAATTAATTTGGGCTTTAATTTGGATGGGGATTCTCCTGTTTTGGGCAGCTCTTGTTCCTGCTCCATTAGAAGGTATCGCCAATCCCGAAATTAGCCCTAATCCGGCAAAGGCGCCTTGGTATTTTTTAGGTATTCAGGAGTTATTGCTTCATCTTCACCCCTTGATTGGTGGAATTATCGTTCCAATCCTCGTCGTCGTATTTCTCCTCCTCTTGCCTTTCTATGATGCGGATTCAGACAATGTAGGTATATATTTTCGCTCATTACGCGGGCGATACTTGAGCCTAATCGCCGTTGGGACAAGTTTAATTATCACAACCATTTGGCTGGTTGCAGACGAATTCTTTTTGAATTGGAATACCTGGTTACCTACTTGGCCTAGTCTAGTTTCAGAGGGAATCATTCCATTGGCTCTTATCCTACTTGGTCTCCTCATTCTGGATGAACTGGTTAAAAAGTGGTTTAAGGCTAACTTAGAAGAAAGAATTCTTTTCTTTTTTGTGTTTCTTTTCTCCTCGCTTGTAGTTCTAACTGTGGTTGGCATTTTCTTTCGTGGACCAAGCATGAGCCTCATCTGGCCCTGGCAAGCCACCATCCATTGAAAAATGAGGTAACTATGAAAGAAGAAGAAAAAGAACAAACACAAATAACTCGTCTCGATTTCTTGAAAACTCTATGGTTTGGATTAGGTGGTTTGGTAACGATAGAATTGGGAGGGCTGACGGTTGCTTATCTGCAACCTCATGTTACCGAAGGGGAATTTGGAAGCATAATCACAGCCGGCAACGTGGATGATTTTCCGCCAGGTTCAGTAACCCATATACCAAATGGCCGTTTTTATTTATCCCGGTTACAAGATGGCGGTTTTTTAGCTTTATATCAGCGTTGTACCCATTTAGGCTGTAATGTTCCTTGGGATCAAAACCTTGGAAAATTTGTCTGTCCTTGTCATAACTCTCAATTTACTCAAGATGGGGATGTGTTAAATCCGCCTGCCCCACGTCCGTTGGATTTGTTTCCTATTACTATCGAAAATGGTGTCATCAAAGTAAACACGAGTAAACCTATCTCTCGGGACAAGATCAATAGCACTGATGTGGTTTATGCATAAACAGAAATAAGGTTAATAATATGAATGTACATAAAACAGAAACCTGGATCGGGATTATTGCAACAGGATTAATCGGGATAGGATTGCTTTGGATCGCTTGGCGGGAACCAACCCGATTAGCCTTTGCCCAACAAGCTCAGCTTCAAACAACATTAGACGAGGCTATGGACCTTTACGCCCAAAATTGTTCTGTTTGTCACGGCATTTCCGGAGAAGGAATTGGAGCAACACCTCCGCTAAATAACGAGTCCCTCCGTCAGTCCGATTACTCTAGCCTATTCAAGATTATCGGACGTGGTTTATTTGGCACTGCCATGCCCGCCTGGAGTAAAGAAGATGGCGGCCCATTGAGCGATTACCAAATTGGAGAATTGGTTACCCTAATTCAATATGGTAACTGGCAAGAAACGCATGATCGCGTAGTCAATCTAGGATTAGCCCCTTCCGTACCGTTTACCACCCAACCAAATCCTACTGTATTGGAACAATTATCAACTCTCCCACAAGGCGATTTGTTAATCCAAGGCGTTAATCTCTACGCACAACAATGTGTGGCATGCCACGGAACAGATGGGAAAGGCACTACTCTTGCCCCTGCGCTTAATGATCCACTTGTCCAAAAAAAATCTATAGATGAATTAACGAGAATAATCTTAAATGGTGTTCCCGGGACAATAATGGCTGGCTGGCAAAACACGCTAAACAAAGATGAAATTGACGCTTTGGTTACTTTAATAACCCAATGGGATAAAGTTCCAGAAGGTGCTATACCTGCTCCTAGCCAACCTGTACCGGTCACGGCTGAAAGTTTAGCGTTAGGCAAAGACCTTTATGCCCAAAATTGCTCCCGCTGTCATGGTCCAGAGGGGCAGGGAACTCGCCGCGCACCATCTCTAAATGTAAAGGGTTATTTGGAAAAGACCAATGATGCTGCAATACAACAAATCATCACCTTAGGTATCCCTGGAACGGCAATGCCTTCTTGGGGTGACCGATTAAGTGATGCTGAAATTCAAGCGATAGTTGGATTTATCCGATCCTGGGAACCTAATGCTCCTGAAGTTGCTCTACCGGCGCGCGGTGGTGGAGGACCTTGGTGGAAAACGAATAGCTCTAGTGGTGAAATTCAGGGTGGAGGACCTCCTTGGATGCAGAAATCTAATTCATCCTCACCAAATTCCCAATATCTACCAAGCGGAGGAAGTGTACAAGATAGGGCTACCAATGAACAAACCAAACCAACCATCTCGGATGAAACGCAGAAAGGGGGTCCGTCTTTATCTCAATCGAAATCAACTGCATCTCAAACCACTAATATAGATTGGAGGGCAATCATTTTAATTGCTGCAATTAGTTGTTTCGCACTGATTTTAATCACAATTGGAATATCAGGTTTAGCGAGAACCTGAATATAGTATTACCGGGCAACATTTGCATCGAACGCGCAAATGTTGTAGACATTG
>DYKV01000195.1 GCA_020722415.1 Anaerolinea sp.
GTTTATGGGCTCAACAATACTTCAACGCTGGATAAGTATATGACATTTGAAATCGTTCCTTTTCCTTGCCAAACCACCAATAAAGCTGGAGTGACTTCCTTCACATCGTAAGGTATTTCGGTCGTGAAATGTCCCAAACCGCCTTCTTTGGCTGGCTTTACATCGGTGACCCGCTTTCCGACAATTTTGCCCTCCTGATCGATCAATTCCATCATCAGATAAGTATCCCCACCGCTGCGAGCTAATCCGCTGGCGATAACTTTCTGCCCCTGAATTAAGGTGAGGGGTAATGGTTGTTGGATAACAATCGGTGATAATGTATCCGCTGGTGGAATAATATCTGATTGCCCAATAGATAATAATATCAAAGGCACAGAATTGATCGAGGTTTTCCGTCCAAACTCGTCCATGACGGATAAAGAGAGCCAAGCCGATTCGGCGGTTCCGGGAATCTCAAATGAAAGGCTTTCATATAATGTCGCAAAACCTTGGCGATTAATGTATGGCAAAGGTTTAATCTGGCGCACTAACACCCGCCAATCTTCACCATATAAAGTGATTTCAACCTGTCCGCCTTTACCCGGCTTCAGGTATGCGTAAACCTTAAAAGGAGAGGCGACTTTGGAAAGCGGTCCCGGACTCCGAAATTGGATAAGGGCTTGCGGAATCGGTTCAATTGAGGGTGGAGTGATGGCTAGCGGTAAAATTAGATTAGGATCAGGTGAGGGAGTATTTACTGGTGTTATGGTAGGTGAAGATGGTACCTTATTTGGTTGGAGGGTTAAATATTGGGTCTCTGTTGGCTGAGCTTTGCTTTGATTTTTCTCAAGGGATTCCTGCGCTTGAACCGTTTGCGCAATGATAGTTGGCAGGTGTTGGGTTGGAAAAGGAGTGGGGACTGCCGGGGATGGCAAGTTGCAGGCGGCAAGCGATACACCGATTAGTACTAGAATATTGAACCTTATAACTTTACCAAATTTTTCCATTTATTTTGAAAAAGCGCTTTCTCTCCTCGATTATTTAGTAGTGTATTTCTGAATGATATCCAGTAATGCCTGTAGGCGAATTGGTTTATTGATATATTCCTTCGCTCCAGCTGCTTTTGCCATTTCGACTGCATCTAAAATCGGGCTGGCGGATAACACTAATACGGGTATTGGTGCGGTTTGGGGATGATTTTGGATTTTTTGCACAAAAGTCAATCCATCCATATCTGGAAGGCGCATGTCGGTGAAGATTAAATCCGGAGCTTGCTCAATTGCTAAATTTAAACCAGTCTCCCCGTTATCGGCGAGGAGTGCTTGATGGCCAAAAACTTCTACGGCTTTGGTGAGCGTCTCTAAAGTGAAGGGATCGTCATCCACAAATAGTATTCGTGCCATATCAACATCTGCCCACTCGCATGCTAAAAGCCGTATATTTCCCCATATTTTTTCTGTAAATATTGTATGTAGGGTTTAGGAGATATGCCTGAGCCAGTTACCCGTTGGACCAATTCCTGCCCTTCAAACTTAGCGCCATGGCGGTGAATTTTCTCCCGCAACCAGCCCAATAATTCACCAAATTCTGCCTGTCTTATCTGATCATTTAGATCGGGGATATCTCTCTGAATGGCTTGCCACCATTGCGCAGAAATCAAGTTACCTAATGCGTATGTCGCAAAATACCCAATGTATCCATGCGACCAATGGACATCCTGTAATTCACCTAAGGTGTGATTGGGTGGGACAATCCCGAGATATTCTTTCATTTTACTGTTCCATAAATCAGGCAAGTGACGGGCATCTAACTCACCGGAAATAAGGGCGATTTCTACTTCGAGCCGCAGCATAATATGGAGATTATAAGTAGCTTCATCGGCTTCGACGCGGATCAAGGACGGGGCTACTTTGTTTATACCTTTATAGAATGTTTCCAGGGAAATATTTCCGAGTTGGGTGGGGAAAAGGGCTTGCAAACGTGGGTAGAAATGTTCCCAAAAAGGATATGATCTTCCCACCAAATTTTCCCAGAGGCGAGATTGTGATTCATGGATCGCTAATGAAGCCCCATCTGCCAGCGGGGTACGAGCTAATGCGGGGTCAAACCCCAATTCATAGAGTGCATGCCCACATTCATGCATGGTGCTAAACAGCGCAGAGCCAATATAATCGGGCAAGATGCGGGTTGTAATGCGCACATCGTTTAGCCCAAAAGATGTTGTAAAGGGATGAGCTGTTTTATCTTGGCGCCCCCTTTGCCAATCATAACCGAATTTAGTGATAACCTCCACTCCAAATTCCCATTGTTTTTGTTCGTCGAAATATTGATGTAATGCAGTATCCTCTACCTGAGGACGGTTTGATATCTGACGGATCAAGGCGACCTGATGCGGACGTAACTCATCAAAGATCGCTTGTACTTCTTTGGTTTTTAATCCCGGCTCGAATTCATCGAGGAGTGGATCATAGATGTGCTCATAAGGGCGGAAATAATCCGCATACTCGCGGCGTAAAGCGATAATTTTCTCTAAAGAAGGGCGGAATTTTTCAAAGTCATCTTCTTCGCGCGCTTTCTTCCATGTCTCATACGCTAATGCAGATGTTTGTGAGAGTTCCTGATAGTAGCGAGAAGGAACCTTGATCCGTTTCTCGAACTCGCGGCGGGTTACCTTGAAAAGACGGGCTTCTGTTGAGTCTGGGTCGTGTGCCGCGACCTCCTTTTCGGCTAGATCCAATAATTTGGCGAATTTGGGCGAGGTGAAGCGCTCGTGAATCAAACCTGCCAGTGTTCCTAATTGCTCTCCCCGTTCTCGCGCACCTTGAGGAGGCATATAGGTTTCCTGATCCCAACTGAGAATTGCAGCGATGTATTGTAAATCTCGGATCTCAGCTAAGGATGATTTTAGTTGGGATAATTTGTTTTTCATACGCCTCCTCGTTGTAAAAATACTGTGTGGAAATCTCCTGCTATTTATACCACTATTTTTTCAATCGCGACACTCGGTTTGAATGGCTGGTTAGGCCTTGTTCACCAGGGACTTTCACCTTGGAAGAAACGTCAAGCTTTCCTTGACGCACAAACGGCATATGCTTCACCTGCGGCGAGCCGAGCGCAACGAGGCGAAGCCGTTAGGTAGAAGCGCGTGTTAGCCGCCGTTCTCTATCATTTGCTCCAGAATTGGCCGTAAATAAACTTCGACATTCTCCAACAAAGCAATCTCTTTCAAATCAAAGCGTTTCCCCAATTCCCTAACTGCTTCATATCCCAGAAAGTATCCCGTCTCGCTCTTGCCGCAGATTTCAAACCACGAGCCAAAGAATGCAGAGACAGGGTCACCGGCATCCACTGTTCTCAAGAACTCAGCAGCAAGCCAGTCCTTGTGCTCCTGACACCACTCAAGCCAATCGCTATTGCTGCTACCACCTGCTTGATGCCAAGCAGCCGACCCAAGTATCAATGTTTCACAACGCTGTGCAAATCCTTCTTCATAAAGTTGCCACCAAGCCCCACTGCCAATTGACTTTCCCCTTTGTGTTCGCCAATGGTGATGCACAAGATGTCCAATTTCATGGGTGACCAGACCAGCAATAGTTTCCGCGTCACTCCAATCACATTCGGCAATGTTTTCTAATCCAAACAGAATTGCCGGCAAACCATGAAACATCGTTGCCCATCCCGCGCCACAGCCGATGCCTACATAGATGACGAAGATCGCCCTGGTATCAAAGGCAAGCACCTGTTGCGCTCTGCAATAGGTAGGCTCGCACAATTCCAGTAAGTTTTGCTGAGCCTGCTGCATGGCGGGAAGCCGTTCGGGCAGATAAGGGAACACCCTCTCACGAGCAATCTGTCGCCAGTCCAGATTCTGCGAGGAATAGTCTTCGATTTGCTTGGCCAGGAGTTCTGGCCATGGCGACATATACTCCGTTACCCAACCTTCAATTTGGTCGTCTGCGGGTTGGCTTTGGACCTTAGCCCAATAGGCTAGGAAGGCAGGGAAAGTATCAATAACTTGCACGTTGGACATTGCGTCATCTGTTAACAAAGCAAGGCGGCTAACGGAAGGTTTTAACGGCGGGCGGGACGAGACAAAACTCCGAGAGCAGGAAAAACTCGACAGCGGAGAAAATGCTTGGGATGCCGCAGAATCCCCAGCGTCCGCTGCACGCTTTGTTGGGCGCATTTACTGCGATGATTCACTGCTTTGTTGAACTGACGCAAACACTTCTCTGCCGTACAACCACAGGAACTTATCTAAGTCTTTGTAGCCAAATTGCTTTAGGGCGTAATGTTCGAGAAACTTATCCAAGATCTCTCGATATCGCGTGTACACGAGTAATTCTTCTCGCTTGAACGCGGCGAATTTCTCTTGCTTCTGATATGCCCATAATAGTTGATCAACAAAACTGTCGTAAATCGGGTATATATGCGGAGCGTGCCAACTGTAATACTTGGTGGCAAACGAATAATTTCGGCGAATTCTGCCGCGCACCTTTACCGTAGCAATTTCACCTACGATTTCAAGCGAACCCTGTGCTAAAGCTGAATCGATCTATAATTCCCAGATACGCTCTGCCACATCAACGACGGCGTAAATATTGGTGGCATATAGGCTGTTGATAGTCACCACTTTCAGCAACGCATCTTCAAGATCGTGATTATTTGGAAATGCTCGGATGAGCCGAGTAATAGCCTTATTTGTTATTCCAACGGATTCTTGATCGAAACGTGAAATGTAGCTTTGAACAAAATCGAGCGTCGGTATTATTATTGATTGTGCTGGCATATTCTGCTCAATATCTCAAGGTTTTTGCAACGACCTGAAAGAAGCACCCAACGGCATTG
>DYKV01000196.1 GCA_020722415.1 Anaerolinea sp.
TTTGTGGACTTGATGGTTAGAACCGAGTTCCATGCTTTGGAGTAGGGATTTATCTTGCCGGATAAAGCTATTGATAGATTCGGTTGAATAGATTTAAAATCGCGAAAGTATGTGTATAATTACACCTATATCCAACTCTATCCAATGAGGAGCATAAAAATGAAGAAAACTGTCCTATCCCTATTGCTGCTGTTTGCTATTCTCTCTGCAGCATTGGTTTCCTGCACCCCAAAACAAACCCCAGAGGCAAAAGCTAAACGGGTGGTCTATTTAATTAACGGAGCCTTGGGTGATAATGCTTTCTATGACTCAGGTAAAGCTGGCATTGACAACCTTGCTACAGTGTATGGGGTCGAAACCCGCACAATCGAATGTAATTTTGATGCTGGGAAATATGAACCTTCCCTTCAGGCTGCAGTAGATTATGCCGATGTCATCTTCGTTATTTCCTATGGCTTTGAAGATCAACTTAAGGCGATAGCTGATAAATACCCCAATAAAATCTTTGTCAATATTGACACGGTGGTCGAAAATTCAAAAAAAACAATTACCTCGGTGGACTTTATTGAGGAACAGAGCGCCTATTTAGCTGGCGTGGTTGCCGGGTTAGCCACTACCGACACCAGTATAAAGGACATCAACCCCGATAAAATCATAGGGGTGGTTGGAGGAGATGTTGACCCTGTTGTGAGTGCGTTTGTCTTTGCCTATCAGAATGGCGCTCACTCGGTTGATCCGCAAATCCAGGTGTTGAAAAAGTCCCTCGGCGGGGCGTGGGATGATTCAGCCAAGGGTAAGCAAGCCGCTTTACAACTATATGATCAAAAAGCGGATGTGGTCTTTCAGGTTGCGGCTGCGGCAGGGATTGGTGTTTTACAAGCTGCCCGCGAAAGGGAATTATATGCCATTGGCGTGGATACGAACCAGAACGATCTGGAACCGGGTTATGTGATTGCCAGCGATGTGAAACATGTCGGCAAAACAATCGAAGATGTTTATAAAACGATTAATGATGGCACCTATAAAGCCGGCCAGGTGTTGAAATATGGCATTGCACAGGGTGGTGTAGATATTGACTTGGAAGCTAAGGTAAAGGTATTACCACAATCCATCATAGATAAAGTAATGGCGTTGCGCCAACAGATCATTGATGGCACGTTGGTCGTGCAGCTCTATGATGGCAGCGATGTTTGGCAATAACCGATAAAGATCGAAGCGGAATATTGTTTATCTGCTCGTCTGCGAATTCATTCCAGACGGGCAGATAAAATCTGTCGAATGAATATGGATAACCTGATTGAAATGCGCAATATCATCAAGGTTTATCCACCCAATGTGGTGGCGCTTGATGATGTCAGCGTTGATTTTCGAGAGGGCGAAATTCATTCCATTGTGGGGGAAAATGGAGCGGGGAAGAGCACCTTGATGAAAATATTATATGGTTTGACGCCAGCCGATAGCGGGGAAATCCTGTTATCGGGAAAAACCGTATCATTTCATAATCCGGGTGAAGCCATTGCGGCGGGTATTGGTATGGTGCATCAGGAAATTGTTCTCATCCCGCAATACACCGTTTGGGAAAATATTGTGCTAGGAGTTGAACCGGTGCGCTCCTTTGGGCGGCTGGATGTGGAAAAGGCACAGCAATTAGTTCGTCAAAAAATTGATGAATTTCAATTCAACATCGATATCCATGCCCGCGTAGAAGATATTTCGGTGGCAGCCCGTCAAAAAGTAGAGATATTAACCCTGCTTTATCGCAATGTGTCAATCCTGATTTTGGATGAACCAACCTCGGTCCTTACCCCGCAGGAAATTCCGCAACTGTTTAATGAGCTGGCGCGTCTTAGAGATAATGGGCATACTATCCTCTTCATCTCCCACCGGCTGGAGGAAGTACTTGAACTTAGCGATCGGATTACCGTAATGCGCAAGGGGAAAAAGATTGCCACCGTAGAGGCTTCACAAACCAACCGTCAGGAATTAGCACGCATGATGGTTGGGCGGGAGGTATTGTTCTTATCACGCCGTACCACACAATCACCCGGAAGAGTCGTTTTTCACATTGAAAACCTGAATCTACGCGCTTCTGATGGACGAACTCGTTTGAAAGAGATTAATCTCGACGTTCGATCAGGGGAGATTGTTGGTCTAGCTGGTGTGGAAGGCAATGGTCAGTTTGAGCTGGTCAATACTATCATGGGAATCCAAAAGCCGACCAGTGGACGAATTTCAGTGGACAGCACGGATATAACCCATGCTCCTATCCTTGAACGACGGCGGAAGATAGCATTCGTCCCTCAGGATCGGGGCAAGATGGGCGCTAGTCTGACTGCTGATATTGTTGATAATGCCATCATGACTCATCATCGTTTGAACGATCAATTTTCACTTTGGAGTGGTCTATTGCTCAATTATCCGTTCGCTCGTCATTTCACTGATGTGCTTGCCGAAAAGTTCGCTGTTGTGATGCCGAGCCGTTCTGCACCTTTCCGGGCGCTGTCTGGTGGAAACCAGCAAAAAGTTATTCTCGGACGTGAATTAATGCTCAATAGCCCCTTTATCTTGCTGGATCAACCGACCCGTGGTTTGGATGTTGGCTCTATTGAGTATGTGCATGACCAAATCTTGCACATGCGCAGTGAAGGCAAGGCAATTCTCATGATCTCTGCCGATCTAGAAGAGATATTCTTGCTCTCCGACCGCATTCTCGTGCTCTATCGAGGGCAGATTGTTGCCGATATACCCGTGGAACAAACCAGTTTGGAGGAAATTGGCACCTTGATGTTGGAGGGAAAACCAAGGGATGAATAGCCAACGCGTTCTGAACGGGGTTGTTGGGGTGCTGATTGCCTTGATCATCGGGGCTATCATCATGTTGGTGCAGGGTTATAACCCTATCCTGACCTATCAAGCACTTTTCCAGTATTCTCTTTTCGGATGGTATCCTTTTGCGACAACTTTGAAAAATGCCGTACCATTAGTGCTTAGCGGATTATCGGCAGCGATGGCATTTGCCTCAGGTGTAGTGAACCTCGGTCAGCCTGGTCAACTGGTAATGGGCGCATTATTGGCAACGATCGGCGGTTTATATTTGGACTTACCGCCTGAGTTAATGATCCCCGGGCTGGCGCTATTGGCAATGATCGGGGGTGTTTTGTGGGCAGGGGTTGCAGCTTTACTGCGCCAATGGTTTGAGATGAGCGAATTTATCGTCACATTAATGCTCAATATGATTGCCGACTATTTTACCGTGTGGGCAATTACCTATCCCTTCAAAGATGCCAGCGCATATTCTCCGATGACACCACAAATTAACCCTAAAGGCTGGCTGCCATTAATTGGCGATTTCAATACGACGATTTTCTTCATGATCGGCGCAGTCGTTGTGATGTGGTTTTTCTTTAACCGCTGGAAAGCAGGATATGAGTGGCGCATCACTGGGCAAAATTCACTATTTGCCCGTTTAGGCGGTTGTGACATACAGAAAAATTTTATGGGGGTGATGCTGCTAACTGGCGCGCTGGCTGGCTTAGCTGGCGGCTTGGTAGTAATGGCTGGTCCACATCGTTTTATTAAGGGTTTAGGCGCAAATTATGCCTGGGATGGGGTGATGATCGCGATAGTGGCAAACAATGGATTAATAGCAACCTTTCTTTATGGAGTTTTTTTTAGTGCAATCCAAACTGGGGCATTAGGGATGGAGTTAATCACCGATGTCCCTAGTGAAATTGCCCAGGTGTTGCAAGCGATTTTAGTTCTGGTTATCGTAGCTAGCCGCGAATATTTGAACGCTACCCTTGAAAAGGTTGCTGCCCGCCGACGAGCACGCATAAGGCAAACATGAAAGCATTTATCGGTTTGATCAACGGTATGATTTCGGGAGCAACACCTATTTTGCTAGCGGCATTGGGTGGGGTGTTTACGTATTATGCGGGGGTTTTCAATATAGCCATGGAAGGGATGATGTTGGTGGGGGCTTTTTTTGCTGTGCTGGGATCTTATTTTCTGGGGTCATGGTTATGGGGGATTGGTTTAGCTATTTTCGGTTCGCTGGCTCTGGCGTTGATCTTTATCCTCTTCGCGGTTGGGTTAAAAACGGACGAATTTGTGACCGGTATCGCACTCAATCTATTTGCTTTGGGGATTACCACGTATCTGTTGCGCCAGATATTTAAAGTGAAAGGTGTTTTCTCCAATCCAGGCATTATCCCCATCCCGGCCATAAAAATACCCTTAATAGAGAATATCCCTGTTCTAGGGAAGATTCTATCTGGGCAAAATTTAATGGTCTATATAGCGATTTTGATCACCTGGCTGAGCTATTTTCTTATTTTCCGGACCCGTTTTGGCTTGCGCCTTAGAGCTGCCGGTTATAATGCGGCGCGCCTCGATTCGAGCGGTGTATCCTCGGCGTGGATGCGGGTATGGTCGTTGTTGATTTGCGGTGTCTTTTGTGGGTTAGCCGGGGCGTTTCTGTCGCTGGGTTATGTCAACCTGTTCGCTGAGAATATGTCGGCTGGACGGGGGTGGATATCGCTGGCAGCCATCATTTTGGTGAACGGGCATCCTCTAGGTGTAGCGTTGATTTCACTCTTATTTGGTTTTTCGGATGGATTAGGATTGCTCTTGCAAGGGTATCAAGCGCCAGCCCAATTTACTGCCATGGTGCCTTATTTGGCGACTCTGATTGCTTTGTATTTTTATGCTGTTCGAGCGAAAGAGAAGCGGATTAGGTAATTCTGTTGATACTCCCAAAGAGGGCAAAAGCATAGATAAAGAAGCTGCCTTAAATATTTATCTGTATTTCCGATA
>DYKV01000197.1 GCA_020722415.1 Anaerolinea sp.
AAGAATACACTCATCGCCAATATTGCACCCCTCATCAACCCAGATCAGTTCAGCCTTCGAGTAATCAGCCTCATAGGCTTTGAACCAGCCGGGGGCCAGTGATAGGCGCGCCCCTTCGTTAGTATCGAACAACTCTATAGTGCTCGCCATACGGGTGGGAGCGATATCCGCCTTGCGCACACATTCCAGGTTGATTCTCTATCCATCCACCCTTTGATGGTGACAATGTATTTCTTGCCAGCAAGTTTACCTAACTCATTCACAACGGATGTGTTTGTGTAGCGAGATTTTCCCCCCGGCGGGATGCGATAGCTGTGAGGCAGCACGAAATCATCCAAATGGGAGAAGACCTTGATGAGGTTAAAGCTTGGTTCGCTCTCTCCCGCGCTACTACCTTCTCTACTATTACTTTCTCCAATGGTACGGTTTATGATCTTACTTGTCTCAATCACTGCAGGTGGAGAAGTACCTTACCATTGCTCCACAGCTCTTCGAGTTTGTAATAGTGTCGTTTTTCTGGGGAAAATATATGCAAGATAACATCCCCAAAATCAACTAAAATCCAGCCATCCATCCCTTCACCTTCCAGGCGGCCTTTTAGGTGATATTGATTACGCACCGATTCAACCGCAGCATCAGCAAGCGCTTGGAGCATCCGATCACTCGTCCCACTGCATAGAATGAAGTAGTCGGTGAAGGTAATGATCTCACGTAAATCCAACAGTAAGATATCTTCCCCTTTTTTGCTTTCTAATATATCTACAATATTTCTTGCCAGTTCCAATGCGTCCAGAGTTCACCTCTTTGGGTTGAAAAAGGAATTAAAACCTGCACTATACAGACAGGTGTAAATAGACCCGCTTGGTTTGAGTTCACTTTGATATAATTTTAGTGCATTCACTTGTACCACATCAATGAAACCGATTGGATTTTGTTGTATGACTTGGGTGATTTGATTCAAGTTCTCTATCGTCACGTTGCGATTTACCCGGCCAAGGGTAAGATGGGGAGTGAAAGGACGATCTTCAGCGCTATAACCAAGATGCACGGTCTGTGCTTCTATCTCTCGCTGTAAAATAAGCAGCTCTTGGGGGGCAGCAACATGCACCCAGAGCACCCGAGCCCGTTTCGGGTTGGGAAATGCACCTAATTCTCCGATGCTCATTTCAAATGGTTTGAATTTTGCTGATTCGGTCAGGAGGATCTCTTCCAAGAAATGAATATTAGCTATAGATACATCACCGAGGAATTTCAAGGTAAGGTGGATATTTTCAGCTTTAACCCAACGAATGGTATTTGGCGAAATGGATTTTTGAAGGGTTTGGATAATCTCTGCTAGTTTTTGTTGTGTTGCAGGAGGTATTTCAATTGCGATGAATGCCCTGATAACTTGCTTCATGTAGGTATATTTATTTAACGAACCGATCGATTGTTTCCTTAAGCTCCCAAAATGCAACTGGTTTGGTAAGATACGCAGAAGCGCCAGCTAGGAATCCATTTTGGATATCCACTGGTTGACTGTTTCCAGAGAGTAATACAATCGGTAAATCGTCATATTGGGAGATCTGGCGAATTTTACGCAAGAGGTCTAATCCTGAATAATCGGGTAAGACGATATCGAGTAGAATAATAGCCGGCTTTTGATCACTCAGCAGGGTCAGTGCAGATTGGGCTGTATAAGCATGGATGGAATGATAGCCACTTAGACGCAGCATTTCCGATAGCATTTCGGCGGTGTCAGCTTCATCCTCGATAATTAATACGGTTTTGGGGTTCGACATTTTATTTGAGATTGCTTAGGCTTGGTTCTGATATGGCTGGATCATCAGGTTTATTGATTATAACCTGATTTTCCGCTTTTTCAAATGGGCATAGTGACCAGCCATGATCAAGGGCGATAGCGTTCATAGTCCTGCGGTGTATCTAAATCTTGCAATATAGTTGGGCTATCTACTAAAACGTAGTGAATTTGATCTGAATGTTTCATAAAAAAATCCCGCATTGTCGCTGGAGGTTGAAGATTTTTTATTTCCGGAAATAGGCTATGGCCAATTAGCCATGGATGACCACGATGCATCTGATAGCTTGGCATTAAAATCGGTTGCGATTGGGTTTGGTAGGCTTCTAACAGCGCCCGAACGGTCGTCGGCAGAATTTGCGGATTGTCACCTAATGCGACCAAAATTGCCTGGCAATTGGGTGAGAGACAGGAAACCCCAACTTGAAGCGAAATGAGCATTTCGTCTTCCTGATAGCGGGGATTGAAACAGGCATGCAAGCTGAGTTTTGCGGGCATGTTCTGTAAAATCCGCAAGACTTCTTGATGAGCGCCTCCACTGACTATGATCATATCCTTTAAACCGAATGGTCGTCCACCTTCATCCAACATACCTATAATGTGTCCCAGGACGGTTGTTTTTCCCCAGGAAAGGGCTATCTTAGGTTGACCCATCCGACGGGACTCTCCCGCAGCGAGAATGATCGCGGTTACATTTCGAGCTTTAGTCGCCATCGTTGTTGAGGAGTTGCTGGTAAGTATCGGGTGTGTCAATATCAATCAACAAACGGTCATCGTGCCAGGGCAGCCAACGGGGGGAATACCGACTAAAAAGAGCTCTGCCACCGATGTCTCCATGCAGATCGAGTAAATCTGGAAAGGTACGCCGATCAAAGAGAACCGGATTGCCGCGCCGCCCTGAAACGAGAGGGCCAATGATACTTTCTAGAGTATGGCTGTGATCATCAACCAGCAGGCGCAGCACGCTTGGGGTAACATAAGGTTGATCTGCTAAGAGAAAAATAGCAGCACCCACATTTGCTGGGATTGCTCTCAACCCGGTTTGAATGGAAGTGCTTTGCCCAGCTTGCCAATTAGGGTTATACACGACCTTAACCGGTAGATCTCTTACCGAATTTTGAACAAGATGGGATTCTGAACCGCAGATAACAATCACTGGTTCGAGGTTTGCCTCCAAAGCCACCCGGGCAGCGTGATGGACGAGGGTTTCGTCCTTCCAGCATAACAATTGTTTTGGTTCTCCGAAGCGTTGCGAAGCCCCAGCAGCCAACACAATTCCAGCGGTAGGTTCATGTACTGCAACAACTTGATAGGAAGAGATGTGGTTGGAATTAATGGCGGATTGGTTTGGTGCAGACACTACGACAATCGAGTCGAAACAGTTACGGAGGAGTTGGCTGATGTGGCGCGATTCGGCTTGGCGATTGATTGAGTCGGCGTGGGTTAAGAGACAAATTTTACGGCTTTGGGGTGGGATATTTTTAAGCCCGCCTTGTGGATGGCATAAAACGGCTGCTAGGGATGAGGGGGTTAGCGGCTCGCCAAATTTCAAACCACTCAGCTCGGCGAAGATTTGCGGGCGATGCACCCACTGCGGACTGAGTGGTTTATGCAACCCATTCAGCCCGGCAATTACAACCACTGCATCTACAAATTCTGGAATAAGGGGCTCATGTTCTGCGGGAGCTTTAATAGGCAATTGGCGCGATCCATCTGCTTCGATGATTAATGGAATACAAGCTTTTCGGGCTAGGTTGGCAAGGAGCTGGAGTTGACTCAACGAGAGCCCTTTCCAACGTTCGCTCACCTCGTCCCAAAACGAGGTGATGCAGGATATACCGGTTTGAAAAATAGGGGGGTTTGTGAAGTCATTCGATTGATCAAGGGTGATATGATGATGAGCCAGGTTGACTTGATCACGTCCGAGATGGGTTGAAGTGGTCACTAGGACCGTCGGAGAATGGATAGCTAATTCATTTGCCAGTTGGAACATGGTCTGAGTTTTACCCCCTGCCCCCACCAATGCCAATTGAACATCTTGGGTGATCCGGAAAGCAGTGATTAAGGATAAATCAGAGTTGTGTTCTGATTGCACAGCAATATTATTAAGACCAGAGATAAGGGCGAAGATTGGGTTTCGAGAGGATGGCTTCTAAGACTGCTCCACCGATTGCCATCGCTTTATCCGATACTAAAGTGCAGTATCTAGCGTCGTCCCGTGGATCAATATCACCAACCTTAAGATTTTGGGTCACTGAGGTTCCCTCACGTAAAATACCACGGACAACTCCGGCAAAAGGAGCATGGATGGGTTGATCATCCACCTGGGCGACTAGCTTGCCCGATTCGACATGATCGGTTATGTTTACCTTCGGATAAAAAATTCCATCTCGTGGAGCGCGTAAGACGCGTTTTTCGCGCTGTGTTCCCATTACATCAGGGATCCCGGTATCTGCCATTGGAGCGCCTTCCCAATAAACCCGGCCAAGGGTGTGACCCCGATTGGTTTCAATTGCAACATGGCAGTTTTTTCCAGCGATAAAACCTGGGCCCAACCCAATAATCAGGTTCACCCGCTGCGGGATTAATTCGACATTCTGTTTCAACATCCGCGCATCAATCACAACCGTGGGGTGTAAGGCGCCAATAGATTCACCTTGAGGGTCAATTAAAACCGGAATGACACCCTTGGACATAACCTGCAAAATCTTAAGTGTATCGGTGGGGTCTTTTACTAATTTAGCGGTAATCCCCTCGATTGTCCATTGGCTTTCATAGACTGCTTCGGAAAAGGAGACAAATCGGCGTACTGCCACCGGTTTTTCTAACTCGGTCATAATTACTTTAAGGCCAACTTTATGTAAGCGAAAAGCAACCCCGCTAGCTAATTCGCCAGCTCCACGAATGATGATTAACATTGCCATGGAAGCAATTTTACTCGAAATTGGTGCTATTTTTCGCCGAGCTCATAAC
>DYKV01000198.1 GCA_020722415.1 Anaerolinea sp.
CCTCAAATCCCATCTTGACAATCTTTAGCAACCCTTTATAATTAAGTTTGCTTAAATATAAAGAGGGCTTATATATGGAAAATCTTTTAGCCGAATCCCTTCATCAATGGATGCGCGTGATCATGCGTCATTCTATGCATAATTTTATGCGCTTTGCCAAGGAAAATAATTTCTCCATGGCCCAAATTAACGCCCTCTTTCGGATTAGTCATAAAGGTGCATGCGGCGTTTCCGATTTGGGAGATGAGCTGGGCATCACCAGTGCAGCTGCCAGTCAACTCCTCGAAAAACTGGTCCAACAGGGCTTGGTTCAGCGCAGTGAAGACCCTCAAGACCGACGTAACAAGCGAATCGTGTTGACTGAGCAAGGCAACCGAATTCTGCAAGACAGCATCCAAGCCCGTCAGGGCTGGCTTAACCAGTTAGCAGCACTCTTCACCCCCGCTGAACAAGAACAACTCCACCAGGCGTTGCAATTATTAATTGAAAAATCTAAATTATTAGGAGAGGATGATGCAGATCTTACTGGATTTCGGACTCTGATGGATCTGCAAAAGAAATCACTATGACCCGCATCGCTCGTTATCTGAAACCTTATTTGCTCCTGATTTCCGGGGCAATTCTTTTACTCTTTATCCAAGCAAACGCCGATTTGGCTTTGCCCGATTACATGTCTCGCATCGTCAACAATGGTATCCAACAAGGCGGAATTGAGAACGCCATTCCAATGGCAATGCGCAAATCAACCCTAGACAAAATCCGTCTCTTCCTCACCAAAGATGAGCAGAGTCTGGTTGATTCAGCCTATTCTTTGATTGATAAAAACTCGCCCGACTATCAAACTTATCTCAGCCAATATCCTATTTTAACAAAAGAACCTATTTATATTCGCAAACCGCTTGATTCCAGCCAGATCAAAGCGCTAAACCCGATCCTCGCCCGTGGGTTGTTGACCGTTTCTTTTTTGGATCGTGTTTTAGCAGACCCCGCCCAAGCCCAAGCAATGGGAAAGAGTCTCGGTTTTGATTTCAGCAAACTACCGCCAAATTTCTATCAAATGTTCGCCAATCTGCCCGCAGACCAACGCGCTCCGCTGATAAACGCCATCCAGTCCCGTTTTAAGAGCATGAGTGAGAGCATGATCGTCCAAATGAGCATCGCAGCGGTGAAAGCCGAGTACACCGCCTTGGGAGTTAATCTAACAACCTTGCAAAACAACTATATTCTTAAAACCGGCGGTTTAATGTTAGGGATCACTTTGATCTCCGTCACTGCCACAATTCTGGTGGGTTTTTTAGCAGCCCGAGTTGCCGCTGGGTTTACTCGCGATTTACGGGAAGCTTTCTTCGAACGAGTTTCAGGATTCTCGAACGCGGAAATGGAAAAATTTTCCACCGCCTCTCTGATTACCCGCTCCACCAATGACCTAACCCAAATTCAAATGGTCACCATGTTGATGATGCGGATGGTATTTTACGCGCCGATCATTGGGGTTGGGGGTCTGATTCGGGCGATTAATATAGCCGCTTCGATGTGGTGGATTGTGGCAATGATGGTGATCGTCTTGATCGGCATTGTTATCTCTGTATTCTCCATCACCCTACCGCGATTTAAACTGATCCAATCTTTGATTGACCGATTAAATCGGGTGGTGCGCGAAAATCTGGAAGGCATGATGGTAGTACGGGCTTTCAACCGCCAGGATTTCGAAGAAGAACGTTTTGAAAAAGCCAATCTAGATCTCACCCGTACCTCTTTGTTTGTCAGCCGGGTAATGGTCATCATGATGCCGTTAATGATGTTCTTGATGAGCGGGATATCTATTCTCGTTATTTGGGTTGGTTCCCATCAAGTTGCCCAAACCTCCATCCAGGTAGGGAACATGATGGCTTTTATGCAATACACCATGCAAATATTCTTCGCCTTTATGTTCATGTCTATGATGTTCATCATCCTACCGCGCGCATCTATCTCCGCTGATCGGATTGCAGATGTATTGGAGACAAAACCCACCATCAACGACCCGATTAAACCAAAACATTTCCCAGAACCTTTCAAGGGTTTGGTTGAATTCAAACAAGTTTGTTTTCACTATCCAGACGCAGAAGAAAACGTGCTCGATGATATCAACCTAGTTGTCCGCCCTGGCGAGACCACCGCATTCATCGGCACAACTGGTTCAGGAAAATCCACCATTGTCAATTTAATCCCGCGCTTCTATGATGTCACCTGTGGTGCCATTACAATCGATGGTATTGATATCCGCGATGTAACCCAGCGTGAATTACGCTCAAAAATCGGCTATGTGCCCCAAAAAAGCAATCTCTTCTCCGGGACAATCGAAAGCAACCTGCTTTACGGAGATGAGAATGCAACGGAAGAGGAGCTCCAACTGGCTGCCGAAATCGCCCAAGCAGCTGAATTTATCAACACCAATCCAAAAGGTTTTCAAGCGGAAATTGCCCAAGGCGGGATCAATGTCTCTGGCGGGCAGCGCCAAAGGTTGGCGATCGCCCGTGCTTTAGTCAAGAAAGCCCCAATTTATATCTTCGATGATAGTTTTTCCGCTCTCGATTATAAGACCGATATAACTCTGCGACGGGCGCTCAAGAAATATGTTGGCAAAAGCACCATCTTTATCGTCACCCAACGAGTGGCTACTATCAAAGATGCCGACCAGATCATTGTGCTGGATGAAGGTCGTGTGGTTGGCAAGGGTAAACATAGAGAACTCATGGAGACCTGCGAGGTTTACCGGAACATTGCCTTATCGCAACTCACGCAGGAGGAATTAGCATGACCAACCAACCCACTTCTAACCCGCTGAAACCCATTCCAGGTGGAAACGGTTCCAAACCAGCCGAATTAAATCAAAATGCTGGCAGTCGAACAAACCCCATGCGCCAAAGCATTTCTCCTGGAGCGATGATGGGCCATCGTGGTGGACCAACGGCAATGATTAAAGGAGAAAACGCCAAAGATTTCAAGGGGACAATGCGCAAGCTGATCCAGTATCTTGGACCCTATAAAATCGTTACCTCTTTCGCCATTTTATTGGCAATCGCTTCAACATCTTTTTCCATTCTTGGTCCTAAAATCTTGGGGCAAGCAACCACCACGCTCTTTGAAGGTGTTATCGGTCAAATCTCTGGCAGCGGCAAAGGGATTGATTTCAACGCCATTGGACGGATCTTGCTGACCGCTCTGGGGCTATACATTCTCTCTGCTTTATTGGCTTTTATCCAAGGCTGGATCATGACCGGTGTTGCGGTCAATATCACCTATCGCTTTCGGAGAAACATTGCCGAGAAAATCAACCAGATGCCCCTAAAGTATTTCGATGGTACGAATCATGGTGAAATTATTGCGCGCATTACCAATGATGTGGATACCGTCAACCAAACTCTCAGTCAATCTCTTTCCCAAATCATCACGTCGGTTGTCACTGTGGTTGGGGTATTAATCATGATGTTGACAATTAGCTGGCAGATGACCTTAGTGGCATTGCTGGTTCTGCCATTAAGCTTATTCGTTGTCCGCTTCATTGTCAATCGTTCTCAGATTTATTTCAAAGAACAACAAAATTATCTCGGGCATGTTAACGGCCATATCGAGGAAATGTTTGGCGGCCATATCGTTGTAAAAGCTTTTAACGGGGAACAACGCAGTATCGAAACATTTCGGGTTCTCAATGACACACTCTACTCCTCAGCCTGGAAATCACAATTCCTCTCCGGAATTATGATGCCAGTGATGAATTTTATCGGTAACTTAGGGTATGTCGGTGTCGTGATCATGGGCGGTTATCTTGCTGTTCGCAATGTGATCACCGTCGGTGACATTCAAGCATTCATCCAATATGTGCGGAACTTCACCCAACCGATAACTCAACTAGCCAATATATCCAATATACTGCAACAGACAGCAGCCGCTGCAGAACGAGTTTTTGAATTTCTGGAAGAAGAGGATGAAATCCCTGACACCGAAAACCCCATTCAATTGAGCAATGTGACCGGCCAGGTCACCTTTGATCATGTCCGTTTTGGGTATAGCCCGGATAAAATCATCATTAAGGACTTTTCTGCAGTAATCCAACCCGGGCAACGCATCGCTATAGTCGGTCCAACCGGCGCAGGAAAGACCACATTGGTCAAGTTGCTTATGCGTTTCTATGATGTAAATGATGGGGCGATCCTGATTGATGGCTATGACATACGCCAATTTCGCCGCGCAGATTTGCGGCGGATGTTCGGAATGGTGCTTCAAGACACCTGGTTGTTCGGCGGTACGTTGATGGATAACATCCGTTATAGTAAACCGGAAGCAACCGAAGAAGAAGTCATCGCGGCTGCCAAAGCAGCTCATGTAGATCATTTTGTGCGCACGCTGCCTGGCGGGTATCAGATGGAGCTCAATGAAGAGACCACCAATCTTTCCCAAGGGCAAAAGCAGCTGCTCACCATTGCCCGGGCAATTCTGGCTGACCCCCCCATGCTTATTTTAGATGAAGCTACCAGCTCAGTAGATACCCACACCGAAGTGCTCATCCAACAAGCAATGCTTAACCTGATGGAAGGACGCACCAGTTTTATCATTGCCCACCGACTATCAACTATCCGGGACGCGGATTGGATTCTGGTTATCCGCGATGGGGACATCGTTGAACAAGGAACCCATGAACATTTGCTAGCCCAAGGCGGTTTTTATGCCGAATTGTATAACAGCCAGTTCGAACGAATCGAGGTCGGGTAAAAATTATCTATTC
>DYKV01000199.1 GCA_020722415.1 Anaerolinea sp.
CACCGCACTCAATATAATAATTTGCGAATTAGCTAAATGGCTTTCAAAGTTAATGCTTGTTTAAATACCTTCTCGTGTATAATGAAATAGTATAGAGCGAACTGCAAATAACATTTCATTTATCCCGCAATATTCTTTATTGTAGGGCAGAACTTTATAAACGGAAACTCGCAAACACAAGACAAACATTCGGTTTTATAGTTTATACTTTTTCAACCTTCCCCCCACTGTTCCCAAGAATAACCTATAAAAGTCGATGAATAAGAATCTCATTTCTTTCTGAGGAGTACTGGCATGAAGAGAATCCATTCCTTTCTTATTGGACACCAATCCAACCGAATATTTTTCGGGTTACTGATTTTATTCCTGGTTAGTCTTAGCTGCACTTTAAGCAATGCTTCCGATAGTTCTCTTCTTCAAACGCAAACCTCCCTCGGCATTCAACAAACCCTGCTGGCACAACAAAGTAACCAAATGCAACAACAAACTTCTGATGCGCTTGGGAAAACACAAATAGCCCAAGATATTCAAGCAACTTTGGTGGCTGACCAAAGCCTGAAGCTCACTCAAGCTGCGCTGGCAATACCTCCAACCCAAAGTCAACCCGTTCAACCCACCGGTGATTCTGTTATCAACACAGTTCCGCCAACGGAAGGCATGTCTTCAGCTGATCTGGAAAACAAAATTAAATCCGCTAAAATCCTGCTTTACGAAGACATGGCTGGTACAGGTCAACTAGAATATTATAAAGAAGCACTGGATATGGGTGGATATAAATATAAAGGGGATGGAAGCGCTTTGGGTTGGTTCAAAGAAGACCTCTTAGGTAGCAATTGGGATCTCATCATTGCTGCATCAGAGAACCGCAATGTTGTGCAAGGTGAATTTTTCCAATATTTGTTGGATCACATCAATAGAGGAACTGCAGTTATTATCGAACATTGGGATTTGGATGATTTATCAAGTGGTAAAGTTGCCCCAATATTAGCCAAATGTGGAATTGGAATATATCGAGATTGGTTTTTCCAGGATTTAGCAGGTGTGGCAGATTTATCGGTATGGCCTTTGGTAACCGGTCATCCGATATTCAATGAACCAAACTCGGGTATATCATTACGGAATTTTAATTATTTTTGGCCTACCAACGACCAAGGAGATTTACTTAAATTGACCGGAAGTGGTGATGCAACGATGTTGGCTGGGAATATCGCCACCTCAAAATCCGATCATGGAGTTTTAGCCACTTGTCTGGGTGGCCGAGTGATCATTCAGACATATTCTTCTCACACTTATCTACGAGAACAAGTTACCCGTCTCATAGAGAATTATGTGCATTACACGCTTAAAAATCATTTCCTCACCCAGCCTTAGTCGGTGGCTTGATGATTTATCCATTAAAAGACGGTGAACAACCATAAGCAGGATCATTTCCCCCAGAAAGTTATGGGTCATCGCCGAATCCAGTCAACTATTTCATTTTCTCGCAATTTGATATTTTTTGTGCTTTCCGAATGATTTGTTCTGTCGTAGAAAAAGCTAATTCTGGTAAAGAATCGAGCGGGAAAAAAGCTACTTGATCCACATCATCCGCAGCGCTCATCTCGCCCGAACGGATCTCACCCCGATAGACGATCAAAATATGCGCACCACGCACATGCTCTTGACCGTAGAGCACATCGAATAAATCTATGATCTCTACATCCAATCCAGTCTCTTCTTTACATTCTCGTTGGGCTGCCAGACGCGGGTCTTCACCCGCATCCACAAAACCAGCCGGCAAGGTCCAGCGTCCCTGCCCAGGCACATTAACTCTGCGGGCTAGTAAGATTTTGCTATTTTTGATGATTAATACCGCCACAGCAACTTTCGGATCAGCAAAGTAAATCCACCCGCACTTCGGGCATACCGGCCGCAATTTTCCAAATTTTATTTTCTGATTTAACTTGGTGCCGCATTGAATACAATAGTTAACTTCATCATTAACGATGCTCAACTGATCTTCTCCCTTTGTTTATAGAAGTAGAATGTCAACCCCCCAAATAAAATGGTCAAAACCGCCAAGACAACCTGAAGCAATAGCCAGCCAGGGTTAGATTCGGTTTGCTGACTTTCGAGTGCGTCTGACCCGGATAAAGTTATCCGGTTGCCCGGTTGCGCATTTTCTGGTTGTCCAGCTTGTATGGCGGCTGGGTATGTTTCCGGCAATGTGGCAGTCATAGCCGAGCTCTGGTCAGACATAGGAGGTATTTCGGTTGCCGCTGAGAATGATTTCATTAATGGTGTTGGGGTGATAACCTGGGTTGATGTTATTTCTCCGCTGCCTAATCCTCCACTCTCGGGTATGGATGGATAGGGAGCTTCCAAATTTAGTGCGTTGGTTGGTACAGCCATCAACCTTGGTTCATTAGCAGGTGTGCTCGCTTCACGATTTAACAGTGGTGGTTCTTCTATAACAGCCTCTGGATAAGACACTTGCGGTGCTGATTCATAAACCGGAGCTGGGGCAGACAGCATTGGTAAACCTTTTTGTTGATTAATCAGCAAAATATTTAAACAAAACCAAATACCAAAGACGATACTTAAAACCGCAGAGGCGGTTTGGAAAAGCCGATTGCGGTTGACAAACACATTCCAAACCGATTTCTTTTGTTGAACCATCTGGGGTTGCACGGTATAGTTCCGCGGAGCACGCAGCAAAGGCTGAGCCCTTAATATCGCGCGGGTACGGCTTAGTCGCTCATACAATTCCTGCAATTCCTTCTCATACTTTAGGCGCTCTGCAAACATCCGCTTTTCTTCCGGCGTTACTTCCCCATCTAGATATGCTGAAATAGTTTCAAGATCGCTTTGCAGAGGTAGGCTATTTTTCATATTTTGCCCTCAGTCAATAAACGAAATCGAGCAGGTAAGAGTTCCCAAAAACCCTGCAGACAATCTTGCAGGCGGTAGCGAGCCCTGGCAAGGCGACTTTTTATCGTACCAATCGGTTTTGATAAAACTTGGGCAGCTTCAGCATAATCGCATCCATCTATATCCACAATCACCACAACACTCCGAAATTCTTCGGGGAGCTCATCCAAACATTTCTGAATCGCCTGCTGGAGAGCTTTTTGAGCTATCGTATCTTCAGGTGAATCAACGGGGTCAATCATCCATTGTGCTGTTTCAATTTCTTCCGCTTCCGTGTTTTGCGGTTCTAATGGAATTGTTGGGTGTCTTTTCCGATGGCGTAATTCATCATAACACTGGTTTCTGACAATCCGCAATAACCATGCTTTAAAGGAGCCTCCCCGAAAGGTAGCTATCGCGCGATAAGCTGATATAAAACATTCTTGCGCTGCATCATCTGCGGCTTCTGGATCGCCGAGCATTCGGTAAGCATGGGTATAAATCAAGTCTTGATAAAGCAATACCAATCGGTTAAAAGAATCCAAATCCCCTTGCTGAGCGAATTGAATCAAAGCTTGTTCATCCATGCCCAATGGCACAAACTGTAGCCCTAATTAGCGCTGGAAGTTACGCTCATCCGTGACTAGTTTGTATTCCTTTCACAAATAATTATACATTCGAAACAAGCTTAACCAGGCATGTCTTCCACGCCATTCTGTCAAGATTTATTCATTTATATGAAACGATAGCAGAAAATGGATTCTCGTTGCAAGATTTTAGCCAAATCTATTGCATTTTCATAATTATTTGTATATAATAAAAATATGGAAAAAAGATTTTATTTCCGTTTCTTTTTCCGCTTCCTTTTGATTTGCGCATTAAGCAGTCTGATTAACCTATTTTCTCACCCCTCATCAGCAGTTGCAGCAGATGTACCGCGTTATTTTCCAGAGACGGGACATTTCCTTGGTGGCAATTTCTTGACGAAATATAATGATACTCCTAACGCCGAGTTGATTTATGGCGCTCCAATCACCGAAGCTTTCTATTCTCCCTCTTCGAAAAGGCTTACCCAATATTTTGAAAAGACCCGCTTCGAACTATACCCCGAAAATCCGCCGGAGTTACAAGTTAAAGTAACCCCGATCGGTGAATTGATGCATGCCTACCAACCGGGTCTCCCGCTTGGCATCAACACTCCTCTCTCTGGCTGTAGGAGTTTTGTTGAAACAGGTTATGCCGTTTGCTATAGTTTTTTAGATACCTTCAACCAATTAGGAGGCGTGCGGGTTTTCGGATATCCTATCTCTAATCTGGAAACGCAAGACGACCTGATTGTACAATATTTCCAACTTAGCCGCTTTGAATGGCACGGGAATGGTTCGGGGAGCAACAAAGTCCAAATTTCTGATTTAGGAAGACGATTCTTCGAATTATCTGGTGAAGATCGGCGCTTATTGGCTCCACTCATGCCCGGCAACAACGCTCCCCAAGTCGTTCGCCGTTTACAAATTCATGGTTTCACCGAGTCGGCCGTCACAGCCCAAACAGATAGTCAAACAGTGTATGTTATTGTTCAGGACCAAAACAATCTACCAGTGACCAATGCGTTAGTCGGAGCCATTGTCAATCTCCCTGATGGACAACAATTACCAGCTCCATTTCCTCTCCCTACCGATAACAACGGTTTAGCAAAGTTTAGTTTCAATTTTTATTCGTCAGAGATTGGGTTAGCAGTAATCAGAATTGAAGCACGCTACGATATTTATTCAGCAAAATCAATTTCTTCTTTTCGCATCTGGAAGTGATCTCTCGGAAGAGCCATCTCGAGCAGGAATTACATTCATAACAGCTATACCAGGAAAAT
>DYKV01000015.1 GCA_020722415.1 Anaerolinea sp.
TCAGGAGTGATATGAACAAAAAACATAATTTAAATTTTATTGCTTTTTTGGGCGCGGTCCTCGCGCTCACCCTCTCCTGCAACTTCTTTAGCGGATTACAACAAGAGTTGAATCTCATGAAGGCGACCGCAGAAAATCTGGCTGGAAATACTGAATATCTTGGAACAGCTAAAGCACTAGTAACCCAAGTCCAAGGGGAAGGTGTGCTAGAAACTGCCCAAGCTTTGGCAACCACCGCAAGCGCCCATCCGTTAATCCCGACCGTTGAAGCCGCATTAACCGAGCAGGGTCCATCTCTCCAAGCTACCCTGCAATCGTTTGCGACTAATGAAGGACCAGTGTTAGAATCTACTGCTCAAGCACTCCTGACTCAAATCCCCAACGCATTAAACACCAAACCCCAAGACATCCCACCATTTGAAGGTGAACAAGAAAACTTGGTTGAAACGAATGACACGGTATCATTTATTACCCCAGTTTCCATAAAAGATGTGCTAAAGTTCTATAAAAATAAGATGCCTGATTATGGATGGAACTTTTCACCAAAAGAGTCAACTGAGAGCAATATTGCCAATGTTCTTACCTATACGAAAAATAACCGGTTGGCGACCATCACCATCACGATAAACCCGAATGATCAAAAAACTATCGTTCTCATCTACTTACAAAATAAATGACCGCGAATCTCTCTAAATTTTTCCATCCCCACACTGTAGCTGTAATCGGGGCCTCAGCCAACCCCGAAAAATTAGGATATGCGGTTGTTCGCAATCTTCTCAAAGGTGGGTATAAAGGAAACATTTATCCCATTAATTTAACCACTGCTGAGATCTTAGGTTTGAAGTGTTATCAATCTATTTTAGATGTTCCCGATCAGATTGATTTAGCTGTCATCGTCATCCCCTATTCTTTGGTTCCGGAAGCCATGAAACAGTGTGGCGAGAAGAAAATCCCCGCTGCAATTGTCATTAGCGCTGGTTTTCGTGAAGCTGGTAAAGAAGGTTTTGATCGAGAACAAGAATTAATTAGCATCGCCCGCCAATACCACATTCGACTGATTGGACCAAACTGTTTAGGGATTATCGACACCCAAACCCCTCTCAACGCCTCCTTTGCCGCTGGAATGCCTCCAGGGGGACCAATGACCTTTATCAGTCAATCCGGAGCCTTGGGCACCGCTGTTCTCGATATCGCGATGGCTGGCCAATTAGGACTGGCAAAGTTTATTAGTTTAGGTAACAAAGCCGATATATCAGAAATCGAATTACTGCAATATTTACAAGACGATCCAGCCAGTCGAGTGATTATGATTTATACCGAAGGCTTGCCCAACGGAAAAGAATTTATCCAAGTGAGCAAGAGTGTTTCGAAAGTTAAACCAATTATTGCCATTAAATCTGGAATAACCCAATCTGGATCTCGAGCAGTTGCATCCCACACTGGTTCTCTAGCCGGATCAGAACAAGCATATCAAGCTGCTTTCGAGCAAGCCGGTATCCTGCGGGCTGAATCTATGCAGGATTTATTCGATATGGCGCTTGCAATCGCTTACCAACCACCTCTCGTTGGAAAATCAATCGCCATTATCACCAATGCCGGTGGACCAGGTATTTTAGCAACAGATGCACTCGAACGAGCCGGGTTGACGATTGCCAGATTACAGGTGGAGACGATTCAAAAATTAGAGCAAGTCCTTCCCGACGCTGCCAGCGCAGCAAACCCAGTTGATGTTTTAGGAGATGCATTAGCTGAAAGATTTCGCATTGCTTTAGAAATTGTCAGCAAAGACAGCAACGTAAATGGGTTATTGATCATCCTCACCCCCCAAGCGATGACTGAAATTGAACAAACTGCCCATGTCATCGGTAATATTGGATTGAAATCAACCAAACCAATCCTAGCTTGCTTTATGGGTGAAGCCAAGGTTAAACCGGGCATTGAGATACTCAATCAGTATAACATTCCCAATTTTCCATTTCCTGAACGAGCAGCTCTAGCATTTAAAGCAATGGCAAAATCCTATGCTATCCTTCATCAAGTAGAACCTCCCAATGAATTACCGTTCCAAATTGATAACCGACCAGTAAAACAACTCATCGAACAAGTACGAAAAGAAAATCGAATTGCCATCACTGAAAGTGAAAGTCAACTTATTGCTCAAACCTATGGCATAAAAATTCCTAGCAGTCAACTAGCCAAGACAGCCCAAGAAGCAGTGGAATTTGCGCAACGGTTCAGTTTTCCGGTAGTGTTAAAAATTGCCTCACCAGATATCCTGCACAAAACCGATATGGGTGGGGTGAAAATCAATCTGAACTCCCCGAGCGAAGTCATTGATGCCTTTGAACTAATCACCTACCGCGCCCAAAGATATTTACCCGATGCCCGCATCTGGGGCTGTTTAGTCCAGAAGATGGCAGCGCCAGGCGGGAGTGAGGTGCTAATTGGGATGAACCGCGACCCTCAATTCGGACCCCTATTAACCTTTGGATTGGGTGGGGTATTCGTGGAAGCGCTCAAAGATGTTAGTTTTCGGATTGCTCCTATAAACCGTATAGATGCTATGGAAATGATTAATGAAATTCGCGCCCATTCTATTTTAGAGGGGCTGCGCGGAAAACCGCCGCTCGACAAAGAGGCAATCATTGACACGCTATTACGCGTCAACCAGCTAGTGCTGGATTTTCCCGAAATTGCCGAGCTGGATATTAATCCATTAATGGTATATCCTTCCGGCCAGGGTGCCTTAGCATTGGACTTGCGCATCATCCTGGGTTGATAGAAAAGGAAATATAGTTAAGAAGGAGCAAAACATGAAACCAATCTTGATATTCTCGTCCGATCCCTTTTCCGGCAAAACTGCTTTAGCTTTAGCGATTGGGAAAGAATTTATCGAAAAAGGCTTGCGCGTGGGATACTTCAAACCATTATATTTCTCTGCAATCCGTTCTGGAAATCAATGGATGGATGAAGATACCCTATTCGTTCAAAAAGCTTTGCCAACGATCATGACTACATTTGACCAAAATGGGGTATTCGTGACACCGGACAAATATCGCGACCTCTTTAGCGAAGAATATCGTTTGGATCTTCCGCAACGAATTAGCGCTTTATTTGAAAGCCTTACCGATAAATTAGATATTTTATTGATCGAAGGAGGCGCCACATTCCAAGATGGATTTTCCCTAGGCATTTCTGCTTATCAGTCTGTGGCTTCATTTGGATGCTGCGGACTGTTAGTAATCCATTTTCAAGATGAGTTGAAATTATTTGATACCGCGCTCTTTGCTAAATCACTGCTGGGCGAATCCTTAAAAGGGGTGATTATCAATCGTATTCCCTTAGAAGTTTATGGACTAATCAAAGAAAAACGCTGTAGCCAATTAGAAGAAATGGGAGTGCCGATCCTCGCAGCTATCCCCGAAGAAAATCGGCTGGCAGCCTTGACTGTAATTGAAGTCATTGAGATGCTTCATCCACAAGTCCTTACAAAAATTACCAATCCTAACGCCACCATTGAGAACCTAACAATTGGCGCTATGACTGCCGAAGCTGCCTTGAGCCGTTTTCGCAAACAAAGCAATAAAGCTGTAATAACCGGTGGTGACCGCACCGACATCCAATTGGCTGCCCTGGAAACTTCAACAACCTGTTTGATATTAACCGGCAATCTCCATCCTAGTCCTCTAATCGTTCGTCAAGCTGAAGACCTGGGTGTGCCAATTTTACTGGTACCATCCAATACGATGGAAACTATTGAAAATTTAGAAAAAATACTGGGTAAAACCCGACTTGGTCAGCCACATAAACTTCAAATGTATTTAGATCTCTTCCGCGAAAATGTTAACATTCAAAAATTTTTTAGCGCATTTGATATAGAAAGCTTTTCATAAAAAACACAAATTAAAAGGATTTTCCATAAAACGGATAGAAATATGAACGTTTCCGATGCGATCAAGTATAAACGGGCAGTCCGAAAGTTCAAAGATGTACCTTTGCCAGATGATGTTGTGTTTGCTATTCTAAACGCTGGTCGGCGTGCCCAATCAGCCAAGAACACCCAACCTTGGCATTTCATCGCCATCAGAAAGAAGGAAACCCTTGCAGAAATGGCGCGACTAGGAGAATGGGCTAGCCATCTCGCCGGAGCTGCTTTAGCTGTGGCGATCTTAACGGTTGATCCAGCTATCCGTTTCTCGATTATGTTCGATGCCGGCCAGGCAGCAGCTTATATGCAATTAGCTGCCTGGGAGTTAGGAGTCGGTTCTTGTCTTGCCACGATTTATCAACCCGAAAAAGCGAGAACTTTATTAGGTTTCCCGGAAGACTTCTATCTCAATGTTGCTATTTCCTTCGGATACCCCCTGAACGAGGTGGTTTTAACCGCTCCCCCGGTGAAAGGAGGACGCAGGTCCTTCGCTGATACAGTCCATTGGGAACACTGGTAAAAACAGTTCCATTATATTGAAGGCTCATCTCGGTATAGAGAGTGGTGTAATAACGTAACAATCTCCGAAGCCGTCTCTTCAATTGGCTTAACAGTTACATCAACTAGTGGCCAATCTTTTCGGCGCTCGAAGATTTGATAAGCATACATCATCTCCTTTTTGATATATTCCAAATCTGCATACCCTTCTGGCACTGTCCCAATATGTTCTACGCGGGCGCGCCTCAATTCGGCAAGTCGTTCGGGACGGATTATCAAACCCACAACCCGCCGCTTTGGAAGTCGGAAAAGCTCTTTTGGCGGTTCTATTCCCAATGCTATTGGAACATTGGCAACCTTCCAACCCCGATAAGCTAAGTAGATACTCAGTGGCGTTTTAGAGGTACGCGATACCCCTACTAATACAATCTCAGCTTTATCTAACTCATGGGGGTTTTTGCCATCATCATGCCGGACAGTATAATCAATTGCATCGATCCTTTGTAAGTAACTCCGATCGAACGGATGCAGACCACCCGGAATCCCTTTCGGTTTCAAAGAAAACATATCAGTCAATCGAGCCAATAAAGGTCCCATTAAATCTATCGTTGGGACGTTAACAGCTCTGCCTTCGTTTAATATAGCGTGACGGAGTTCTTCTGAAACTAAGGTATGTACGATTAGTCCATTATTCTTGGCAGCTCGTTGGATAATTTCCTGGATCTGGGACTTAGTGCGCACCTCACCAATGCGGATGATCGAGACGCCTTCTGCATCAAATTGCACTAACGCTGCCTGAACCACTCGTTCTGCAGTTGCACCAGATGCGTCCGAAACTGTAAAAATCTGATAGACCATCCTTTCTCCTTTGCTGGCTATCATGATTCCCAAACCGGCAGGAAAATCCGAAACGTACTGCCTTGATTTTCTTGACTTTCAACTTCTATTTTCCCACCTAGAAGATCGATTATCTCATTCACTATTGCTAACCCTAATCCTGTCCCGTGTTTTTTCGTTTGTCGTACTTGCTGGCCACGATAGAATCGTTCAAATATATGGGGCAAATCTTCTTCAGCAATCCCGATACCGCTGTCTTGAACTTCCAAACAAATAAAACGGTCTTGTTGATAGGCGCGAACACGGACGAAACCATGATTGGTGTAATTTATTGCATTTCCGATCAGATTATTAACCACCCTTGCTATTTGATTCATTTCACCGCGGACAAATGGTAAATCATCATCCTTATCAAACTGTAAATCTATCCCATTCATCGTTGCTGATGGATGGTATGCAGTAATGGACTGGTCAATAATTAAATTCAAATCAACAGGGTTATATTCAACCTTTTTCGTCTTCCCGATCGCTAATCGAGAGAGATCCAGGATGTCTTCTACCAGTTGGCGCAGCAATAACGTTTGCTCTTTGAGCACTCGAAGATATTCTGCACGTTTGGCGTCGGGCGCTCCCTCAAGCAGTTCTAAATATAAAGTGATGTTGGTGGTAGGTGTTCGTAATTCATGGGATACGTCGGCAACAAAAGCATCTTTGATCCGATCAAGCTCTTTTCGGAAAGTAATATCGCGTTGGGTAGCTACATAATTGACAATTTTTCCGTGTTGATCACGAACTGGGGCAATACTGAGTAATATATCATACTGTTTGCCATTCTTGCGAGCATGAATTAATTCGCCGGTCCAGATTAATCCTTTTTGTAAATCATCCCGGATAGACTGAATCACCTCTGCGTCGTTATAGCGGCGCAACCAATCGAGATAATTCACTCCAACCAGCTCCGCCATGGAATATGAGGACTGGCTGAGCATGGTATCGTTAACCGTTTCTATTACCCCGGTGAGATCCATAACGACCACCCCATCGCCAACGCTGCGCAAAATTGCTTCCACACGTTCCTTTGCATCATAGAGTTGTGCAGTCCTTTCTTCTACCCGCTTTTCTAACTCGCCAGCATACCTCCGTAGTTGATTGAGTAAATGGATATTCTCAATAATTGGACCAAGCGTTCGCGCTACAACCCTTAATATATCTAAATCCTCAGCACTAAAGACGTCACCGCCAAATTTTTGTCCTAATGCCAGCAACCCTTTAATCTGGCTATGTCCAATAATAGGCACCCAGAGGTGCTCTTGTTCGGTGTTGAGAAGTTGGTATTCTTCAGGTGAAATTTTGGCAGCGGATAATGCTTTCGCCAAGGTCACTTTTTCTTCTTTCCCAACTTTTAATAAAAATTCTAAACTGCTGCGGGGCAGAATGAGGGGTTTGATATTGCCCTTATTCAAGAGTTTGTCTTTGGGGGCGACCTCAACGACCGAGAAATCCCCCTCAATATCACTTAAAAAGATACAAGCATCCTCAATCCTTAATGTGTTGGTCAATCGCTCGGCTATGGTTGAAGCGAGTTCCCTTAAGTCGGTTATCTGCTCTAGATTACTGGTAATTTGTAAAATCGCCGAACGATAATCATACCAGCCACCATAAAACATCGTGTCTACTAACCGTTGAACCCGTTTCGAGAGCGGCAAAATAGATGCGGATAGGCTTAAGATCAAAAAGGTATTTAAAGCCGGATCATAGAGAATATCACTGGGTAATATCCTCTCTAACACCGAAAAGATGCTGATATAAATCCCAACCAGGAAAGAAAATACCAATAAAACCGTTGCCCCCCGGTTGACATGCTTTTCGAATTCAATAACCCGGTAACGAAAAATGGCATATCCATACGATAATGGCAAAAAGCTTATCCAAATAAAAGTAAATGAATGAGGCAGAATTGGTTTACTAATCAATATTTCCGGCAGGATGTAAAAGGAAACAAAAGGAACAACCGATAATAATCCACCCAACAATAACAAGCGCACTTTTGCCCTAACGCCTGGGTCAACGGCATTATGGTAGTGGTAATAGAGCAATGCTGCGACAAGCAACAAATTGGATGCAAGAAAATAGCGGGATGCTGTGAAGACTTGAACTATCCATTGCGAATTCGGATTAGCATGATTTCCCCACAAAATATTGAGCATTCCACCGAGTAAACCAATCGAATATAATCCTAATAGGATCAGATTCCGCGCTCTAAATTTGGCTTCTTGGGGGAAGAACAAATGGAAATGAACTGCTAATGGACCGATGATCCACCAGAGGAAATTATAAACAGGGATGAACAAAGCTGGTCCAGTCCAGGATAACTGCCCGCTGGTCAGCAATAAACTGCTAAACACAAAGAACCAAAAGCCTAATTCTGTCGCAGCAGTGGAAGGAGCAAAGGTTTCAATCCCTAAACCCACTATCAAAAAGATTAAAGCGACAATCAATGGCATCAGACGATTGATTAATTCATCGCCGCTAGGTTTGGAAAGGGGTACGGTTAAGCGGATAACTTCCTGGCCGCGTTGAATCACAAATGACGCTGTATCGCCGGCTTTTTTTCCGGAATGCCATGAGAAAATAGGCAAATATTGGGCAATTTTTTTATTATCCACTTCAAGAAGTTTATCCCCTAATTTTAATAAGGATGTTTCAGCGATACGGGAGTCGAGATTAAGTATTTTATTTTCAGGAGATAAGATGCGGATTCCTTCGTCTGGATATATTATAGCCAACATCATTCCCCACCCAATCAGGAAAAAGACCCCCACCCCAATTAAAAAAGGAAAACCCATTCGAATCCGTTTCGAAGATTGCATGGTCAAAGTGGACATAATGGAAACAAGTTTACTACGATAAATAACTTGTAGCAATTATTATGCCAATTTCTAAATTACTATCAATTAAGGAAAAACTAATCATCTAACAATGAGCCGACCATGGAAAGAAGCATCTTGTCAGCTGGGTTATCGGGATGGATATCAGCGATCGCCGATCGCGCCAAATCAAATTCCCGCATCATCATGGTTAACATATACAATCCTGCGCCAGCTTTTTCGACAATATCCATATACTCATGAAGCAATTCATCTTGTGGATCATCGGTTAGCTTGAGCACGATCTCATGGAAATGCCGCCTTTGCTCACTGGGGATGACCTCTGCAGCGTACAGCGCGGGCAGTATCCGCTGATATTTTTTATAATCTAGTTTTCCATTCCCATTTTGCAGATCGTGCCAATCCTCTAAATCATCTAATATTTGAATGAGAATCCCTAGATGACTTCCAAAATTAGCGTATGCTTGTAAAATTTTTTCTTCATGAGTGGCAAGACGTGCTCCAGCCCAACAGGCTAAAGAAAAAAAAGTCCCTGATTTCTGCTGGACAATATCGTAGTATTTGCGCAAAGTATAATCCTGGGTATTTAAATCACGCTGTTGTCCATCGCACATACGTAATAATTGGATTTGAAAATTATTAACAATGGATGACCTGGCAGCAGAGGCAGGATCAGATTGGAGGAATTCAATTAAAATTAAATTTGCCAAGAAAAAATGACCAGATGCAATGTTGATCATCTGCCCAGCAGGCATGGGTAAGGCTGGTTCAAACCCGTCTATTGAATCTTCAGCATGGTCCATTATATATGCAGCAACATAAAACAAATACCAGGCTGCGCTGATTGCATCTGCCATAGCATCTTCCCCCCCGCAGGCTTTATAACACAATTCGGGCAAGAGCAGCCAGCGTTCGTTTTTATGAGAATATTTTTCGGCGGAAAATAATGGCAAAGCCGCCAGCATCACCGTCTGATATTCCGCTGATACCGCCGACTTTGCCAGAGTGGATTCAACTGTTTTTCTTAAACGAGCTTGGGCTTGCTCAAGGCGCTCTGATAAATCGCTTATCTCCATCCAGCTCCAAAGGCTGCCACTTCTCCCATAGAGATAGTGCGGCCGCTAGAGCTGGTTCCTCGTCGCAGCCCGTGGATCAAGAAAGCCTGCTCTTCTTTGCTGAGTTGCAGGTCTCTCTCTGCCAGGGCAGCTTCCGGATCGGTTTGCATCCGGGCAGCGAATTCGGAATCGGTAGATAGTTGATAGACTACTTGGGCGAGTGTCATGGTATATCTCCTTAAAAAATAAGATTTGGGTTAGAATTACAATAAATATAGCATTTTTTATAGTGAATGTCAATAACGAAAACATCCAAAATTAAATTTAATTCCATCTTACAAACTGCTAAAAGGATTGCAACCTTTAAGCCAAAATTCATCAAAGAGGAGCTTTTGTGCTCAGCCCGCAAATTTCTATCATTGACTTAGACTTTTTATCTTTTCCTGGGGTAATCGCCGTATATCTCATTGAGTTGCCTCATGCAACCGTGCTCGTGGAAACCGGACCAGCCTCTACTATTCCCCAGCTCACCGCTCAGCTAGCTGACCATGGTCTCAAACCTACGGATATTAGTGATGTTTTTATCACTCATATTCATTTAGACCATGCTGGCGCAGTCGGCTGGCTGGCTCAAAAAGGCGCCACCATCCATGTTCATCCCAATGGCGCTCCTCATTTAGTGAACCCAGAAAAATTACTCCAAAGTGCAAAGCGAATCTATGGTGAACAAATGGATTTCCTCTGGGGCACTTTTCTTCCTGTTCCAGCAGCGCAGATTCATTCTACACAGCATCAAGAAGTTATCCGCATTGACGGCGCTGAATTTCAAGTTTTTGACACACCCGGTCATGCCGATCATCATAATTGCATTTTGTATGATGGGATCTTATTTAGCGGGGATATCGGCGGGATCCGAATCGGCCAATCAAGGCATATTGAACTTCCTACGCCCCCACCCGAATTCAACCCAGTCAAATGGCACTCCAGCATTGCCTTGATAAAATCTATCCGGCCAGCAATATTAGCTCCGACTCATTTTGGCACCTACAACGATGTCCCTTTTCATCTAGCCAATTTAGATAAAAACCTTTCTGAGCTGGAAGATTGGCTATCGAGGGTAATGCGAGAACAATTACCATTATCCGATTTTACTCATTCCTTGAAAGACTGGCTCGATAAAAAAGGCAGGAACCACTGTGATCCTGCCTTACAACCATATTTCGAAATCCTCAATCCTAGTTGGATGAGCGCAGCTGGTTTATATCGCTATTGGAACAAAACCCACCAGATTTAAAACAGGTGGTTTAATTCCTCTAATGTCCCGCGCGGTGGTCTTAACTCCCGTTCGGTTAAACGATTTAATGGCTTGTCGGTCAAATTGTAAATGTCTACCATAGAAGGTTGATCTGTATCAATATAGATTAATCCGGTAATAAGGCATTGGCATGAATTGGCTTCCTCTAACACTCTGATTGCAGCTTGGCGATCGGTAGGATCGTAGTCTCTGCCTAATTTTCTCAATAGAATTGTTGAGCCATCGTGCAACTGAACCTCTTTGGCTTCTTCTTCATCATATTCGATTAAGATCTCTTCCGCTCGAGGGACAAACGAGAGCTCGTGCAGTGCGGCTTCGTGATCCTTACCCCAGGCATAAGATTGGGTGGCATGATCCACATTATTAAAGGTGACGCAGGGGCTGATAATGTCTAGGACTGCCACGCCATTATGACTTAATGCAGCCTTGATTAATTCTTTTACTTGCTTTGGATCACCAGCGAAAGATCGAGCCACAAATGTTGCATGTCCAACTAACGCTTCCCAAGCAATATCAACGGGCATATAGGGATTTACTCCATGGCTTTTAAGTTCCAATCCTTGATCAGCCGTCGCTGAGAATTGGCCTTTGGTTAGCCCATAGACGCCATTATTTTCAACAATGTAAACTAGCTTCATATTGCGCCTTAAAATATGTTTGAACTGTCCCATCCCGATACTGGCAGTATCGCCGTCTCCGCTCACTCCTATGCCTTTTAGAGTATAGTCGGCGAATAATGCTCCGGTGGCTAGAGAAGGCATCCGGCCATGTAATCCATTAAATCCAAACGATCGATTAAGGAAATACGTAGTGCTTTTACTGGAACAACCAATGCCACTAAATTTGACAATTTCTTCTGGGTGTATATCTAGCTCATAACATGCGGCAATGATTTGGCTCGCAATGGAGTTATGACCACAGCCCTGACACAGCGTAGAAGGGCTGCCACGGTAGTCTGATTTAGTTAATCCAATCGCATTTACCCCGCTCTTTTTCGCTTGAATATCTACTCTCTCTTGCATCTCACTGCTCCTCGTTTTGATGTATAAAATCCACTAATTGTCGCGCTGTCAAAGGCAGACCATCGGTATAAGCGAACGAGCGAATTTTCCCCGCCAATTCTGGATATTCCATCCTTAACAGTTGGTGTAATTGCCCATCTCGGTTCATTTCGACAACATAATTTATCGGGTGATTTTGAATGAATTCTCTTTCAACACCAATAAAAGGATAGGCTCGGATGCGCATGAAATCACTATGTAAGCCCTCTTTAGCCAAGATTTGACGGGTTTCCTGAACAGCTGGTTCTGTTGACCCAAAAGATATAATCCCGATAGCGGAAGAATCCATTGTTTCAATTATCGGTTTTGGTAAGAGCTTTTTCGCAACTTCGAACTTCTTTTTGAGGCGGTTCAAAAGATCATGCCAATTTTGCGGCTCCTCTGAATAGCCAGCATATTCATCGTGCCCTGTACCGCGAGTATAGTAGGCAGCCCGCGGGTGGCGATTGCCTATTACCGTTCGATACGGGATGCCATCTCCATCTACATCCAAATAACGCGCCCATTTTCCATCCAGCTTTTCCAAATCTTCTTCCCAAAGCACCTTACCTCGTTGCATTGGCGAATTAGGATATTCAAAAGGTTTTCCCATCCACTGGTTCATACCAAAGTCCATGTCGGATAAGATGATGACGGGCGTTTGAATTTGTTCAGCTATATCAAATGCTTGCCATGCGAACTCGAAACATTCGTTGATGTTCCCGGGCAATAATATAATATTCTCTATGTCGCCATGGCTCATAAACGCCACAAAAGTTAAATCTCCTTGGGCGGTGCGGGTTGGTAACCCGGTACTTGGACCCACTCTCTGTACATCCCAAACGACAACCGGCACTTCAGCATAATAGGCTAAACCGATGTATTCCGTCATTAAGCTCAGTCCAGGGCCAGAAGTGGAAGTCATAGCCCGTAATCCACCCCAACCAGCGCCGATCGCCATTCCAATTGCAGAAAGTTCATCCTCTGCCTGAACGACTGCAAATGTGTTTTTACCCGTGTCTGGATCTTTTCGCAGCTTCGGAAGATATGTCTGAAGATTTTCCGCCAAACTGGTAGCCGGCGTAATAGGATACCAGGAAACAAACTGCACACCCCCGTAAATTGCACCTAATGCTGCAGCTGTATTCCCATCAGTTAATATCCATCCCTTAGTGACATCTATAGGCTCTAGGTAGAATGGATCTTGTTTTACCAAATTCTCTTTCGCCCACTCAGCTGCTCGTTTGACTACCTCATCATTGATTGCAATTGCTTTAGCTTTCCCCTTAAAGTGAAATTCAAGAGATTGATGAATTTTATCCAGCTCGATTCCAAGAATGGATGCCACAATACCGACGTAAACCATGTTTGCAATATAATCTCTCAAATAGGTTGGAACATCTACTTGGCGAACGATCTCTCTTACCGGCATAGGATAAACAAAAATATCATCCCGCTCAATTGGCTGACGAATATGGTCAGCATAGAAAAATACACCACCGGATTTTAATTTGGCTAGATCATCAGCAAAAGTAGCTGGATTCATTTCGATCAAGATGTCAGCCTCCTCTTGCCGGGCGACGAAACCCTCCTTATTTACCCGAATGGTGTACCAGGTTGGTAAGCCCTGGATATTGGACGGTAGGATATTTTTCCCAGAAACAGGAATACCCATTTTGAAAATTGAACGTAAGATTGTTGCATTAGATGTCTGCGATCCTGATCCATTTACTGTGGCGATAGTGAGTGAAAAATCATTCACAATTCGCTTCTTTTCACCTGTTAAGTTTTGTTCTTGAAATTTGGTCAGCATTTTTCCTCCTTGAGCTTTTACTCCTTATCCATAATAAATTAAATGCAAAAGATTAAATTACTGAATTTAATATTCAAACCAATTTTCCATAATGCTATCCACTTAGGTCTGAAATTGCACCCTGCGAAAAAACTCGACATAACGAGGATGCTCTAATGTGCTTCCCTCAACAACCCGCTTCTTCATTCGTTCGATTAACTCCGTCGGGTTTGCAATCTGGCTTTTATGCTGCAATATTGCCTGAATTTTTCTATCCCAATAATCCGTTACATCTATTTCGATGTTTGGTTGGGCTGGAAGACTAACCCATAATTCTTTTACAAGATGAGGTTCTAATTTTTCCTCACTCAGCAATTCCGGAAAATAAAGGTGGTCGCGTGCAGCCGGGAATGTTGCATCAATTACCACTTGTCCAGCAGCGCGATGATCAGGGTGGTTAATCCGGTCTTCACCGATAAATAAATTTTGGGGGTCACAGGTTACCAGTACATCAGGTTTTACCTGACGAATAACACGGGTAACCGCTTTACGTAATTCTAAATCGGGAACCAAGTAGCCATCCGGATACTGTAGAAAATAAACCTCATCCACCCCCAATAGTTTTGCGGCTTGTTTTTGCTCTTGCTGACGTAATTTACATAATTCTCTACCGCTCATACGCTGGTCTTTAGTGCCCTTGTCGCCGCAGGTCAACAAATAATACACAACCTTATGTCCATATTCCACCCAACGGGCAATCGAGGCACCACAAAAAAATTCCGGATCATCTGGATGAGCCAAAATTACACAAATTCGTTGTGGTGTTGCCCAGTTCTCCGGTTGAATGAGTTCCACATCTAATTTACCTTTCTAATACCGTTATATCCCATTTTCATTAACTACACAGTTACAGTTCCCATTTTCCTCTGGGTTACAAGGTGCCTCTGCCTTCTTTTTAATTGCCTCTAACTCTTCCCATGGTTGAATATTTGCAACGGGAAATTCTTGTTGGACACCAGATGGAAACTCAACGATAACCGACATTTTCAATGGATAGACATCCACTACTTTTCCTTCACCTAGGTTGGTTATAACATGCTTGCCTCGTTTCGGTAAATGCTTTCGTGCCTCGACATATTGTTCATATTCATAAACTAGGCAGCAGCGCAGACGCCCACACATCCCGGTGATCTCAGTGGGCGTCAGGGAGATACCTTGCTCCTTTGCCATCTTAATGGAAATGGGACTAAAATCAGTTAAAAAACGTGAACAACAGCGGTTTTCCAAACCACACGCACCAAAACCGCCCAGCAGTTTAGCAACATCCCGTGGTCCAATTAATCGCCATTCAATTTGGATTTGAGGATAAAGCCTTTGGATGGCGTTGCGTAATCGTTTTAAATCCAGCTTTCCTTCCGCTTCTGTGCTATATAAGATGGCTAATTTACTACCATCAAAACTATATTCCGCAGCAGCTATTTTTAAACCATGGTATCCCAGCTCAACCACTTTGGCACGGCAATTAATCAACGCTTCTATTTCTTTTTTTTGGTAAATTTGCCGTAATACCAAATCACGCGGCGTTGCTTTGCGGAGAATAGGTTTCCAAGTTCCATCTGGGGGAGGAGGAGGATCGACAACAAATGCCACAACTTCACCTAATTGCTGTCCCCGGCTAGTTTCAACAACTGCAAAATCGCCTACTTCAATATCAGCGATAACGGAAGCATCGAAGTGATATACCTTGCCAACTTTCTGAAAACGGATACCAACAATTTTTGGTCGCATGTGTTTATTTTAATCGCATCTCAAGACCTGCTTGCAATGCGGCAATACTAACCTTTGCGGCAATCACTTGGCTAATCTGGATTAATTTTTTGGATACATTCGAGTCGGGGTTGGATATAACCACGGGAATACCATTATCACTCCCTACCCGTACTTGTGGATCGATTGGTACAGCACCTAAAAATGAAACCCCAGCTTGTTCTGCTAATTTCATTCCGCCCCCGTTACCGAATACATCCAGTATTGTCCCATCTGGCATTTCTAAGTAACTCATGTTTTCAATAACGCCTAATACCGGAACCTCCAATTGGCGGAACATTTCTAATCCCCGCCGGGCATCATCTAGTGAAACTTGCTGTGGTAAGGTGACGATCACACCCCCGCTTAATGGCAAGGATTGAGCCAGGCTCAGCGGTGCATCTCCGGTGCCTGGGGGTAAATCCACCACCAAATAATCTAGTTCTCCCCATTCCACATCGGATAAGAATTGGCGGATAGCTGAGTGAAGCATGGGACCACGCCAAATTAATGCCTGCTCAGGTTTCACTAAGAAACCAATCGACATTAATTTTACGCCGTATGCTTCGGCTGGTTGAATCTTTTGATTGTTTTGCGGGGGTAAATAGCGAACCCCCATCATGGTTGGCAAATTAGGACCGTAAATATCCGCATCCAATAATCCTACTCTAGCGCCTGCCTGAGCTAAAACCACTGCAAGGTTGACGGCAATTGTGCTCTTGCCAACCCCTCCTTTTCCCGATCCTACCGCAATCGCATTGCGGATTGGTAAAGACAGCATATTGCGTACCCTTCCATCGTTGGGGACACGCGCGTCCATCTTAATATTGACTTCTGACACTCCATCTAACGTTAAAACTGCCTTACGAGCTTCGCTCTCAATTTGAGAGCTTAGCGGACATGCTGGGGTAGTTAACTCTAAGCGGAAATTAACCACCGAGCCATTTATTTCGATATCTTTAATCATGTTCAACGTGACCACATCACGATGCAATTCGGGATCTTGTACCCTGCGCAATGCATTCAAAACCATTTCATTTGTTATTTTCTTTTCAACCATTTTTACCTCTTTAGTCGCTTTTGTTTTCGGCCATTCTTGTCAGTGTACCATACATTTCTTGTTTATACGTATGAGCTAGCTGGATCAGCTCTTCATCGCTTCCTTTGAAACGCTTGATAACCTGTTGAGTGCATTTATTACACCCTTGGATTGCTCTTAATGAATCCCCTTGACAGGTTGAACAAGCACTCAGGCGGGCCATGAAGTAGATAAACGCAACCCTCTCAATATCTCCGACCGGCTTATTAATCACCTCATCCACAAATTGTCTCCACTTTTCTGAACGTAAATCCCGCAAATGAACCAATAAATGAGGTGGAAATAAGATTTCGGTATTGAACTTACTCATTTTACGTTTTATCCGTTAGTTAATTCGCTGGCGTTTTTTTAGCTGCTTTTAGGGCTTCTGCTTCTGCTCTTAGTTCTTCCTCTCTCTTATAGTTGGTTGGTCGAATGGACGCATAATATGATACCGGTTTTCCCAATTTTTTCTTATCATAAATGTTATTTGCATGGCGGTCATAAACCGCTAATTCATAGTCATGGTCCATCTTTATGGCATCAAAAGGACAATACTCAGCGCAAAAACCACAATTCATGCAAATATCCACATCAATATAAAATTCAGCTGGTTCGGGCACTGGGCGTCCTGTGCGAGGATCAGTTGTACGAACTATCCAAATGCACTGCGTTGGGCATACTTTTGCACAGATCCCACAGGAGGTACATCGATAGAACACCGAACCATCATCTTTCTCCTCATACACCAAAAAAGGAATAAAACGAAATTCCTCAGGTACCGGAATTTTCTCCTCCGGGTATTGCACCGTAAAAATACCATCCGTATCGGCGCTTGAGCGGTGTTGAATACCTTCTTCTTTATAATAACGCCTACCCAACCATTTAATATCATCCACATAGGTCGCGATAAAACGGCGTAATGTTACCCCTAATCCTTTGATGATCCCAATTCCATCCATATTGAGCCTCCGCTTCGAAGATTAACGATCCAATTCGCCTAAAACAATGTCAATCGAACCCAAAATCGCCACGGTGTCCGCCACCTTATTTCCTTTTGCCATCGTTTCTAAGGCAGTGATATTGACAAAGGATGGAGCTCTCACGTGATAACGCCAGGGATTAGCTTTTCCATTGGAGACAACATAAAAGCCAAGCTCGCCTTTTGGTGCCTCAACGCGCCCATACGCTTCTCCGGCTGGAACACGAACAAGGTACTGAGGCTTTCCTTCTTGAATCGGACCTTTGGGTAAACCGTTTAATGCTTGTTGAATAATCCGAACACTCTGCCGCATTTCATCCACTCGGATGAGATACCGGTCATACACATCCCCATGATAGCGAACTGCTACATCAAAATCAAAACGATCATAAATACTATAGGGGTCTGCGCGGCGAATATCATACGGCACCCCCGAGGCGCGCAACACCGGCCCGCTGGCAGAATAAGCAATCGCTTGTTCCGGTGTCAACACACCTACCCCTTCTCCCCGCGCTTTAACAATCTCATTGTTGGTTAAATAAAGATCTAATTCATCAATTTTTCGGGGGAGTCTTTTAAAGGCTAAATCGCGCATTTTTTCTTCCACACCCTCAGGCAAATCGCGGGCAACCCCCCCGAAACGAAAGTAATTGCACATAATCCTTGATCCGGCCGTGGCTTCGAAAATATCTAAGATCAATTCACGTTCTTCAATCGCATAGAGCATCGGGGTGAAGTAAGCGCCCATATCATTGAGTAAAGATCCAATTGCGAAAAGGTGATTACTAATACGGGTAAATTCAGCCATGATCACCCGTAAATACTCAGCCCGCTCGGGTGGTTTGATCCCCATTAATTTTTCTACTGCTAGAGCATACCCAAAGTTATTACTCATCGAGGATAAATAATCCAAGCGGTCAGTAAAAGGCATATTTTGGAGAAAGGTATTCCGCTCACCAATTTTTTCGTGATTTCGATGAAGGTACCCCATCACCGGTTTCAATGCCCGGATTGTCTCTCCTTCTAAGGCAACAACCATGCGAAACACACCATGGGTAGACGGGTGTTGCGGACCCATATTGACAATAACATAATCTGTTTTAATTCCCGATTCGCCTCCCGCTGAGCTGATTTTATTAACACTCGCATAAAGTGTTGAATCATCATCGGGAACCCATTTATCTGGATCAAAACCGGCTGGATAATCGACATTTTTATGAAAAGGGTTTTTATCTTCCCTCCGATAGACTTTTCCTTCCGGCCATCGGCTTTTGTAGGGTTTGCCTTCTTCCTCATAATAGGGTTCGTGCCAATCTTTCCGCAAAGGATGGCCGGCAAACCCCTCCCACATCAATATTCTTCTTAAATCTGGGTGACCATCAAAACGGATACCTAATAAGTCCCAAGCTTCACGTTCCTGAAAATCCGCACCTGGATAAAGTGATACCAAAGATGGGATGGCAGCTTGTTCTCGGTCTACTTGTGTTTTGATAACCAATCCAGGACCACCACTTGTCTTGTAAAAATGATAAACCGCTTCCATCAAGCCATTCGGTAAATAATCTACCCCGGTTATGGAAGCAAGATAATCAAACCCCATATCATCTCGAATGAAGCGGACAACCTCCAGTAAATGATCAGCGGAAACGATATATCCAGCATATCCAGCTCGATCATCCTGTTTTACACTTTGCGGGAATTTTTCTAATAAGTCCACATTTTCGGTGACGACTTGAGCGCTCATGATATTTTCAACTCCCTTTTTCTTGTTCTGCCACTGAGGGTTGGTTTATGTTTTCAGGATTAAGCTTCTGAAAAGTATATTGGCGGAGGAGATCATATTCACGTGGGTCCATAATGTCTGGTCCTAATACTGGGACTGGAATGGTCTCGCTCGTGCCCTTTTTGTACCATCTTACATCCCGAATGGATTGGGTGTCTATTTTCTTTTGGAGCGTAATTAACCCATTAAGTAAAGCTTGAGGTGTTGGGGGGCAGCCTGGTATATATACATCTACGGGAATATAATTATCAACACCCGAAACGACGTTATATCCTTCTTTGAATGGACCTCCCCCAGAGGCGCAAGCGCCCATGGCAACAACATATTTCGGTTCCGGCATTTGATTATATAAACGCACGATTTGAGGGATCATTTTCTTGGTCACCGTCCCTGAAACCAGCATTAAATCAGATTGGCGCGGGCTTGGGCGCATCACTTCCATGCCAAATCGGGCAAGGTCGAAGCGGCTGGCTGCGGTACAAATCATCTCGATTGCACAACAAGCTAACCCAAACATCATCGGCCAGATAGAAGAACGCCGGCTCCAGTTGTAAATTCGGTCAATTGTTGTTATCGCCACCGAGTGCTTCATCTCCGGTGGTATCTCATATTCTGGTTTGTTTAGTCCTTCGTTCATGAAAATGAAACCTCCTCTATCCATTCGGTTAAAATTGAAAATAAAATATCATCGTTCGCTAAATCTCGATCATCACGAAATTGGGGTAATTCAACAACCCACTGAAAGATTTGACCTATTGAAACATTCTCTAAAAGAACATCTCGATGATTTTCTCGCAATAAACGCACCAATTCAACCGTATCTTCCCAGCTCAATTGTGGGTCACTCATCATAAAGCCATTATACACCTCTCAAACGGCACGGTCAAGTTTATTTTAGATAATATATATTTACTTAAATGGCGGTTATCCATTATAATCGCATTATGGTTTCTACCCGAACACTTATCTTAAACTTTCTTGATCGTCATCAATCTGCCACCGTGCGGGATTTATCCATAGCCCTTCATCTTACTCCAGCCAATATTCGCCATCATCTTGAACTTCTCCGCAAAGAGGGGGTCGTTGATAGTTCTACAGAGACTATACCTCTCCCCAAAGGTAGACCGGCGCGATTTTTTTATTTAGCAAGCAAAAAACAGGCGAACAATTACATCAATTTATCTGAGGCATTGCTGGAATTTATTCGAAACACATCTACAGCACCACCAGCAGAGACCTATAAGAAAATTGCCGAGATTCTGGTCAAAGAGATACAAAATTACGGAACAACGATAACCCAAAGATTGATCCATGCCATAACTGTTCTCAATACAATGAACTATGAGGCTAGTTGGGAAGCAGAAAAAGATGCTCCGATCATTAAATTCAACCACTGTCCATATTTTACTCTCGTATCTGACTATCCAGAATTATGTGAAATAGATTGTTATCTTTTGAGTTCACTCACTGGCAAACAGGCATTCCTAATTTCCAAGCTTCACCAGATAGCGCCTAACCAAATAACCTGTAAATTTAAAATTATCCCGTAACGTTTTCCCTTAAGTTATTGGTAAAATTAGGATAATTTATTAAACGCGGATGATCATTTCATTCCAGACAACCAAAAGGTTAACAGCAATGAAGACGCATTTGTATCTGATATCTCTATTCATTATTTTTCTGGCTAGTTGTTCTGCCAACCAGCAAAGCGAGGTAAAACCAGTTGAAAACTATTATCGTGCTCTTATGGATAAAAATCTAAATCTCATGTTAGCGCAGGTATGCCCCAGTTGGGAAGAGCAAGCCCGCAATGATTATCAATCCTTTGCTGCAGTATCTGCCCAACTGAAAAATCTCCAATGCCATGTACAATCCACCCAAGGCAAGACCGCTAGCGTGGTCTGTCAGGGAAAAATAGAAGCCAATTACGGTAATGAAATACTCGAAATAGATTTGTCAAAGTTTATCTATAAAGTCATCCAAGAAAATGGCAGCTGGCAATTATGCGGCTACCAATAATCTTCTCGCATCCGGTGAAAATACATGTTCAAAAAGTGGATTAGCAAAGAAAATTTCTACGCCATATTACTCTGTTTGATCCTAATCGCCTTAGTCATCATGAGCGCAGACAATTCACCCGCCTGGATTTATCAAGGATTTTAAATGACTATCTACCAGGTTATAATCCTGGTCTCAGCCGCATTTCTGCTTGGCTTAATTCGCTCACAGCGGCTTTGGAAATCGCTGCTGATTTTCAGCAGCATTATAGTTTACTATTGGTTACAACCATCCTCATCTATACGATATCTAGATTTTTGGCTGCCAACGATTGCCATAATTCTGGCCTGGATGGCTTATACTGGAATGGCATCCCTCACCATTCCTACCCTGCGGAGAAACTTAGCTGAGTTAGGGTTTGTTCTTCTGCCTACGCTAGTTGTTTCTCTTAACCGCTATCTTTCACTCTGCTGTGTCACCCCCACTCTTCCCCCTTCTATCGAACGTGTTTTAATGATCATCTTCGCTTTGGTAATCATTATTCTCCTGATTTTCCGGGGTTTACCTGAGCAATTCCGTTTTCCGTTTTCGTTTTTAATCCTCTCGCTCCTTTTTATTTTTCTAAAAAACCCTTATTTATCATTGACTCTGAGCCGGTTGTGGCATGGATTAAATCATCAACCCATTCAATACAGCTTATCCACTGATATAGAATGGCTGGGTATTTCATATATTATTTTACGAATCATCCACGTCATAATAGATGTAAGAGAAAAACGACAACCTCTCCCCGATTTTCAAGATTTTCTCCTTTACTTGATATTCTTCCCAGCGCTTGCGGCCGGTCCTATAGATCTCCTTCCCCATTTTCAGAAGGAGGTCCGGTCTCCTATTCAATCTAGTTCTCGCCGTTTAGAAGGCTTGAGAAGGATTATTATTGGCGCATTTAAAAAATTCGTCCTCGCAGATAGTTTGGCTCTCCTAGCTCTTTCGCAACAAAATGCAACCCAAATTGTCTCACCGATTTACTTATGGCTAGCAGTTTTTTTTTATTCCCTCCGTATCTATTTCGATTTTTCTGGATATACGGATATTGCCATTGGAAGTGGATTATGCATTGGTATTCGGTTGCCCGAAAATTTCTCTGCCCCTTATTTGAAAACCAATCTTATTCAATTTTGGAATAGCTGGCATATCACCTTAGCCAACTGGTTTCGAGCTTATTTTTTCTATCCATTTGTCCGCAAATTTCAACGCAACCGAAATCTTCCGACTTGGGTATTGATTCTGAGCGCACAGGTTTTAACCATGCTTCTTATTGGATTATGGCATGGCATTTCGCTTAATTATTTGTTATGGGGGCTCTGGCATGGGGTTGGATTGTTTATCAATAACCAATGGACCAAATGGACAAGTAATCATTCTTTGCCTATCTTGAACAACCGATTAACTTTCTTGGTTTCATGGGGATTAACTTTTACCTTTGTCAGCATGGGTTGGGTTTGGTTTATCTTAGCCGATATTAATACTGCTTGGATTGTATTTAAACATTTATTTGGCGTTGGCTTATGAAACAAGCTGGATTCAATCTGCAAATCTCATGGAAGAGAATATTAGGAAAAGCATTGATCTTATTTTTTCTATGCAATATCCTCTATTCTGTAACATCATCCGATCTTTCGATTGGCAAACTTACGTTATACAACATTGTTTTTCGGGGACGGTTGCGGCTACCTTATGGAGATGATCCAAGTAAATCCTACAATCTAACCCTGAATAATTTAGATGCTATGTTTGCATCGCATATCATTTCCAAAACTGGAAAACCATCCTCAGAATTTCGGGTAGTGTTGATTGGAGATTCTGCTACTTGGGGATACTTATTATCGAATGATCATACATTAACCGGTTATTTGAACCAATTGCACCTTTCAACAGCCACTGGCAAAGAACTAATTTTCTATAACCTTGGATATCCGGTAATGTCTTTGACTAAGGATTTATTAATCTTATCCCGAACCCTTGCTTATCAACCAGATTTAATCATTTGGCTAGTGACACTAGAATCCTTTCCAAAAGACAAGCAAATGTATTCCCCTCTACTCCAAGAAAATTTGAATGAACTCACCCGCGTTATTCAACGGAATCAGCTAGAAATCGGGTTCGCTATTCCCGAACCGCCACGAAAAAGTTTCTGGCAGAACACAATCCTTGCGCAACGGAAACAATTAGCAGATCTGTTGCGGCTACAATTATATGGCTTTGATTGGTCGGCAACCGGCATTGATCAGTATATCCCGGCACAATACCCCCCTCGTCAGGAAGATTTATCAGCGGATCTCAGTTTTCACGGTTTACCCCCTCCTGAACTAAAGGCAGACGCCCTCGCATTTTCTGTTCTGCGAGCAGGAAAACAATTAGCTGGCTCAATACCGCTCATCCTGATCAACGAGCCAATCTTTATCAGCCAGGGGAAGAACAGTGACATTCGTTATAACTTTTATTACCCGCGTTGGGCTTACGATGATTACCGAATACTCTTCAGAGAATATTGTCAGAACAATCACTGGACTTGCTGGGATATGTGGGATTTCGTCTCTCCTCAAGAATTCACGAACACCGCTATTCACCTGACCCCGGCAGGGGCTAAACTGACCGCTAACGGGATAGCAGACCAATTAATCAATTGGTTGGCAGCCCTACCCTAATTTCATGTATAATTTCACGGTTATGAAGAAACACGTTTGGATTTTCATCCTCTCATTATTGATCTGGGCTTGCCAGTCGAGCAACTCCCTCCGTTCAAATCCATCCTACCCCACATCAAGCGTTGTTTCTCCTATCTTGCAGCAGGCAACAATCACGGCGACCCCTAATCCATTTTCTACAACTTCAATGTCAGTAACCCCTTATCCAATTGACAACAAAACATCAGCTCCCCTGCAAACCACACAACAACAGCAGCCAGTTGATTGGATGAGATTGCCCGTAGTCCCCGAAATCTCCCAAAATTCGGTACAGATATTCCATCGTGGGCTGAAATTGGGGAACCGCCCAAATGCATTCTCCAAAGTCGGCGATTGTGGCAGTACACCATCCTGGTTCCTAGGTGATTTTGATCGTGGTCCCCGTTTTTACAATTTAGGCAAGTATGCATATCTCCAAAAAGTTATTGATTATTATCAAGGTTCATTTGATCGAACCAGTTTGGCCGCCTTAGCAGGATATAACACTTCCAGTGTGTTAACTCCGTTATGGTCGGATAAAAATTATTGCCGGATAGATGAATCACCGCTTGAGTGTGAATACCGCATTCAACAACCATCTATAGCCCTCATCACACTCGGAGCAAATGATGTTTTTCATCCAGAAAATTTTGAAACTCAGATGCGTAAAATAATCGAGATATCACTCCAACGAGGAATTATCCCGGTTTTAGCGACGAAACCAGACAATGCAGAGGGAAACCACCAGATCAATCAAATCCTTGCAACCTTAGCAATCGAATATGATATCCCACTTTGGAATTACTGGCTGGCTGTCCAACCGTTACCAAATCATGGGTTACAAGAGGATGGTGTCCATATCACCTTTGCTTCAAATGATTTCAGTAATCCACTCAATTTAGAGGCGGGCTGGCCAATCCGCAATCTGACTGCGCTGCAAGTGCTTGATGCACTACACACCAAACTTCAACCATAGCCGAGGAAAAAGAGATGGAAGAAATTCTCACCGATCTTGCCCACTATATTACCCATCAAATCTTGAAAACCCCCGATAAAATCCTTCGGAATGATGAACCACTAATCTCCAGTGGAATCATAGATTCGTTCCATCTAATAGATCTGGCACTTTATATTGAGGATCGTTTTGGAGTCAAAATCGAAGATACAGAGTTAAACCGGCAGACTTTTGATAACCTAAATCAACTTGGAGAGCTCATCTGGTCAAAAACCACGAACCGATGAATACTTTGCCGAAAATTCTACTTGACGCCTGTGCGGCTGCTCCGGATAAACTGATCCTTGTCTTGCAATCTCCCCGGCAGGAAGATAAATGGCTAACCAATCAGGACTTGTTAAATGGAGCAAGCATTTATGCCAATTTCTTATCCATCAATGGCATCCAGCCAGATGATGTTGTTATCATTGTCCTCCAACATGGAGTAGACCTAATTTATGCATTTTGGGGATGCATCTTACATGGGGCAATTCCCTCCATAATGCCTTTCCTGACCGAAAAACTTTCCCCCGAACATTACCGCCAATCCTTACGATCCTTGATTGAAGTAATTCAACCAACTGCTGTCATTACCTATGCTAACTTTGAAGCAGAAATTCGCAAGGCTACACAAAACACTTCTGTTCGAGCCGTATTGATCCGAGAAAATATCCAATCCGCTTCTGCCATCCCTAATCATGCTTACCAAGGGCTCGAAAGAGAGGAAAATGCAATTGCCCTCTTACAACACTCTTCGGGCACGACTGGATTACAAAAAGGGGTAGCCTTATCTCATCGGGCGATAATGAATCAAATTCAGGCATATAGGAACGCGATTCATTTGACAGCTCAAGATGTCATTATCAGTTGGTTGCCTTTGTATCATGACATGGGCTTGATCGCTGGATTCCTCATGCCAAATTTAACCCAAAATTTATTGGTGATGATGTCACCTTTTGATTGGGTGAAATCACCTGTCCGTTTGTTTCAAGCAGTTCATCGCTATCGAGGGACTTTAACCTGGCTACCCAATTTTGCATACAATTTTTGTGCCAGTAAAATACGCGATAGAGAAATGGAAGGGATTGACCTCTCAACCTTGCGGGCAGTTATCAATTGTTCAGAGCCAATGAAATTTGAAAGCCATAAAATCTTCTTAACCCGTTTCCAACCTTACGGTTTAGATCCATCCGCTCTTGCTACTTGCTATGCGATGGCGGAGAATGTCTTTGCAGTGTCGCAAGGCGGTATCGAAAATCCTGTAACCTTAGATTGGATAAATCGGATGGATTTGATCTATCACCATAAGGCAAATCCAGCAATACCCAATGGAGAAGCGGTGTGTATGCTATCAGCGGGTAAACCGATATCCAATACTAAAGTGAAAATCGTTGGGAAATTCGGCCGAGAGCTCGGTGAGCGAAATATTGGTGAAATTGCCATTTACAGTGATTGTATGCTTACTGAGTACTATCAACGCCCTGACCTGACTGCCTCTGCGTTTCAAGATGGTTGGTATTTAACCGGAGATCTCGGGTATATCGCTAATGGTGAGATTTATATTACCGGACGGAAAAAGGATTTGATCATTGTTGGGGGAAAAAATATTTATCCGCAAGATATTGAAAATATTGCTAATAGCGTTGCCGGGGTTTATCCTGGCCGAGTAGTCGCATTTGGAGTTTTCAATGATGAACTAGGCACAGAAGATGTGATTGTGATCGCTGAAAGCGAGGAAACCAATCCTATAAAACGGAGAGAAATCGCAGAGAAAGTCCGATTGGCAATCAATCAATCCAGTGATATTTCCGTTCGTCAAGTCCTCATTGTTGAACGAGGATGGTTAATTAAAACAAGCAGCGGTAAAATAGCTCGGCTTGCTAACCGAGAGAAATACCTTAAACAGCTCCTTAATGGGTCGGCTTAAGTATTTTGAATTAACGAGCGATAGACCCCAATAATTTGCTTTGTAATTGTTTCCCAGCGGTAATTTTTGGCAAATGATGCGGCTTGTTCACTCATGCTTGCCCTTAAGGATGGATTAGATAGGATTTGATTGATTCGCAATGCTAGTGTGTCTGGTTCATCAACTGGAACCGCAAACCCCGTTTTACCGTCTTGCACTATATAGGCTAACCCGCCAACATTAGATGCCACCACCGGAGTACCACAAGCCATGGCTTCCAAAGCAGCCATCCCGAAAGATTCATATTGGGATGGCATTACTACGATTTCTGCAGCGGAATAATAATATGGCAATGTATCCTGACTCTTATTTCCCAAAAAGACAACTAAGTCCCGTAATCCATAATTCTCCCGTAATTCATTTAAGCGAGTTTGTTCATCTGATTGTCCATTAAGTTCATCGTCCGCTGCACCACCAATCACAATCAAACAGAAAGGATTACGTGACCAATCACCATTTTTTTTCAGGATCGCCACCGCTTCCAAAAGAATATCCAAACCTTTCAAAGGCTCGATCCGTCCAACGAAAAGGACCATTCGTTGACAACGAGGAATGCCAATAAACTCTTTCGCTTCATCTTGGGGTATCGGGTAAAAACGAGTAATATCCACGCCTGGTGGGATAACAGTTATTTTTTCCACATCAGCTTTATAAAGCCATTGTAATTGGGCGAGTTCTGCTGGAGTGGCAGCTATGATCTGGTCTGCTTCCTTCAATATTTTCATTTCTCCTTCAATTCGATATTGTCCTTCCCTCTCTTCTTCCGTTTTCCCCACTCTTAGCTTCATCTTGCCTAAAGTGTGGAACATATGTACAAGCGGAATATTCCATTTTTGTTTCAAACTGAGTGCCGCAATACCAGACATCCAATAATGACTATGAAGAAGGTCGTAATGACAATTTTTCATCTGGGAGAATTGAATAATTTGATTTACAAATGTGTCTAAATACGATATAAGAACTGGCTTGGGTAAAGGGTGTTCTGGACCGGCAGGAATATGCACAACCCTATTCCCATACCCTAATTCATGGATGATATGAGGGACATGTTCATCTTGCGAGCGGGTAAATACATCAACGGAGATGCCAAATGCACCTAATTGTTTTGTTATATCCCTTACATATACGTTCATACCACCAGTATCCTTCCCGCCTAAAGTGGCTAATGGACATGTATGATAAGAAATCATTGCTATGCGCATAATATTTGGAATTCTCCTCGACTATTTTGACAATGTCACATTAAACATTTGTTCTATAAAACTCTATGCTTTCTGTCACT
>DYKV01000200.1 GCA_020722415.1 Anaerolinea sp.
TCTGGTTGGATAATATTACCCGAGGTTTGCTAGACAATGGCACACTTGAGAAATATATCAACGAATATTCGATCACCGGTTTGACATCGAATCCATCTATATTCGATCAGGCAATTGCCCACACAAACCTTTATGACCTTGCTATTGTTAAAAAGAAAGCAGTGGGTATATCATCTGATGATCTATTTTTTGAACTAGCCTTAGAAGATCTGACCCGTGCAGCTGATTTATTTTTACCAATTTATGAACGCACAAACGGGTTGGATGGCTGGGTTTCTTTGGGGGTTTCTCCGCTCTTGGCTTATGATACAGCCACAACCTTTGCCGAAGCGAAACGCCTTTTTGACCAAGCCCGTCGTCCCAATTTGTTCATCAAGATTCCCGGCACGCCCCAGGGTATTCCGGCTATCGAAGAAGCGATTTATGCTGGCGTGCCGGTTAATGTGACCCTACTTTTTACCGCTGAACAATACTGGCAGGCTGCCCATGCCTGGTTACGGGGAATTGAAAGGCGGATTGAAGCCGGAATAAAACCGGACGTTCGCTCAGTGGCGTCTATATTTATCAGCCGATGGGATAAGGTTACATTAGGAAAAGTACCGAATAGCCTTCGAGATCAACTGGGGTTGGCTGTAGCTAAGCGGACTTATTCCGCTTATCTTCAGTTTCTAAGCTCTGAGAGGGTTTTACGGGTGATGAATTATGGCGTTTTACCACAACGCTTATTATGGGCTAGCACCGGCACAAAAGACCCGCAAGCATCAGATATCTTCTATATTCGCAATTTAGTTGCCCCATTTACGATTAACACCATGCCAGAAGAGACTTTACAAGCGTTTGGGGAACATGGAGGGGTTGGAGAACCATTGCTCTCCAGTAAACTCAACCCCGATCAGGTCTTGGCGGCTTTTGAAAAGATTGGGTTTAAATATGAGGAATTGGGCGAGACCTTACAGATAGAGGGCGCGGCTGGTTTTGTAAAATCCTGGAATGATTTAATTAATACGATTACACAAAAAGTGAAAAATTGATCTTGCGGAAATGCATTACCAAAATAGAAGCAATCAAGAAATAAGCAGATGAATACCGATTTAGATTTCCATCTTCCCCAGCGAATTAGCGGTTTGGGCCGCTTGGCTTACAATCTTTGGTGGTCTTGGCAGCCTGATGCGCGCAATTTATTTCGGTTGCTAGGGATTTATCCCTGGCGCCAGAGCGGACATAACCCCATTCGGATGCTCGCCACCCTACCCGCTGAAATTTTGGAGGGTGCTGCCAAAGATCCCATTTATTTGCAACAATATGATCGGGTTATACAACGATTCGAGACTGAGATTAAATCGAGTACGGGATGGTTTGAGCAAACCTATGGTAGGGCAGCTGCGCCATTGGCATATATGTCTTTTGAGTACGGATTACACCCCTCTCTTCCGATCTATGCGGGAGGTTTAGGTATTTTGGCTGGTGATCACTTAAAAGAATCGAGCGATTTAGGAGTTCCATTAGTAGCGATTGGGATGATTTACTCCGATGGTTATGTCCAGCAGCGTATCCGTGATGATGGCTGGCAAGAAGATGTGCAAACGACCCTAGATCGTACTTATGATCCCATTTTGCCGGTGGTGGATGATCAAGGAAAGCAACGGCTAGTGCAGGTGCCGATCTTTGATCCACCGTTGTATGTTGCGGTGTGGAAAGTGGAAGTGGGGCGAGTAACTCTCTATTTGATGGACACCGATTTGGAGGTCAATCAACCCTGGGAAAGGGCGATTGCGCAAACATTATACGCCGGCAATATGGAACAACGGATTAAGCAGGAGATCGTTTTGGGAATGGGAGGAATGCGGGTGCTGGAAGCACTAGGAATTCAGCCTGCGGCATTGCATCTCAACGAAGGTCATCCAGCTTTCGCAATTCTGGAGCGTATTCGCAGACAGATTGAACAAGGAGAGGATTTTGACCAGGCATTTCAACATGTTCGCTCAACAACGATTTTTACCACCCATACCCCAGTGGCAGTCGGCACCGATGTTTTTCCTTTTTCACTGATGGAGCAATATTTCGATTCCTACCTTTCCCACCTTGGGGTGGAGAAAAAAGCGTTTTTTGATTTGGGAGTCCATCCTCAAGACCAAAAAGCCGGTTTTAATATGACTGTTTTCGCTTTACGCTCTTCTAATTTCCATAACGCGGTTAGCAAACGCCATGGGGAAGTAGCCCGTAAAATGTGGGCTAGCTTATGGCCGGATAAACAAACTAATGAAGTGCCAATCCCTTCGATTACCAATGGTGTCCACTTACCCACTTGGATCGAATTGGTGCAACTTCAACCGCTGTTGACTCGTTACTTGGGTGAAAATTGGGTGGAAAGGCAAGACCTTTCGGAAACTTGGGAAAAAGTGGACACGATTCCAGATGCGGAGTTATGGCATTTACATCAGGATTATAAAGCCACTTTACTTGGGCGCATCGACGAGCGGACGCGCACTCGATGGCATCGCGATAAGATTGCTACCAGCAGCGTGTTAGCTTTTGGGGCACTATTAGACCCGGAAATTTTAACCATCGGGTTTGCCCGTCGGATGACCGGCTATAAACGCGCCGATTTGATTTTTTATGATCTAGAGCGGATTAAACGTTTATTGACCGATGAAATACGTCCAATCCAAATCATTTTTGCTGGATTGGCTCATCCGGCTGATAATGATGGGAAACGCATGATCCAGCGCATCTTCCATTTCGCCCAAGACCCAGACTGCGCGGCGAGGATCGCGTTTGTGGAGGATTATGATCAACAGCTTGCCCAATATATGGTGCATGGGGTGGATGTATGGTTAAATAACCCGCTTCCACCTTTAGAAGCCAGCGGCACCAGCGGGATGAAAGCCGCAGTGAATGGAACGCCCAACCTCTCCATTTTAGATGGTTGGTGGATTGAAGGTTATAATGGGAAAAATGGATGGGGATTTGGCGGCGAAGATGGCGCCGGTGATCGCAACGCTGCCGATGCGGCTTCACTTTATCGGCTTTTGGAAGAAAAAGTAATTCCCCTTTACTATGAACGTTCGGATGATGGTGTGCCGCATGGTTTTGTGAGGGTGATGAAAGATTCCCTGAAAAGTATCGCCCCAGCTTTTAGCACGCGCCGCATGGTCAAAGAATATGTGAGATGGGCTTACGCGCCGGCATTGGGAGTGTCCGAGCAATCCTCTGGATAATTAAAATGATTGTACAATAATGATTCGATCCAGAAAAACACAGATGTACTAGGAGAGAAAGATGACCGACTCTCTCATTCAATCACCGATTTGGAAAGAACTCCAGCACCACTACCTCCAGATAAAGGATATTCACCTTCGTGACCTTTTCCGCCGAGATCCCGAACGAGGTAAACGCTTTTCTCTCCAAGTAGCTGGGCTTTATATGGATTATTCTAAGCAGCGCATCACTGAGGAGACGATCCGGTTATTAGTAGAATTAGCGCGGCAAAGAGGGGTTAAAGAACGCCGTGAGGCAATGTTTCGAGGTGAGCCCATCAATGTAACGGAGAAACGATCGGTGTTACATATCGCTTTACGCGCTCCCCGCGGTGAGCACATTCTAGTAAATGGTCAAGATGTGGTTACCCAAGTCCATGCTGTACTGGATAAGATGGCGGTTTTTGCGGAAAGCGTGCGGGGTGGTAAGTGGAAAGGATTTACGGGGAAGACGATTAAAAATGTGGTCAACATCGGAATTGGCGGTTCGGATTTAGGTCCGCTTATGGCGTATGAAGCGCTAAAGTTTTATTCGCAACGCGATATGCGTTTTCGGTTTATCTCGAATGTGGATGGAACAGCCTTTGCCGAAGCAACTCGTGATCTTGATCCGGCTGAAACGTTATTTATTATCTCGTCTAAATCGTTCACTACCTTAGAGACAATGGCAAACGCCCATACCGCGCGGGCATGGTTGATAGGAAAAATGGGCGATGAGCGAGCGATTGCGAAACACTTTGTGGCGGTATCCTCCAACGAAAAGGAGGTAGCTAAGTTTGGGATTGACCCAGCTAACATGTTTGAGTTTTGGGATTGGGTAGGAGGACGTTTCTCGGTTGATTCTGCTATCGGTTTATCCCTGATGATTGCCATTGGCGCCGAGCATTTTCAATCTATGTTAGCAGGCTTTCATGAACTCGATGAACACTTCCGTACGGCTCCTCTTGAGCGGAATTTGCCGGTATTAATGGGCTTGTTGGCGGTCTGGAACAATAATTTTTTCGATGCAGAAACGATCGCCGTGCTGCCTTATGAGTTGTACTTGCATCGCTTTCCAGCGTATTTACAACAACTGACGATGGAAAGCAATGGCAAACGGGTCACTTGGGCTGGTGAAGTGGTTGATTATCAAACCGGACCTATTTATTGGGGAGAGGCAGGAACCAATGGTCAGCATTCTTTTTTTCAACTTCTCCATCAAGGCACCAAACTTGTCCCTTGTGATTTCATCGCTTTCCGCCAATCACTCAATCCCCTAGGCGATCATCATGACTTATTAATCGCCAATGTCATTGCCCAAGGCGAGGCATTAGCGTTCGGTAAAACAGGAGCTGAAGTAAAAGCCGAAGGTATAGCGGACTGGTTGATCCCGCATCGGACGTTTGAGGGGAACCGCCCGTCAACCACCATATTTGCTGATCGACTCACCCCGAACACATTAGGAAAACTGATTG
>DYKV01000201.1 GCA_020722415.1 Anaerolinea sp.
GACATCAATGTCTACAACATTTGCGCGTTCGATGCAAATTCTGCAAGGCAATACTATAAATCAAAACATTTATCACAACATTATACGAACATATTAATGCATATATTACAACATTAATAATTTTTATAATACCCGTATACCTCTTGACATAGAACATCATCAGTTATATAATTTGTTTTGTAATAATCAGGATTTATTAGGGTTATAATTGTTTTAAATTTATATTAATGGCTATTTCATACGGGTAGGGCTAAAATATTTTTATCCTTGTATTGTTGGTGCAACATAGAAAGGCGGTGATGCAACGATTAACTTCCGTCAAAAAATCACTTCTTCTAAGTAACCGAATTTTCCAATTAAAAGGAGCCTGAAATGAAAAGAGCCTTCCAAATCCTCGTCAGTATATTATTTGTTGCTTCCTCGATCCTGCTCGCTGCCGGCTGTGCAACCTCCCCCAGCCAAACCAGTCAACCGCAAATTCAACCAACTAAACTAACTATCTGGATTAATGGTCGCGATAGCTTTATTGGCCCTAACGAGCAAAAACTATCCCAAGACCAATGGTATATCTCAAAAGCATTTAAACGCTTCGAACAAGCCAATCCTGGCGTCACGGTAGAAATGACCGTGTCCTCAGATGCCTTACAAGCTCATCAAACATTCCGTACCGCCGGCTTAGCCGGGAACGCTCCTGATATTGCCAACCTTTGGGCGGGCCAGTTTATTTTTGCCCTCAAAGATGTCATCACACCTATTACTCAATATATCCCCAAAGAGGACCTAGACAATATCAATGGTTGGGATACCGTTACCCTGGATTTCAAACCTGGCAATCCTATTATTGGCTATCCAGTGCCCAACAACCAGGTCTGTTTCTTTTTATATAATAAGAAGATCATTCAAGAAAGTGGTTTGGATTTTGAGAAAAATCCACCCCGCACCGCCGATGATTTCCTAGCCGCAATGGAAAAAATCAAAAACAAAGGCTATCTCCCCATGGCAGCTGATGAAGGACAAGGTTACACTTATTACTTCTTCTATATTGCTGCATACTGGTGGGTCCAACAAAATGGGATCGAACCGATTCTCGCCGAAGATCGAGGAGAAAGCAAATTTGCCGATGACAAGGCATTATTAGCTGCCTTAGACCTCTATCACAAAATTTATGCCCTTGGCTATATGAACCAAGACGCTGCTACATCCGGCGATTCATGGAATAAATTCCTCCAAGGGCAGGTAGCCTTGTTCCCGAACGGATCATTCGGAGTGAAGGATGCCCAAGATGCATTAGGTGAAGAAAATGTAGGGGCGATCTTGCCCCCTGATATTTCCACTGATGCAAAGATTAAAAACAGCTTGATTGGCGGACCAGGTCAAAGTATGGTGGTTTCCAAGAACTCTAAGAATGTGGAATTAGCAGTTAAACTCATGTCGTTTTTGAATTCAAAAGCGGAGGTGTTGCAATTCAATCAAACCCAGACGGTTGTACCGGTTCGCAAGGACTTGACCGAAGCAGAATTGAATTTGAAGCCAGGCTCCATCGGAGCCAAGATGTTCCAATGGGGACAAAACTATGTCTTCTGGGTCGACAATTCTCTATCGCCGCAGGTTGTAGATGACTTCAACAAACTTCTTCCTCTGGTCTTAACTGGTAAGATGAAACCGGAAGAGTTCACTCAACAATTAGATAAGGATAAAGCTCAGCCATAACCATAGATCGTAAGGCTGGGATATTTTCATTTCTGTCTGAAAATACCCCAGCCATCTATCTTTACCTATTTTCAATGGGTTAAAATATATGAGTCACCAGTTATAAATTATTCTTCTAAACATTATTAACACCTCACGTATGAATATCCCGATAAAGCGCAATTTTCAGATGAGCTGGCGTCGCACCAAATCTATTCAGGGAATATTATCCGTTATTCCCGTTTTGTTCATCATGATCTTCATCCGTTTTTATCCCATCCTGGCTGCGATATACCGCAGTTTCACGGATTGGGATGGTTTGTACCGAAACAACTGGGTCGGTCTGAAAAATTATATCGATATTTTCACCAACAGCCCTTTTTGGACATTGCTCCGTAACAACGCGGTTCTATTGATTAGCGTTCCTTTGCAAATTATTTTAGGACTTTTTGTAGCCGTTCTATTGTATGAAGAAGTCGCCGGGTGGCAATTCTTTAGGACGATTGTCTATGTTCCCCAAATCATCTCCGCAGTCATTATTGGTTACCTCTTTCGGATCGCCTTTGGATTGGATGGTCCAATAAACATGATGCTCCATAAATTAAGCCTTGATTTTCTGGCGATCGAATGGCTAGGACATAGTGCTTCAGCATTATTCGTGTTGGTGCTTTGTTTGACTTGGTTTTCCATCGGTTGGCAAGCAATTGTTATATTAGGGGGGATGTCGAAAATCTCTCCTGATGTAATCGAGGCTGCCACAGTCGACGGTGCGAATTTTTGGCAACGCACCTTTCATATTATCGTCCCGATGGTTTCGCGTACGTTAGAGTATGGCGTAATCATGTCTATGGTGTGGACGTTCACCGGCATTTTTGCATTCATTTACTCGATCACTTATGGCGGTCCCGGTTATGAGACATCGACTATTGACTACATGATCTATACGAAATTTTACCAAGCTAGTGCAAATTATGGCTTTGCTTGTGGGCTGGCAGTAATTTTGTTGATCATCATCCTTGTCCTTACCATTGCGGAAATGCGTTTCACAAACAAAGTCAGCGAGTGGGAATAATTCATTAAGCGCTATGAAACGACTGAAACAAAAAGTTTCCCGATCAATCATCTTTCTTCTGCTGCTATTTTTGGCGATATCGAACCTCTATCCCCTTGTTTTTATGTTTATCAATTCACTAAAAACCCACCCAGATTACCTTAAAAACCCATTTAGTCTCCCCAATTTTCAGCATCTGGCTTGGGAAAATTACCAAACTATGATCAGCCAATTCAAGATTTTTAATTTATTTAAAAACACCTTTATCATTTCTACTTTTACTATCGGTTTTATTTTATTGTTTGGGATCATCGCCAGTTATGCTTTCTCGAAACTAAAGTTCCTCGGCAGCAATTTAATCTATTTCCTGATCATCTCCAGCATGTTTGTTCCTGTGCAAGTTACCATCATTCCAATCTATATGCTGTTCTCCAAGCTCCATTTGGTAAATACCTATTGGTCTGTGATTCTCACTTATCTAGGAATGTTTTTATCCGAAGCCATACTATTACTCACTGCCGCTTTTCGAGGCATTCCGGATGAGCTCATTGAAGCCGCCGAGTTAGATGGAGCGGGCTATGTGGATGTTATCCGATATGTGATCGTTCCGATGGGTAGACCAGCAATAATATTGTGCATCATATATTATTTTATTGTCACCTGGAATGATTTATTTACCCCCATGATCTTGATCCAAGACATGAACCTTCGCACAGTAATGGTAGCCTTAGCTGCCTTGATCTCTCGCTATTCTGGAGATCCAACTTTTCAATTTGCCGGGTTAGTTTTGGCGGCGATCCCGGCAATCCTCGTTTATGCGTTATTCCAACGCTATATCATCAAGGGGATTGGCGCCGGTGCATCCAGGTAGAAAGACGTCTCTCGATATAATGGGATTAATCTATCGCTTAATAGACCAAAAAACATTACCAATTTCACAAAATATTGATAATATTGAATTATGTTGAGATATAAATATAATAAAGGTGATTATGAGGAATAAAGAAGTAAAAGAATATACAGCGGCAGAGCGACGATCTCAAATTGCTCAGATGGTTATTGAGAATGGAAAAGTTTATGTTTCCGATCTCGTAAAAAAATTTCATGTCACCGAGACCTCTATTCGCCGCGATCTCATGATCCTTGAAGAAGACAAGCGTTTAAAAAGGGTGCATGGTGGGGCAATCGCAATTCCAGCCAATTTCCGAACCGATACATTTGTAGAAAAAGAAAAATTGCATATAAAAGCCAAGGCGGCGATCGGCAAGGTTGCTGTAGAGATGATTCATCAAGGCAATATCATCCTCATTGCTTCCGGAACTACAACGTTACAAATCGTTCGCGCCATCCCTAACTCAATGCGGATAAATAACCTTATAACCTTGGTCAGTAATTCCCTCCCGGTTGTACAAGAAATCCTCAAATGGCCATCTCCCAATCTCACCATCCTTGGAGGTCTTTTCTTACCTGATTATCAAGCTACCATCGGTCCACAAACCATTGAGCTATTGGGGGATATTACCGCAGATATCGCTTTTCTCGGTGCGGATGGTATAACCTTAGAAGGGGGGGCGACAACCGCTAATGTGCTCATGGCTGAGGTTGACCGCCGGATGGTCGAAAGGGCAAGAAAAGCAGTATTAGTAACCGATAGCTCGAAAATTGGGCGGGCTGGTTTTGTCCCAATCAAGCCAATCAGTGCTTTTCACGCTTTCATTACCGATAGTAATGCCCCACCAGAATTCATCGAAGCAGTCCGTAACCTTGGGGTTGAAGTCATCATTGCCCATGAATAAAATGAATTAAGACAAGCCCTTTTTAATCGCTGCTGAAGTTTGGCTGGCACCGTTTTTCACCTCATTTCATCCGATGGGAAGAGTGGAGCTAAAGCAATATTTTCCCTTGACCCTGTATCCAATCGGCATCTGGAAATGGATGACAATATTTGGATTCCCTCACTTCGATGC
>DYKV01000016.1 GCA_020722415.1 Anaerolinea sp.
TGTTCATGTAAAGACTTTGGTAGACGTAAACTTAATGCGCTCATTCTTTCACCTCTCGGATAACTTGAAGAAACTCTTTCGGTGTGATAACTCGAATTCCAAAGTTGCCAATATTTTTGAAATCGCTGATATTGTGCGTTACAATGTATTCACATCCTGCGGTTACAGCCAATTCAAGGATAAGCTCATCGCCTACATCTGATAAGGTTGGACGCCACAGAAAATATACCTTGTGATGATGAGCCATTGAGCAAAGTGAATCAATGAAATCGGCTACATCTTCTTGGGACAATCCGAGTTCTGCTCGTTGCCGTTGGATAACATCTTCATATTCAAGGATGAGAGCCACAGAATCATGAATTTCAAACTGATGTGTTCCAACAAGTGATAACAACTTGTTGGATGCGCCTCTTTTGGAACGAAGGGCGGCAATAATGACATTTGTATCGAGGACAATATCGGGCGTCTTCATGTTGGTATTATATGCGACATCTTATGAAATATCAACCACCCAAAACCTGATATTTGCAAAGAAGGGGGCATCGCGGTAGGTCTGCCAGTTACCCGACAGCCCCCGCACAGATCCCGGCGTGCGGAATTACCGCACCGGGCTCCCTTCGTAAGGCTCAGGGCAGGCTTCAGAGATACTCGCCTCCCGCATGATAACCTATTCGGCTACCAATTGCTTGTTTCCCGCAGGTAGGTTCGCACAAATTTGCCAGCCCTTCATGTCTGGCTTGTGTTTCCTCTGCGAGTTGCGTATCCCTGTCAACTCCTTTCCCATGTGAACGGCGTTACCGTCTCGTAGGGGCGCACAACGTGTGCGCCCCTACTATAGGCTGATCTGACCCCCAAGGGCTTCTGGCTTCCCTAAATCTTCGTTTCGGTTCGACCTACCTGCTCTCAGTATGGTGGACAATCCCAATGCACAGACCTACAGGAGCCCTACTGGTCTCCCAAGTCTGCCCCGAGCCTGCCGGATGGTTTTACTTTATGTTACGGGCTGCTGTTTTGCTTCCCTTTCTCAGGGAGTTACAACGCTTCGACACAATCAGTCACCCGGCTGCATCGGTTGCTTCATGAGCGAAGGATCACTAGCCGCCTGACCGTTACCCTTGGATTGAGCCTGTCGAAATCAGGACTGGACTTTCACCAGCCAGCAGACGATGACTTTCAGGACACACCACGCTGTGTTAGGCGCATTCTGCATTAATCATTAATTTCGAGCGATAAAAGATCATAGGTCTGCACAATAGTAATTTGCTTATCGGGAGTTTGCCAATCTTCTTCTTTCTCTACTGAAGTTTCAAGATATTGCAAATTGTTATCGATTAATGCATTTATATGGAAATGATGGGTCAAATCAGATTTTGCTATATCGGTTACTAGACCTGTTTTTAGATTAATAGCCACAATGCTCGGCGCTTCTCCCGCTCCCCAAGGTCGATTGCTGAGAGTATCACAATTATTATAGATAATGTAATCGTTCCAAAAGACATGATCGCCAGATACGCCTGCTGTCATACAGAATTCATTTACCGCTTGCCTTTTGTCATGCAGAGCGATGACAATGGCTTTGCGCATTGTGTACGTGCCATATGACAATAAAACATATTCTCCCTTGCCGTCGTTCGACACAATCGTTGTTCCCCGAAAAGTGAGAGACCCGATTATCTGGTAAACAAGGTTCTTGCCTTTGTCGTAAATGATAATTTCGCCGGTCTTTTCTGGAGCGTCCTCATTGTTCGAATTTATTAAATAAACAGAATAGTTCTCATCCTCTCCGAGCAGCACTTTTTTTGGAAAATCTTCGAGAGATAAACTGGGAGCTTGGGAAGCGGTGGGTATAGTTGGAATGGCTGAAAGTGTACCGGCGACAATCGTTGCGACTTTATCTTCATCGCGCAGAACTTCTGGCGTTGTACTGGAACCTATGCACGCTGCTAGAAGACTCGACAAAATTATAGCGAATAAGAGTAGCATCGATTTTTTTATGTTGTTCTCCTTAGTGAGGCGATTTTGTCATAGCACCCAACGGCTGGCGCTTCACCTCCACCGTGGAGCACGGCGGAGCGGCGTCAGATGCAAGCGCATGTTAGCCTGTGCTCACTCACTTCACCACATTTCTACTTCCAGTTTATCAATCACTTTGAAATGTGCATCTCGCGTCACTACGACCAATTTGTGTTCTAGCGCAATTGCAGCAATCCACAAATCATTCTCCGGTATCGGACATCCTTTGTTCCGCAGAACGTTCTTGATTTCCCCATACAGACGGACTGTTTCGACATTGCAGTTCAAGACTACACTTTCTGCCACCAATTCGTCAATCCGGACAAGGTTCTCTTGGCTTCGCTGTGACTTCCACGCCCCATAGTATAGTTCTCCAATTGCAATGCTTGGGACGAAAACTTCGCTGGCTTGGGCCAGCCTTTCTTTGACTACCGTTTCGTCGGCAAATAATGCGACAAGGATACTGGTATCCAGAAGATATCTACCACTCATTGACATCTACCTGCTCGCACCCCTGCTCTACAGCCTGTCGCATCAACTCCACATCGTTGGATGGGATTGCCCCAGCAAAGTGCAACAACTGTTTCCCCGCTACACCGTGTGGTGTAGAGAGCGCTAAAGCACGAGTGAATTCCAATACTCGCCACTGTGATTCGTACGGCAAAGAGTTCAATTGCTCGATAATCTTCTTTACGACCTGAGTTTTCATCTGTTCGCTCCTTTAGTCCATCGCTTGAGCTAAGAGCGCGGGCTAACTTGTAATTATCATGAATCTCTATCTTCTCTGCGTGACTCTCTATTTTATGCTATATGAAAAAGTATATTGTTGAGTGCAGACTTCCTATCCAATTTGATTGTAGCACAAAATAAAACGCCGTAATAGGACGACGACAATGCTGGAAAAGAAACCTTGCACTGAGCAAGGCCGAAGTGTCGCCGACCGCCTCCACCAGGCCATCCATCTGCACCGAGAAAGCATCTGTCCATTGGTACGAACGCTTCGTCCGCTTTCACAAACTGCGCCACCCGGCCACCATGGGCGCACCAGAGACGGTGTCCTGAGCTTGCCGAAAGATCGAAGCCTTCCTCACCCACCTCACCATAAACGAAAATGGGTCTGCCTTCACCCAGCATCAAGCTTACAGTGCGTTGTTGTTTCTCTATCGGCAGGTTTTGCAGAAAGACCTCTCTACTCCCCTGCAAGCCCTGGGCGTCAAAAAAAACCAAGCGACTGCCCGCCGTCTTGACCAGGGTGGAGGTGCAGCAGGTTTTTGCCCAGCTCTCCGCAATCTATCTGCTCATGGCTCAACTCCTCTCCGGCAACGGTCTGCGCCTGATAGAATGCGTCCGCCTGCGCGTCAAAGCCTGCCCTGATCCTACCGAAGGGACATTGACTTCGCCAACCATGCCATCCTCATCCGCGCCGGCAAGGGCGGATATGGCTTAGCTAGCTTATTCTCGGTGGCTTGCAATTCGTTGGGAAGGGGATTAACTAAGTATATATTCATATTGTTTTTGACCAAAAGTACGGCCAAGAAGAATAGGTTGCTGAGCCCGCAACGACCCGGTTCATAGCGAGAACCCCAACTCCTCTAATTTTATTTCACCGGATTCCAGGAAACGTTCAGCAAGCCGCCAATCTTCGGGTGAATCAATGTCTATCCAATCTGACGGCTGCAATACCAGCGGTAAGATCCGTTCACCGGTCATCGAATGTTTCAAGAGCAAAGTATCTGCCCAAGCCGCATCAATATAACCCGTTTGCCAATAGACTTGCGGCAATAACTGACGGGGCATGTTATAGGGCTCGCTGAATTCGGTTTTAATCAACGGTTCTAAAAAGCCGCTCGAGGCAATTTTCCACATTTTGAAAGGGTTTTGAAAAGGGACGATCACACTGCGCACCGAATCGGCATCCGGACGCTCCATCAATAAGCTGACTGCTTGGTTAATGTAACTTACTTTACGAATCGGCGAGGTTGGGCGAAGTTGAACGACAATATCAGGATGATAACCCTCGTTACTTTCTAACCATTCCAGGGCATGCAGGAAAACCGGTAAATCAGGCGTCTGATCTTGAGCATACTCAGTTGGACGCAAAAACGGCGTTTCAGCCCCATATCGCCGGGCAACCTCGGCAATTCTTTCATCATCGGTAGAGACAATCACCCGAGTCACCAGTTCTGCCGCCAATCCAGCAGCAATACTATAGGCGATCAAAGGGTGCCCAGCAAAAGGGCGGATGTTTTTATACGGAATACTTTTCGATCCGCCGCGAGCCGGGATGAGCGCCAAGACTTCACTGGTACTCATTACCATATACTCCATCCTCCATCCACTACGACATTCGCCCCGGTCATATATTCAGAGGCATTCGAAGCCAGAAAAAGCAAGGCGCCATTCATATCATCTTTGCGAGCCATACGCCCCAATACGGTGCGAGCAGAATAGGCTTTGACAAATGTTTCATCATGCCCATTAAAGACACCCCCGGGGGAAATGGCATTGACCCGGATATTCTTTCCAGCATAGTAAGCAGCTAGATAGGTTGTGAAACCCAAAACCGCGCTTTTGGTAACCGGGTAATAAACCGGTTTGTATTGCGGCTCTCTGCCTTCTTGCTGATAGATGCGCTGGTCGGGAGCGGTGATGCCATAAATGGAAGAGATATTGATGATCACTCCTTTTCCTTGGGCTAACATTGGGCGCACTGCTGCCTGACAGCACAGAAACAGACCCGTTAGATTTACCTCCAGCGCTTGTGTCCATAGTTCCAACGGGTAATCCTCAAAAGCATTCACATGTCCACCATGTTGGGGATCAAACTTGGGATCAAGCGCGGCACTGTTGACCAGGATATCGAGAGTCTGATAGGTTGTAAGAGTTTTTTCCACTAACCGCTGGACCGATCCGGGCGAGGTAACATCTAACTCGACAGCAATGGCTGGATAGCCTTGTTGGTTCAATTCAGCCGTCAGTTTTTGAGCAGCCATAACATTAAGGTCGCCAACAACGAGCTTGGCGCCAGCTTCTGCTAGGGTTTGGCAAAATTGAGCCCCCAATAAGCCAGCGCCACCAGTGACCACAGCCGTTTGTCCATCAAGACGGAAGCGATCAAAAATCATTCACTCTCCTTGATTATTTTGCTTCTATAGACGGAACAGGTTCTTCTTCCGGCTTTTCTTTTTTATTATAACCATCCGGAAGGATAAAACCGCGTTCTTCCAAAAAGGCAATGATGTGTCGGCCATTCTCCTCGGCAGAATAATTCACGGTGTCAATGGTGATTTCCGGGTTGACCGGTGGCTCATAAGGATCATCTACACCGGTAAAACCCGTAATTTGACCACGGCGCGCCCGTGCATATAGACCTTTCACATCGCGAGATTCACACACCTCGATCGGTGTATCCACAAACACTTCAATAAAGCGATCCTCGCCCACCATCTTCCGTACCTCGTTACGGGTCGCCCGATAAGGACTAATGGCAGCGCAGATCACTGTTCCGCCATGCCGGGCAATCTCACCAGCCACGAAACCAATCCGCAGGATATTGGTATCGCGGTCTTCACGGGAGAAGCCCAATCCCTTCGAAAGATGGGTACGCACCACATCGCCATCCAACAAAGTCACCTGCCGCCCGCGCTCTAGTAACAAGGATGTCAATACCTCCGCAGTAGTGGATTTACCAGCGCCACTCAAACCGGTAAACCAAATACATACCCCTTGACGATGGCGAGGGGGATACATTTGCTGTAAAATTTCGGCGGTTTCTTTGCGGGTAAACCATTCTGGTAAGGTTTTCCCTTTTGCCAAATATTCATCCCGCACTTGGGTTCCAGAAATTGAAAAAACCGGCGCACCTTCTGGAATCTTATTTTGTTCCTCATAGCGGTCATCGTCGGGTAGATATACTAATTCTTTAAATTCAACCGGTTGAACCCCCAGTTCGGCGGCGTATTGCTGCATCATGGCTTGCGCTTCATACGGTCCATAGAACGGTCGTCCATGACTATCGTTGCCTGGTCCGGCATGATCGCGTCCGATAATAAAGTAATTCGCGCCAAAATTACGACGGATAATGGCATGCCATAATGCCTCCTTCGGTCCCGCCATCCGCATCGCCAGTGGCAGCAGACTAAGCAGCGTGCGGCTTTGATCATAATAATTTTCTACCAGGGCGCGATAAACCCGCACGCGGGTGTAATGATCGACATCACCCGGCTTGGTTAAACCTACCACCGGGTGGATCAATAAGCTCCCATTGACTTCTTCAGCAGCCCGCTTAGTCAATTCTTCATGAATGCGGTGCATCGGGTTGCGAGTTTGAAATGCCACCACGTTGGCATGTCCCATTTCCTCCAATATTTGGCGCACTTGAGCGGGGGTACGGCGCAGCTCCACAAAGTCATAATAGCGCGGCAGGTCTAGCACTTTTAATTCGCCACTCACATATACCTTGCCCCAATTGACCATTTCCGAAACCAATGGATGACGTGGATCCGTAGTACCCAACACCAAACGTGCCTCCCGCAGGGCATCCCAATGATACACTTCTTCGATCTGCATTACCGCAATGGTATTATTGCGGGCATCACATAAGGTAATCGCTTCACCCCAGGTGGGTAAAGCAGCTTCATCTACCGGAAGGGTAACCGGTATGGGAAATAATGTCCCATTATTGAGCCGCATTTCTGTGAGCACACGCTCGTAATCGGCTCTCCCCATAAAACGATCTAAAGGAGAAAAAGCGCCAGTGGCAAGCAATTCCAGATCACAGATAGAGCGCGCCGAAATCTTTACCGATGGCAAGCGATTGGCTCGTTCCTGTAATTCTTGACGCGCTTCGGCGCTAACGACCAGATTTACTAACTTCCCACCATAAGGGGGAATCAATATGGATTCTTTGGTTTTTTCGACCATGTAACGTTACCTCTTTACTAAAAATTTTTGTAGCTCTTTGACTTAAAAATTAGCCAGCTATTTGTCCATCAGGCAACTAGTACCTGTTGTTTCCCAGTTTGCGAACTTCTTTTAGCAGCCATGATGAGTTTTAATGAATAGATTCCTTCTTCTAACGAACAACGCGGATCGTGGCCACCTTGGATCATCTCTATGAAATGCCGCATTTCTGCCAAAAACATATCATTGCGTTCAAAATCAGTCGGTAGTGCAAATGATTGTGTTTGCGGCTCTGTATCAGCCGATTCGGATAAATTGAGTTCAATCGTCCCCGTGTAGTAATTCCATTGCAAGCTTCCTTTGCTGCCCATAATTTCTAACCAGTGCTGGGGCGGTCGTTGCACATAATCGAGGTGAACACTGGCAATAAATTGATGAGGATAACTTAGGATCACCTCGGCAATATCCTCTACAGATATATCGAGATCGCTAAATTTTCCCAGCATTGCAGTGACCTTTTCGGCTTTTCCAAACAGCCAAGTGAGATAATCTAAGGGATGACAGAGTGTTAACAATACCCCTCCGCCTAATTCGGTACGGGCGCTATAGCCCTGGCGGTAATCTTCCCAGGGATGCCAATTGGGGAGGTATTCACCCCAATGAGCGCGCGCCCATAACGGTCTGCCGATCGCCCCTTCCAGCAGTAATTGCTTAATCTTTAGCAGCGAAGGGTGAAATCGAAACTGAAAGCCAACCAAAACTTTCACATTATTTTGTTGCACCATATTCTGTAAAGCAGATATCCCCTCTAAATTATGGGAAATTGGCTTTTCAAGGAATAAATGACACCCTTGGCGAGCAGCCGGGATTGCTACAGATAGATGCAAGGCTGTGGGGTTTGAAACGATGACAGCATCGGGGTGAAAATCCAGGGCAGTCTGCAAGTCATGGGCAATTGGGAAGCGACTCAAATCCTGAGTGGGAAGAGTGCTATGCCCGCTGCGATATAGGACAATGTCATCCTCTCCTAAAGCAAGGAGATTACGGAGGTGACGACGTCCAATAGAACCTAAACCGGCGATTAAAAACCTCATTTCACTTATAAACCACCTAGTTGTTCCTATTCGGATGAGAAAAGTCTAACCTACTCAAGGGAATAACCCCATTCCAACAAGGTTTCCCCGGCAATTTCGAGAAATAATTGGCGATCCGAATGGGTGAACATCTCCCGCCAGCTGCCACTCTTGCCCTTTTGGAGAGGTTGAGCAATCTCCCCAGCTTTTTGGAGCTGCCAATCGGCATCCGGGTTTTGCGCCAGCTCATTGCTCAATGCCTCTTGCAGCTCAGCTAAGGACATATCCGCTCCTAAGAACGACCATATTTCACTCATCTTCTTCCAAGGGTCTTGTAGCAAATCCTCAAAGCGCAACGAATAATATCGCTCGTCATAAATCTGCTGAGCATACTGGTGGGTTTGGGTGACGTTTTCCACCCATCCCTGGGCAGCTCGCCTTAATCCTTGGGCGGTAAAGAGCGAACGCTGACCATTAATGAAAGGTGTTGGATCTTTTCTGAAATCTTGACGGATAGCTAAATCTTCATCCGAGAGATATTCTGATTTATCAATAAAGCTTTGAAAACGATGCGACAAAGCCGCGTCGCGCCCATCGCGGACAATAAATATCAAGCGGGCGTCCGGGTAAATTTGCTGCATCCGTAAAACCGCTTCCCCATTCACGAGGCTATTGGGGCTTTTATCCCCCACAATTCGTTTCCCTAATTGAGCCGCTTCTCGCTCCAAGATGAAATCTGCCGTCACTCTCAGCACCAGAGGGGATAAATCCCGACCTTGATTCCATCGGTTACTGCGCCGACTAAGCCACTCTTGAATGTCTGCACTCTGCACTAATGCTTGAAGAAATGGTTGACGAGTGAAAAAATGAGCCTGCCAATTGCAATGCACCTCTGGATGAACCCGGATTAAGCGCGCCAGAAGAGTCGTTCCTGAACGGGCATGCCCAAAGATAAAAAATTTTGGCCGATTGAAAAAATGCCGAATCTCATTTAGGTCAGAATGTTCCAGCGCGGGAATATTTTTCCAATCAAATTCAGTTTTGTTCGGTATTTCGTGAAGAAAAGCTTTACCTGCCCGTTTTATTCGCTGAAAAAACGCCATTCAGCCTCCTAAAGTGATCTGTTGAAGATTAACCGGTTCATGTGATCCGCAATCGTTAACCTTCCCGATATAATAAGTTAAATGTTTTATGATAAATCCAAAACAACAGCTTCCGCAGAAGAGGCCATCTCCACATATTTTTAGGTCGAGGGGAAATCTTTCGCGCTGGGGTGGACGCTCTCGGTTTGGTATCGGTCAATCCTGCCAATGTGTTGCCCAAATGTTGCACCCACCAATTGGTTGTAGATAAACGTAAATAGCCTTTTTCATTGATCGCAGCATCTAAAGCCATCACCTGCCCCATTGGACGTTGCGAAGGGATTGGTAAAACCTCTTGCAAAACCTTGCGGTAGGCGATAAATTGAAAATGTCCCGCACCGACAACCCATTTTTGGCCTTTATAGCTCAATAATATGTCTTGATGGGATTGGTAGATCTCTTGGGCTTCTTCTTCACTTTTTCCCAAACTGCGCGCATGCCGCCAGTAATCCTCCCACGGTAAAAACTTTCCTGTTTGCAGTTGCATATCCGGATTGTTTTGCGCCCACTGAATTGTACTAGCAGACAGCTCAACCGGTCCTCCTAAGGGCATTCCGGTTATCATCCCGGCATTGGGGAATGTCTCTAAATCTCGCACCAAATTCGACAACCAACCGGGATAAAAGTAAACATCACTATCAGCATAGGCAATGATTTCACCCGGCGCCCCGCCAAAGATAATGTTCCAGGCGCCAGCCTTGCCAATATTCTTATCCGCTAACCATAAGAACTGAATTTTACCCCTTTCCAATGCCTGATAGAGAAATTGACGTGTTTCGCTACAACTGGCATTGTCAAACACCAATAAGTCGTAATCTAAATCGGTATTTTCCCAAATGCTTTGTAGGCAAACTTTCAGGACATCCAAACTTTGGGTGTAATATCCTGCCAAAAATGGAATGTAAGTAACCAAAGCGACCGTTATTCTCTGCGGTTGGGCTACTTGGGTGACAAATTTGGCGGGGTTTTGACCGACACGCATTTCTAGTCACTTTCCTGAACTTGCATTCGCCGCCAGCGGCGTAATTTACGGGCAATTGCCCATCGCCAGCCACGGCGTGGTTGACCCTTTGGCATAAGCCACAGCTCCAAACGGCGATTAATGTGCAAGAAAGACCAAGCTGCCCCTTTGATTTTTCCGCCTACCAATCGTTTATTACAATCTAATATCGTATACATCGCCCCTATGCCTCCCCCTAAGCGCATATTCTGTTGCGATTCGGGTAAATCGTAATGGGCTTTACCGTCTGGAAGGTGACTGTAGTCGTGGTCTTGGTGAATGACCGTTATCGCTTGAGATGCATCTACCACAGCTAATCCACTCTGGCGGGCATAGAAAATCATCCAATTATCCCAGCCTGCCCGCCCAATCGCAAAATCGGGCAAATGAACAAACTCACTGCGCGGAAATATAAACACATCGCTGCCGGCTGGTGGATGCGGCTTGCCATACCGCTTGAGATCAGCCATTAATTTTTCCTGCCACCCGGCGGAAAAATCCAACAAAGAGTCAACTCGTAAATCCCAACGCGAGCTGACGATTAAATAATTTTCCAATTGCTCGGCAACTTGGCGGGCTGCTTGAACAAAATCTGGCAAGAGCAAGATGTCTCCATTTACATAAGCAAGCACAGGGGTATCAGATACCTGCCTGGCTAGGGCAAAAATCGAACTGACTAAGGGAGTGCCTTGCTCGTTGCGACGCACATCCGGCAAAAGCATCACTCCAAACTCACTTGCCACATCCGCTAAACCTTCTTCATCCCCGATTAAAATCACTTGCGAATCCGCACCAAGCTCTAACCAAGAACGAATGGCATTGCGCTGGATGGTAGCAATGTGCGGATTTGTGAATGGCTTAGGTGCGGAAAACAAGGTGAGTAAGGTCATTTCTTCATAATCCGCGCATCGATCTCCGCCACGTTCTTTGGTTTTACAGACGCATTAATCTGCCCAAGTTGTGGATTAGACTCGAAAAGCTTTATGACCGCCAACCAGCTCATCTGATCTTGATTATCGAAATGGGCATAGATCTGACGCAGTAAAACGAGGTCATCCATTGTATCCACAGTCCAACGGTACTTTCCATAATCCGGATCATGGTCCACCACTAGCACTTTAAAATGGTTGGGTGGAAAATCGGGGAGCGCTTGTGGATCATTCAATGTTGAATAATGTACCGAATGAGCTGGCTCATATAGATATGGCATAACATGTTCGCGAAAATAAGGCTGCTGTGCTTCCTGCCAAGCTCGTTCGAGGGCAGAAAAGGTACATACCTCCGTGTCCAACCCAATCGGATAAGTACGTTTCCAGGGCGGAGGTAAGCGATTGGCAGCAAAATCCCAGAAAGCCTGGGCTTTAATCTCTCGATTTGCTTCGTGAGCCGGTTTCATTCCCCGATATTGCCGACTTCCCCAATAGAAAAAATCTTCAATTACCTCATCGATTAATTGGGGATCTATTAGCGGGCAATCAGCTGTTATACGCACAATCACATCCGCTTGGAATCGTTTGGCAGCTTGATAATAGCGATCTAACACATCAAAGTGACTGCCCCGATAACATGGTATGTCGGCTTGCCGGCAAAAAGATACGATAGGGGTATCTTCCGCCTCAGTAGTTGTAGCGACAACAACCTGATCCACCCATTTGGCACGGCTTGAACGATCAATCACCCGCGCCAACATCGGTTTACCACCGATGTCCATCAACACCTTTCCGGGCAAGCGGGATGAACTCATCCGGGCTTGGATGATTGCAATCACTTTTTGGTTTACAGATTCAGGACACATATTATTTATAAAGTGTTTTCCAATCTTCTATCCAAACTATATTATATCCATCACGGTAACCCATCAATCGATTACTTGATAAATTTTCGGGAAATTTTTCACCCAATCTGCCCTTTCTTCTACAAGATGCCGGGCGGTTAGACCCATTGCGCGCAAACGATCTCGTTCAAGATAAGCTTGACGCATGGCATCTGCCAGAGCATTCTCATCGCCATCTGGAAATAGCCATCCGTGACTCCCTAAAGTGACCCATTCACGGTTGCCGGCGAGGTCTGAGACAATCACCGGCTTGCCACACGCCATCGCCTCGAGCATAGATACCGAGCTTCCATCACTGTGGGATGCACTAATATAAACATCCGCTAGTTGGTAGTAATTCGGCAGTTCAGAGTAATCAATTTGACCGGGGAAGGACACCCGATCCAACACGCCGGCCCGGGAAAAGATTTGCTTCAATAAAGCTGATTGCGAACCATTTCCCAGCATAATTAGATAGACATCCGAGTATTGGTTGGCAATTCGCCCAAATGCCTTAGCTATGATCTCAACTCCATAGATAGCTTCCCAATTCCGTGTGGATAGGAAAACGAATCGACCGGGTTTTTGCAAAGGCTGGCTGCTTGGTTTAAAGTGCTGCAAATCCACCCCCCACGGGAAGGTGACTATTTTTTCCGCAGGCATTCCAAAAGAAACCGCTAGATTGCGGATGGTCTCACAATCTCCCAGCATTGCTTGACTGCGTTGTAAGGTATATCGCGTTAGCTGCCGCATCATCCAGTTTCTCCGCGCATCTAAAAACAAATCATAACCCCACGACATACTCACTAGCTTAGGAAATCCTGTCGCAGCGACCAGGAAAGCGCTGGTCTGAATCGGTCCGGCTAAAATTACCTGTGGTTGGATTAGTTGTATTTGCTGTTTTAGATCCTTTAATAAGCCAAAAAAATTCCGATAGCGAAATTCTCCTTTACCACCTGCCCACTCTACCAGTTTAGCCAAATGCGGCAAGGGACGTTTTTCTAATGGTTTCTTCCGTCCTTCAAGGTGGATGACATACACCTCGTCTCCATGTTCGCCAAAGGAATTGATAAAGCGGTAATCGTGAGGTGTATAGAAACGCGAAAAATAAAGGATCCGGCGCACTTATTCACCTAAATCCACCCAGCGTAGTTCTTTACCCGCTGGCAGATTCACCAAAGCTTTCTTCCCCAGCACTTGTTCGATTTCATAAGGCAAGATTGCACCCGGGGTAGCGGGACGCAAAACATCAATCATTTCACGGGTAATTATCTCTCCTTTTTGGATTGGGCGAGCGGCGCGCAAACAGCGCCGTTGGACAATGACGGTTTCGCGTTCATTTTCAGCCACTGTCTTATCTGTGCTACCCAGCGCCCGCTCCAATTCTCGGGTGCGCTCTACCATTTCCTTCCAACTATGCGGTGTCATCGAAAACGGGTGATCTGGACCAATGCGCGAATTATCATCCGTAAAATGTTTTTCAATCACCCGCGCCCCTAAGGCAACTGCGCCTAATACAGTAGCATGGCCCGCGGTGTGATCGGAAAGCCCTAAGATTACATTCGGGAATAATGTTTGATACGTCAACAAAACCCGCAGGTGGATGTGATTAAAATTCTCCACACTGGCAGTATAGTTTGTATTACATTGCATCAACACCAGTTGTTGGTTATATTTTAAGATGGCGTGGACAGCTCGCTGCACTTCGCCGATATCTGAAGCCCCAGTGGCGAGAATAACCGGTTTACCTTTCTGCGCCATGCGCTCCAGAGCTTCTAGCCAGGTAATCTCACCGGAACCAATTTTATAGGCTGGGACGTACGGCTCCAACATATCAATTGCATCAAAATCATACGGTGAGGAGAAGTAGTCAATCCCAACTCGATCACATTCTTCTTTCAATATTGGGGTCCATTCAAAAGGAATGGAAGCATCCTGATAGACCTCGAAAACGCTTTTCTTCCAGGTTGCTTGATGGGAAACTTGTCCGCCCATGGATTTAAAACCATAATCGGAGACAATTTTGGGGGCGCGAAAGTTTTGAAATTTTGCTGCATCAGCGCCAGATTGCTTGGCAAGCTGAATCAACATCTTTGCTCGTTCTAGATCACCATCGTGATTGGCTGAGATGTCTGCAATGAAATAGGTTGGGTGATTAATCCCGATTTGATGGTTTCCGATACTAAACTCCATGTTACCCTCCAAGAATAAAATTGTGGAATATTCAGATTTTGCGCATTTGGCGCAACTTGGTTGGATATCTTTGTAACCAGAGATCCCGAAACCGTTCGATTTCCGTCTCGATAGATGGTAAAGCTAAAGATAGATCTCTTTGTAATTTTTTAGTATTGAGAGTCATATTGGGTGAGCGAGCAACTCTAAAATTTGCTTGAGCTAGATGAGTAGGCTGAATTAATCGCTCATCCAAACCAAATTGGCGCGCTATCGCAACACCAAATTCATATTTACTCATCGCCTGCCCAGCGACTACATGATATAAACCGCTTCGATTGCCCTCCATGAGAGCAAATAATATATAGGCAAGGTCATTGGCTAGGAGCGGACAGAAATAAACATCGGTAAACCCCATTACTGGCTCATTCGCTATTAAGTTATTATAGAAAAATTCTGCTAAGCTTCGGTTACCAGTAATACTCCAACCGAAAAAATTCACCCGTACCACCAAGGATTGGGGAGCAATCTGCAAAACAGCTTGTTCTCCAGCAAATTTTGTCTGGGCATAGACGCTAATGGGGTGAGGTTCATCCTCCTCCCGGTAATTTCCACGTTGCCCATCAAATACCGCGTCAGTAGAAATTTGCAACAAGCGCGCTCCGCCCCTAGCGACAAAAGCTGCTAGTTTTGAAGGCAAGTCGGTATTTAGTTTTTTTGCCAGCGGCGGGTTGTTTTCACAAGCTTCTAGATTTGCCAAAGCCGCACAGTTGATTATCCAATCCGGTTGGATTGTTTCCATCAATCTTTCAACTTCACCATCTTGAGTTAAATCTGCTTGGACAACTTGAAACTGGTCGGTGATGATTGGGGTTTGATGGACAACCCCAAATACTGTATGAACCCGACAAGCCTCCAAAGCCAGATTAACACCCAACAAACCGCTGGCGCCGCTGATCAGTAGGCGCATCTAAAATAAATGTTCCTTTATCCCTTTGGCCCATTATGTTTCTTCAACCTCATTGATGATTGTTTTAATCTGTTCCAAAGTGAGCCATTCGGGATTCGTATCACTGGCATAGCGAAAACCATCCGGCAATGGTTTGCCACGCCCTTGCCAGTTATGCCCAAACCATAATTCGGTGGAAGGTTGCACCACATACATGTCGTCCAACTCAATTGCTGCCCGGGCTTCGTCTTCGTGAATCAACATCTCATGCAATTTCTCCCCAGGACGAATTCCAATTACCTCCAATTCCGCATCAGGGGCAATCACCCGCGCTAAATCCACAATGCGCATGCTGGGTATTTTGGGGACAAAAACCTCTCCGCCTTGCATTTGTTCGATACAACGGATGACAAAGCGCACCCCGTCTTCAAGACTGATCCAGAAGCGGGTCATGCGCTCATCTGTAATGGTCAATTTGCCATTCTCACGCTGCTTCAAGAACATCGGCACAACGCTGCCACGGCTGCCTACCACATTGCCATAACGGACACAACTGAAGCGGGTAGGTTTACCAGCTGCGTAGGCATTGCTCTGCACAAATAACTTTTCAGCAGCTAATTTGGTAGCTCCATAAAGATTGACCGGATTAACTGCTTTATCGGTGCTTAACGCCAGAACTTTCTTCACATTACAATCCAACGCAGCATCAATCACATTACTACTACCCAAGATATTCGTCTTAATGGCTTCCATCGGGTTATACTCACAGGCTGGCACTTGCTTAAGCGCTGCAGCGTGTACCACAATATCTACCCCTGCCATCGCCCGCCGTAAGCGTTCCAAATCACGTACATCTCCAATGAAATAGCGTAAAGTGGGATGGGTAAAGCCGTTTAATTGCATTTCATGCTGTTTCAGTTCATCTCTACTGAAGATGATTAATTTGGCGGGGTGATATTCTGTCAGCATTATTTCGATAAATTTTTTTCCGAACGACCCGGTCGCTCCGGTGACCATGATTATTTTATCTGTCCATTCCATCGTTTTCTCCGCATTAATTTATTGTGGCATTACCCCATAATGTCTGCGAACAGTCTGCAGTAAATCAGACGGTAAGCGCATTGTCATCAGTGCATAGAATACCAGCAAACGTCCAAATGCCCGAATGGAAAAACCGCTATGGGGCAGGTAACCCAACCGCTTCATCCCGAACTTACATGCTATTTCTATGACCGCTACATCATTCGGGTTTAGTTCCCTTTTCCAGCGTCCTAGTGGACGCGAGCTGATACCGGAAAAGCGCTCATTAAACATAGAATTTCCTTGCCAAAACACCCCGTTTTTCGTCGGCGTACGCAAAATCTCATTATCTTCAATACCCAAAAAGCGCGTCATTTCTCCAATTATCCGATTTGGTTCTTGAGTCAAATCTTCGTATCGGAGGATCCAATAGCGTTCAATACCATATCGCTTTTGACTTTGTAAACCAGCCTTCAAGCTAGTGCTCCAGCTTCGAGAAAAACGTTCGGCGGACAAGTTCGGATGTTTACGCCGATAGGTGGCATAATTATCCCGCGGGTCGCGCACGACATGAATACAGCGTGCATCTGGCCACCAACGATAAATTTGTTCCGCAAAATATTCATTATATGGGGTTTTCTCAACCCAATAACGAGATTGGGGATTGATTTTTTGATACACCTTTCCAAAGGCAAGGATAGCTGCACTCAATAAATCGCCATCATGCCGAAAATTCTCGGGTGGCAGTAGGCTTTCCATGATCCGACAAGATTCAGCATATTGGATATAAGTGTTATAAGCAACTGAATCCCCCGCATGAGAACCTTCTGCTGAGGAAACCGGCATCGAATCAAAATAGTGTAAGAGAAAGCGCTGACCGAGTGAAAGTTTTTCCGAGTAATCAGAATTTTTTACCCGGGGTAAAAGCCCCCGAAAGAAAATCGTCTCAGCGGGATATACCACCAATTGGGGGTGACTATCCAATAAAGCCATTAATAAGGTGGTACCGGATTTTGGATGGCCACAAATAAAAACTGGATGATCCCGTAATTGCTCAAACTCGTTCATGCCCGGCTTCCTATTGGTTGAGGGATCAATAATTGTGCTGATTCATTTGACCATTCAATTGGGGTTCCTCCCAAAACACCCAGCGCTCGATTGAATTTGGTCAAACCATCTGCGGAAAGCACTCGCGTCAATGGCCATTCCCTTAGATCGCCCTGCTTGAAAAAATGTAAACGCCAGGGGAAATCAAAGGGATATTCAAAAAAGAAACGATAGGCATAGTTCCAAGCTAAATTCACCTGCTCTTCGGTTAATGGGTTTGATTTGCCATCAAAAAGCCTAGTTTGTAATACGGTATAATATTCCTTCCAGCTTGAAGGATCGATGGTAAAGCCACGCTGGCGGTAGTGCGTTTTTCCAGCTACGACCACCGGCACACCCGCCATAGCCATCTCTAACCCTGCGGTGGTAGTGTAAACCAATCCCAGATCAGCCAAACCGATTAAGTCATACGTGTTAATCGCCTCGTCGGATCGTACCAAGTGAATGTGGCGGGGTAATTCACCAATAGACTGTTTCAATTGATCGGCTACAGAGGGACCTTTTGTATAACGCTCGCCGGGATGGACGCGGATGATGAGCTGAACGGCAGGTTGTTTCATAAAAAATTTTACTGTTTCAACCAACCATTCGGTCATACTGCGAGAGAAAACCTGTCTGCCAAGAGTAAGGCTATCCCCAATGACATTAGCTGCCAGCAGGACAATCGGCCGTCCATCCAGACCAAGTTTTTGGCGGGCATTTTGACTGCCTTGGCTAGGAACGCCTTGCCAGCGGCGAGAGAAATTCTGCCATAAATCGGCTTGCTGTCGGGCGGAAAAAAGAGCCCGGATTGTATCTCGCTGTGCTTTGGTCAAAGGGAAATTTTTTCGCGCTTCCCATAACGCATCGGTTTCTTGTAACATTACTTCAGCGTTTTGGGCTAACCAGATGCGCTGCCGCTGTTCACCAAATTCATAGGTTACACAAGGGATATCCAAGAAGCGAGCCACTTGGTAAATCGCCGCTGTCTCCAGAATGGTTCCATTGGGGATTAAGATCCCGTCCGGTTTTGCCTGGCGCAGCCAATGGAAAGCTGCTATTGCGGTTTTTCGATTCCGCTCTAGGCGTAATGCAAACAAACGGCTGGCGGAAGATCGGGGGTTAGTGAGGTCAAACTCCTCTATTTGCATTAAATATTGCACATCTCTCAAGGATATCATCCTCATTTGGTCTTCCAACACCGCCGGAAGGTTTAGGGCGGAAACCTCGTCCCTCAACCTGTACAAGGAAATTGGATGAACGTAAGGCGCTAAGGTTGCCAGAATGTGTTGTATCTTTTCATTTTGTTGGTGGATCTCCACTTCACTCATTGATTTGTTTGGGGAGCTGTAGGGCATGGTGGCGATCACAACCTCTTTTCCTAGTCCGGCTAGTGTGGAAGCTACCAAAGTGGTTTGCTCGATCCAATATTGCAATACCCCAAACAAAGCAATGCTTTGAAAAGGGGTATCGAGTTTCATTCTTTGGGCACGAGCTTGTTCGATTTGGCTTCGCCAACCCGGCAGGGCTTTAGTTAGTTCCCGGAAGGAGCGATCCTTCTTGGATCTACGCCAGGCGCGCCGTATTTTCCAATACCAGCGCGTAATCCGCACATTTTTCTTTTCCGGTTCAGAAATCATTTCGTAATGAAAACCATCATTGCCAAACTCGTTCATTGCAAAACAATCTCCCAATTTAAGCGCGGCCTAAAAAAGCCTTGGCGGTTCTCTAACCATTGTTTTCCTGGCGCACCAGTCGCATCTACATTGAAGCTCATCGCGTGTTCATCTTGAAAATAGCGTTTCAAACGGTAAGTGCTAGCATTCAACCCCAACATATACCGTCCTTCATTGAGCAAATCGCCAGGAATGGTGCAAAGACTAAAGTAATGACCAGCTTGCCTGACGCTATATTTTTCATATTGGGCTGGATCATCCGTATCAAAAGAAGTGAAAATCACTTCCCCGTGGGTATTCATCAAGTAAATCCCCACCCGCAATCCATTTATGGGATTCTCCAGTTGATATTCCACCTCCACCATAAGCGGTTCAGTTGAACGGACGGTTTCAGCAATTTGTCCTTGAGCATTGCGGATACGCATCGCAAGCGGATGGAACGGAGAAGCTTGAGGAGGTATCTCTTCCTTACTCCACCGGCGTTCGCCTTCCATAGCTAAGCCAGAGGAGAGATAATAATCAACCGCTTCGCTGGAAGGCGCCCGCATTAACATCTTGCCCCGATCCAGAACAATCGTCTCACGGGTTAGCCGTAATATCGCCGACATATTGTGGCTGACGAATAAAACGGTGCGTCCTTGACTGGCGACATCGCTCATCTTTCCCAGACATTTACGCTGGAATTCTGCATCACCCACTGCTAGGACTTCATCTACCACCAAAATCTCTGGTTCCATGTGGGCTGCCACCGCAAAGGCTAAGCGCAAATACATCCCGCTGGAATAGCGTTTGACAGGCGTATCGATGAATTTTTCCACACCGGAAAAATCTACAATCTCATCAAATTTTCTCTGAATCTCTGCCCGTTTCATACCCAAAATGGCACCGTTTAAATAAATATTCTCTCGACCGGTCAGCTCTGGGTGAAAGCCTGTGCCTACTTCCAACAACGAGCCAACCCGCCCGTGAATTTCGGCATATCCTTCTGTGGGTTCAGTAACACGCGATAGAATTTTCAAGAGCGTACTCTTTCCGGCTCCATTACGCCCGATTACACCTAATACTTCACCTTTCTTGACTTCAAACGAAATATTCCGAAGCGCCCAAATAGTCTCATGTTTTGTGGGGATACCATAGCGGAGTACCCTAACAGGCCATTTCGCCATTTCGACTAATGCATCTCTTAGAGTCGGGTAATAATCATTTTGCACCCCAATCCGATACTGTTTTCCAACATTTTCCACCAAAATCGAGATATCACTCATACTCTTTACCCTTACACCATATCGGCAAAGGTGCGCTCCATCCGGCGAAAATAATACATTCCACTTACTAAAAGAGCCAAGGAAATTAGAACTGAAATTAACAAAGTTTCTACGGCTGGTGGTTGCGCCCCTAATAGCGCCCAGCGAAATCCTTCTACCACACCCACCATAGGATTGACAGCGTACAGGAATTGCCATTTTGCTGGAATGGATGTGGCTGAATATGCTACCGGGGTCACCAGCATCCAAATTTGGGTCAAAAAAGGCAAAATGTACCCAATATCACGATAAAGTACATTCAATGCCGATAACCACAGCCCAAAGCCAAAAGCCGTAAGAATAGATAGAAGTAAAAACAAGGGTAAAGTCCAAACAGCCGAAGTGGGTACGATTCGGTAATAAAACATCATCGCTAATAGAATTGTGAACTGAATGAGAAAATCCAATAATCCCCCCAAAACAGAAGACAACGGAATAATTAAGCGAGGAAAATACACTTTGGTGATCATGCTGCGGTTAGCGAGCATCGAGCGACCAGCATCAGTTAGTGCTTTGCTAAATAAACCCCATGGCAGTAACGCAGTAAAGGTGAAAATCGGGCGAGGAATATTATCAGTAGAAAGCTTGGCGAGGTTGCCAAAAATAAAAGTTAATACCAACATGTTGATCAAAGGTTGCAATATCGCCCAAGCTGCTCCCAGAACGGTTTGCTTATATCGTACCTTAATATCCCGCCAAGTAAGGAAGTATATCAACTCACGAAAAACCCATAACTCTTTGAGATTTAACGCAATCCAACCATGCGATGGACGTAAGATTACCACATCGCTTTTTGGTTTTGTGGGCAGTGTCGTCTCCGCCATAACTAGCTTCTCCGCTCGGTTCGATGGGCTTTATACCACTCCACTGTACGCCGCAATCCTTCTTCAAAAGGCATTTCAGCGCGAAACCCGAAGAATCTTTCCGCTCGATTGGTGTCTAGACCGCGGCGTGGTTGACCATTTGGTTTGGTGGTGTCCCAAACAATTTTGCCTTCGAAACCGGTCAAACGCGCGATAAGCTCGGCTAAATCTTTGATGCGTATTTCCATTCCCGACCCTAAATTAAATGGTTCCGAACCATTGTAGCGCTCGGCTGCCAATAGAATTCCCTCGGCAGCATCTTCCACATAGAGGAATTCCCGAGTTGGCGAACCATCTCCCCAGAGAATTATCTCTCGGTCGCCACGTTCTTGTGCTTCGACACACTTTCGGATCATGGCTGGTATGACATGGGATGTCTCCAAATCAAAATTATCCCGAGGGCCATAGAGATTAACCGGCAACGGATATATCGCGTTGAAACCATATTGCTCACGATAAGCTTGCGCCTGAACAAGCAACATCTTTTTTGCTAAACCGTACGGTGCGTTAGTTTCCTCAGGATAACCATCCCACAAATTTTCTTCTTTAAATGGCACAGGGGTAAATTTTGGGTAGGCGCAAATCGTCCCCACTGCGACAAATTTATTTACGCCGCGCTTCCAGGCTTCGTGCATTAACTGCACACCCATCATTAGGTTTATATAGAAAAAATCAGCCGGGCGGGCACGGTTCGCCCCAATTCCTCCGGCGAGAGCCGCTAAATGAATGACCATCACCTCGGTAGAAGCTGGCGCGGAAGGTTGATCAAAGACCCAATTGTAAAGGCGTTGAATATCTTCAAGTTTAACCAGATCGTATTCCTCGCGGCGCGGCACAATGATCTCTGCAGCTCCGCGTTCCTGTAATTTTTCTACAACAAACGAACCGAGGAAACCTGAACCGCCGGTGACGATCACTCGCTGACGTCCCCAAAATTCTCGAGAAGGAGGAGGAAAATTCAGTTTTTCTGCCATTAATTGTCCTTTATAAAAAACAAATTATTGCACAATAAACTGTGCGTTACGGTACCGTGAATCAAATGGTTCGCGGAACACACCCGCTTGTAATGCATGCAAGATTTCACGAATACCATCCTCTACATCGTATTGGGCATGAAAGTTCAATTTTCTTTTTATTTTTTCAAACGATACACTGATATCGCGCATATCTCCACCAAATGTCATATCCTTATAACTCACATGAGTTTCCGGAAGGCGCTTCAAGATTAATGCCACAATTTGGTCTTTGGTATAGTTCCCCGCGTCTGTGCCAAGGTTGTAAACCTGACCGCGTACTAAATCGAGAGGGCTTTCCAAACCTAACAGTATACCGCGGACTGCATCCTTAAGATGAACAAAAGAACGCGAATAACCTCGCTGATAAATCATTAATTCCCGACGGCTAAATGCCTCTAAAACAAATTGGTTAACAATCAAATCAAAACGCATCCGGGGAGAAAGACCATACAAAGTCGCTAATCGAAATATAAGCGGTGAACAATGACTATCCGACTGGCTAAGTAAATAATGTTCTGAAGCGATCTTGGTTTCTGCATAAAGAGATTGAGGGTGGAGGGGGCTTTCTTCAGTAACCGCTTCACCATTCTGAGAAAGTCCATAGTTGCTGTAGGTTGAAGCATAGATGAACCGTTCAATCCCAAGCTCTTCAGCCTGATCGAATACTCTTTGAGTGGATTCGACATTATAGCGCCAAGCAACCTGACGACCTACCGCCTGGCAAGCCGGGAAACCAGCTAAGGCAGCCAAATGGATAAGAGCGGTCGGTTTTTGCCAATCACGGCGAATGTTATCCCGCACGGCTCGTTCTTCCCACACATTAACCTTCACAAAATGGAAATTGGGATGACCATAGAACGGCAGGAGCGCTTCTCCGCCATATAAAAGTTCATCTAATGCGGTGACACGATAACCACGGTGGATTAATTCTGCACAAAGGGAAGAGCCAATATAACCAGCTCCACCAGTTACGATTACATGGTCTTGTTCGTTCATTGTGACTCCCCATCCATTCTCAAGTAAATCTTCGTTCCGACCACTTCCAATAGAGGCAAAGCCTCATCCTCCTTTACAGCTATACCGTTTTCCAGGCAAGTCAGACGACAAATATCAGCAATATCATCCTTGCCTGATATTCGGACTGCGTGATACCCCCCCTTTTTGACCCCAACCAGTAATTCGGATGTGCGCGAACGAACACGCCGATAAAGGCGCATAGATTGTTCGATGTAATTGATCGTCAGGCGAGCGCGAAAGGCAATACCTTCTGGGGTGATAATATAACGGAGCTTACGCCGTTGGGCGCGCTTAACTTTAACATAGCCTTTCTCAATTAAACGGCGCAAATGCCAGTTTACCGTTCCGACAGCAACACCTAAGATCGCTGCCAATGAGGCTTGGGTGACATCGGGATCATCCTCGATTTTCTCTAACAAGAGGATTTCTCGGGCGGGATCTATTTCGGCTTCATTACTCATGATCTTATTTCAAAATTCAGTTGTTGAATTATAACACCATTTGTTACGTGATAGAATCAAAAATGTGAAAATTCTAACCTTATGTTATGAATATCCCCCCATTGGGGGAGGAGGTGGAAAAGTTGTCGCTGCTCTAAGCCGGGAACTAGTTCGGCAAGGAGAAGAGGTAGATATTTTAACAATGCACTACCGGGAGATCCCTTATACCAGGGTAATAGATGGGGTACATGTGATCGGTGTGCCTTGTCTCCGTTTTCGGGTAGAGATATGCACGCCTTTTGAAATGCTCACTTATTTACTCAATGCTCTGCCAATCGCTAGAAAATTAATCCGCCAAAACCATTACGATCTGATTCATGCCCATTTTGCCCTTCCAGACGGTGCATTAGCTTATTGGCTTAACCAGATGAGCGGTTTGCCGTACATTATTACTGCCTATGGTTCAGATGTACCGGGATACAATCCGAACCGCTTTCGATTTGAGCATGTATTGCTCTTCCCTTTTTGGCGGGCCATTATTCAAAAAGCAGCCGCCATAGTCACCGCCAGTTCTAGCCTAGCTAACCTCATTCAACTTCATCTTCCCAATCAACCGGTGGAAAGGATTTTCAATGGGTTCTCCCCACCTCCTTTGCATATTGAGCGAAAAGATCCTCTACATATCCTTGTGGTAAGCCGTCTCTTTGAAAGGAAGGGGGTTCAATATCTGCTCCAAGCCCTGGATGGAGTCACAATACCCTATCGAGTAGATATTGTGGGCGCCGGTCCTTATCAATCGGTATTGGAAAAAATGGCAAAAGGCATCCAAACTAAAGCGACAATCACGTTTCGTGGTTGGATTGATCAAGATAATCCCCTTTTCTGGCAACTCATGGAGTCGGCGGCTATTTTCGTTTTTCCTTCCGAGGCGGAGAATTTTCCAATGGTTCTGCTCGAAGCCATGGCAGCCCAAATGGCGATCATCACCACCAATAACAGTGGCTGCGCCGAGGTGGTGGGGGATGCGGCAATAATCGTCCCGCCCAAGGATGCAAAAGCGATCCGTACAGCGCTGGAGGAATTAGCTAATGATCCCTTATTTCGATCAAAATTAGGGAAATATGCTCAAACTCATTTTATAAATAATTTTAGTATACAAGCAATCACAAAAAATTACATTAAGTTATATAACCAAATCATTGGTAGTTAAACATTTTTATAAAAATAATTCCGGCATGAAATAATTTATTCCTGCAGCAATTCTTAATTTACCTAGAAATCGTCCTATAGGCTTTCGCAAAACCCATCCAGCATGCCTCGAAATGGGACATTTACTGGTTAATTCAGATTGTAACTATGCCGACTTGCTATTTTCTGCAATATTCGGCGGGCTGGAAGCCCTGCCTCAGTACAAAGAAGCCCTTCGGGCTATCCAGTCAGTCGGCTTTAGCCGACATCCATGAACCAAGGCGGGATTTATCCCACCGAATATAACCAGCAAACAATCTGGGTGAACGGATATTTCATATTGAGAATTGCTGTTATTCCTGGACTAATCTGGAAAGCAAGAATGATTTATCATACAAGAAAAATTTTAAATATGTTTGTACTGATAGTTCAAAAAATATCTCTTTCTGATTGATTCGAAATAAAATTATTGCGTTATTGGAATGGGTAATTTAGATGAGCAATCTTCAGAAGAATTATCAGGAATTAGCAACTGGATTTTTACATCATGGAAGGTGACTAGTGGTTTATAATAACAAAGCAATGGCTCGGCTACCCATTTACGCCACATATTATTTTCCTCATTGAAATCATAATCAAAATCTTTAAAAGTAATCGATTGCGGAAAGGTTATAATCATAGCAAACCGATGTTGTGAAATATCCTTATAAAATGGGATGAAATATTTTTCGTTTCTTGCCATAGCATGATCGATCATTAATTTTTTCTCGTATTCTGGAATCAATTCTACGTCTTTAATATAACCGAAGGTTAATAATTGACGCTGATCCATAAACAGAACTTCACCTTTTCGTTGAGCTGAAATCACCTCATCCTGAATTTGTTTTAACCTAACGGTAGCTACTTCCTTAGTTGGCAAAGAGGAGATGCTATTGGGATTTTTATCCGCTAGTGTTGCTACCCATCCAATAGAGTTTGCAAAGGATATGGGATAAAGTTTAACAAGAAAAGGAATGGACGGAAGACAAACCAACAATAAAATCAGATAATTTGACAAATTTTGTTTTGATAAATTATTGATGATCCAATCCTTTCCCCCTCTCCGCCATGCTATTGCAGCACAAAATAGTAACCCCAACAAAAACATATCCAAGTTGTGTAAATCCCCCCCACCCCCGATTTTTACACTAACAATTAGACCAACAACGAGGAATGCCAATAAAGAAAATAATACATATATTTTTTGCAATGGGTGAGTTAACCAGGTTTTTTTATTCATCATAATAATTAAGAGAATTATTATCGGAAGTATAGTAATTAACAATCCTAATATAATTCCTGGAGAATAGGTTGAATTGGGAAACAAACGATACCACAATAAGGGTTGTTGATAAGACATGCCCCCCTGTATATTTGAAAATATATATGTTTCAGTGGTGTTGATATTTTTAATAAACCGGATAAAAATCGGCAAAATCACCCCCCCTAATAAGCCTGCAATACCTATTGCAACCGAACGAAACCATGTCCATTTTGATAATCTACCATTTTCAATTTGGGCACCGGAAAATTCCAATAAAATTCCCCACATTGCCGGAGCGAACATCCAAGTAAAACGACTAGCTTGGGCAATATAGCCGGCAATTAAGGTTAAAACAAAAGCTAACCAAATCTCTCTTTCCCAAGCAAATGCAACCAATAAGGCGACAACAACTAATGGGGTATGAATTGGCCCTTGCATAAGGAACGTCATTGCCCAGCTGCCAGCGAGCAACCAAGTAAAACGATGTTTAGTCTTCGGCGTATAAAATAAAACCCAGCCAAGAAGCAAGTAAGAAAATATATTTACAACAGCTAACCATAATCGTTCTTGTAATATGGTTAAGCCTGAGTAAATAAAAGGTAATCCTCCTACTAATTGTCTACCTATATCTAAATGGACAGATAAGTTGCTCGTTTTGGGCATTTTATAACGCGAATATCCAAATAACATAGAGTAATCCCAAAGACGATTTCCTTCCGACCAGGTGAGCGAAAAAGGATAATCAACAGCATTACGCAGAAAATTTGCTGAAATCAAAAATACACTTGAGAGTATAAAGATAATAATGATTTTTTTCCAACTAACAAAATAGTCATTTCCCTCAACTAAAAAAGCTGTTATGAATACACTGCCAAGCCAGAGTAATAAGCGGATAAAAGGCCGGTAAAAGACTGCTCCCCAAACAGTATATTGAAAAAAATAAATCGGAAAAATGAATATAACTATCGCCAAGAGCCAATTTAGGTGCTTCAATGAATTTCGTAGTTGAATACTAGAATCCATCAATCTATGGAAATAACGCGATCGCCAGATTACCAAAACAAATAGCACAAAAAGAATAAAACACAATATAAAAAACAGGATAAAACCGATCCCCCATGTTAAAGCAAAACCTTTATACCAAGTACCAGTACCTTGGCTTATTTGATAAAATTCATAGATAGAAATTAATATCAAATACAGAAAGCCAAAGGTAAGAATATATTTTATAAATAACACACTTTTTTTCATATAAGATAACTCCAGGATTGGATAATAGAAATGGTTCCGGCTAAACTGAACAAAAAAATAAACCAAATTTCGAAAAAAAGACTGGCTGACTTGTTAAATCCATTCCATCTACTTATATTTTACCTCCGCTCAAAATTCTCTATAAAAAACCTCCTCTGGCAGACTTGCAATCATAATTAACACCCGAACCAAATAAGCAACCGATAAGCCAGCTTGTGGCGAGATTACCCCACCTCACCTATAAATTAATGTCAATGCCACTTCTTGAACTCCATAACCATTTATCGAAATGGGAATCAGGGTAATAATATAAACCAGGCTCCACAAACCAGCAATAAGCCAAATTGGCACTGGGTTGTTCATTCCCTGCAACAAAAGAAAAATATAGCGTAACGCGGCATTCATGCCGCAACCAAACGGCGACATCAATGTCTACAACATTTGCGCGTTCGATGCAAATGTTGCCCGGTAATACTATAAAAGGCAGATCATATTCAATCCGCTAAAAAATAAGGCGTAGAGAAGTGAACGAGGATACTTGGCCAATATCCCAAAATCGCCTCGGTACCATGAACATAATTATGGTGGGTAAATAA
>DYKV01000202.1 GCA_020722415.1 Anaerolinea sp.
ATTTATTTCAATTTTAATTGTAAAGGATAACTAGAAAAAATGAAATAGTACTATGGTAATGTTTAGCGAATAATTTCCCAGAAAGTATCATCGGGGAGAAAATGAAGCCGGTAAGGATGCAGCGATCGCACAATTAGGTCACACCGAGAAAATATCTCCCCCAACATCCGCGGATTAGTAACCAACACGGGTACATTTGCCAGCAGCATCGCTACAGCGCTTATCGGATTAATTTCTTCTAAATATACATCGCGGTCTTGCACAAGGAAATAAATCCTCTTTAATGGCGCCAAACCGAAGCGGGGTTTTACCTGGGTTTGATTATAAAACGGCGCTGAATATACCAACCAACTTTTCCCTTGCGGAAAGACGAAGAGTAAATCATCATTGAGGACAGATCCAATCGGCGAGTTACGGGCAACGGTGGTCTTGCCAATCCCCGACTTGCCAACAAACAAATATGCCCCACCATCCCGTTCAATTCCAGCCGCATGGATCATTAAACCATTCCGCAAATAAGCTAATCCCGCTGCTGCTACACGCAGAAAATAATCGGTACCAACAAAGGCATCCTTAAAGAATAGATTGAGCTGCCCCTCCAGTTGCCGCAAGTTGATGATTCCCTCATAACCGGCCGCGTTGAGCGTGATTTGATCTTCACCAAATGCCACTTCTCCAATCCGAGAGTTATTCCCCGGATGTACTTGGATGCTAACTGCAAAGTCCGCCATCCTATCAACCATAAACCCAGCATAAAATTGAACAAGGCGATCATACAGGGGTTGATCGTCACATTTGACTGCGAGGGTGTAAGGGCCAATAGCGAGGTTAAAAATGTTCATCCTGCTAATATTTTCCCTCATTGGGTTATTTGTTTCTTGCCCCATAAAACCTGCCCGCCCAGAATAAGCAACGCTAAACCGGTCAAGCATTCTGCCACTCCGTTTCGATCCGCTCTCACCGTTATCGGATCGTGCAAAGTGGATTGCCCGTTTAGGTCTATATCCTCTAGCTGATATTGATATGTTTTTCCTGGCACGATTCTTGCATCCTTAAATTGATAGTTGCTGCCTTGCAAGGATTCACCTGAAGATGGAATTAGTGTGGCATTGACCATCTGGTTTACACCATTCGGGATTTCTTTGCGGTAGAGATTGAAACCAGCCGTATCGAATTCGGTCGCGGTCTGCCATTTTATCAAGATATATGGATGACTGATCAAATAAATACCATAAATCAAAATGGAAAATCCGCTAAGCATTATCAAACAGGCGACAATGCGTAATTTATTTGAATTGTTTTTCATAGATCTGATTATACTTGAAGTAAATTAATCGTTATTGAATGAGCACAACCAATAAAAAGGGTTAACCGATATTATTTTTATCCATCATGAAAAAACATCGCCCTCTCACTCTTCTGCCCTTCTTGCTGATCATCGCCAGCTTTTTCATCCATATAAATCACGCCCAAGCTGCAACTCCAACCCCACCACCCGCAACACCCACCAATCCGCTAGAAGAACAAATCCGGATCGCTATTCTTAATGCACTGACCACCGCAAAATCCCTCAATCCAGTTTATGAGATGTTCCCAACCCAAGTAGAGGAGATCCGCATTGCTCCTTCACAGGATAAAGCGGTTGCCTGGTTAATCCCTCTCGATCCAATAAACAATCAACCGATTCCCGCTGAGCCAGGTTTAGCGATTGTGCAGATCTCTGATAATCAATGGAAAGCTGCCCTGCCAGGCGACAAGGAATGGTTCAACTATCTACTCCAAATACCAACCGATCTGCTAACTGAGGATGAGAGAACGATCTTGTTGAAACAATACGCCGAGATAAAAGCATTGACCGCTCTAGGTCCATTCGGCGGTTATCGTCTACCTTGGGCACCCGGGCAAATCATGGCTTTGACCCAAAGTGTTCAACACGATAAATACACCCCCAGTTTAACCGCCCATTATGCATTTGATTTTGCAACGCCAGGGGTCGCCCAAATGTGGAATATCTACGCTGCCAAATCTGGTTTTGTTTGGATGGCAAAAGACAGCTGTGACAATGGGTCTACAACTTGCTCTAATTGGATCGTATTACAAGATCCATCCACTAGTCCTACGACTTATCAGCTTTACCTTCATTTGGCGAAAAACTCCATTCCCCCTGCCCTGCATACTATTGGCGCTAGAGTTGAGCGGGGTCAATTGATTGGGATTGCAGATGATACTGGCATCAGCACCGCTCATCACTTGCATTTCATGGTGCATACCAATCCGGCATCGTATTGGGGCACTTCGGTTGATATTACATTCGAAGATGTTGGGATTAACGGCGGCCGCCCGCGCATTCTAGCAGATAAACCCTATTGCCGGAACGACGCCACCTACCACGATGTTTGTCAGCAATTTAGCAATACCTACACCTCGGCTAACTATTATCTCAACGATTCGACTCCCCCCACTGGAGATATAACTACCCCGAAACTCGGTGAGTTAGTCACCAACCCGATCCTCCACCTGACCGGTTGGGCAAAAGACAACAAATCAGGCATAGCCTCCGCTCGTTTTCTCATTAATGCCAACGGGATTTGGCAAGAAATTGGTAATTCCTTCTCGAGCGCCAACTTTTCTCTCGATTGGGACATGTGCAGCGCGAATGTGGACGATGGTCCAATATCCGTTGCCCTAAAAATATATGACAAAGCCGGTAATCCATCGGCGCCTTTAACGGGCTTGAAGCATTTTATAAAAAAAGCCGCCTGCCCTCCTCCACCACCGACCTGTGTTCCGGATGCAAATCAGATCGCGATTTTTTCCGAAGCAGATTATCAAGGCGCCTGTAGCGTTCTTTCAAATGGGAGCTACACATATAGCAGTTTCGGGAACGTAAAGGATAATGACATCACTTCAATTTTGGTCGGATCATCAGCCGCTGCCACTTTATATTTCAATAGCAATTACCGTGGACGAGGGGAAACGTTGGTCAATTCGGACGCCAATTTGAGCGATAATTGGATTGGGGCAAAAACTGCATCCTCTATTATTGTCTCACCCCGAACAAACAAACCCACGGCGCCGTTACCGATATCGCCGCTTAATTACGCCAATTTGCCTGCAAATAGTTCCATCACCTTCCATTGGGATAATCTGGGGAACAGTTTGGAATTTCAAGTTAAGCTCACCAAAAGCGGTGGTGCTACAACGACTTCAAATTGGTTAACCACACCTTACTGGCAGATTGGCTCACTCACAAACGGCAGCTATTCATGGCAAGTGAAAGCTCGCAATACCGCTGGCGAAAGCCTTTGGTCATCTACGTATACTTTCACCATTAGCGGAGCAATACCGGCTAGCCAAACCGTTACTGCGCCATTTATAGACGGTTTTGAAACAACCAATAATTGGACTGCTTCCCCTTATTTTGACTTAACTACTGAACAAAACCATACACCTGGCGGCAGTCTGAGTTGGAAATATGACACCAATGTCAAACCAGAGGATGGATATGATACCAACCAGCCTAATTTCGGATATTTGACATCGCCGCCCATTAAGATTCCATCTGGTTCGAATTATTCCCTACGCTTCTGGTATCAATATCAAACCGAGAGCCCCGCAATCCATTGGGATCAACGTTGGGTACAAATTTCTGTAGATGGAAGCGGCTTTGAAAACATCTATCAATTCCATGACGATCCAATGAATGCTTGGTTGCAAAGCCCGCCAATTTCCTTGCAAAATTATGGTGGTAAGACGATTCAGATCCGCTTTTATTTCAATACCCTGGATAAGTATAATAACAAATTCAAAGGTTGGTATATTGACGACATCAGCATAGCGGCTAACCCAACAGTACCTTGCAATGACCCGTTTGAACCCAATGATTCAATAGACCAAGCCAAACTGATTAATTTGAACACGAGCCTTCAGTCCAACATTTGCCCAACCGGTGACATGGATTATTACCAATTCCAAGCCAATGCGGGAGATCACATCGGTATTCTCGTCAAAGCAGACCGATCCAACCCCAATGCCATCTTGGACCCCTTTATATATCTACTTGATTCAGATGGGAAATCGGTATTAGCAGAAAATGATGACCGAGTATATGCTCAACTGACTGATTCAGAACTGTATTATTGGGTAAGACGACCAGGCACATATTATATAAAAATAAAATCATTTGACCATCCCCAATCGGGTAATCCGCCCCTCCCTTATACAATATATTTATTTAATGACATCTCTGATCCGTTAGGTGCGTTTGTGCAGCCCAAAAGCGGGAGTGTGTTAAGCGATCGAATTTACGCTTTAAGTGTAGCCGGGGTTGATAATTCATCGATCATCAGCCACGTTCAGTTTTACTGGCACTCGTCTAATTGGCAGAGCGACACCTGGAAATATATCGGAGAAGACTGGGATAGTTCGGATGGATGGAATTATTTGATAGATTTAAATCAAATGCCAAACCAAATTGGGATGGCATTTTACGCAAAGATTTACGACACAGCCGGTAACTGGACTGGGGTGGGGACATGGAATATTAATAAACCTCAATCAATTATCTTCCTCCCCCTGATCTCGAACAAATAACCTAGCAGTGGGCTGATAAGGAACCTACGTCATATCTCCTCCTTCTGCCCCTCCGTGCTTTTCTGTGCGCCAAATTTATCTGCGTC
>DYKV01000203.1 GCA_020722415.1 Anaerolinea sp.
ATGACAGCGTCTACCTAGTCAGCTAAGATCAGCTTGGACTGTTTACGGTTTTAGTATAAACCATTTTCCCAGAAAGATCAAAGCACTTTACGGCTAGAAAACTCCTTGACCAACTCCGCAAAACCTTGCGCATTAAACACTTCTCCTACTGGACCGAAGAGGCTTACGTGGACTGGGCGCGCCGCTTCCTTCTCATCCACAACCTTGGGCTGAGCCTGGCGAAGTCAAGCGCCATCCCACAGAGATAAGCACCCCCAAAACCAGTCAATCCTAGCTTACCTGGCGCAAGTTAGAAATGTATCCGCCCCTCCTCAAAACCAGGCCCTCAGCGACCTCCTCTTTCTCTAACATTAGGTCCTGCACCAAGAAATCGAGCCCGTTCTCCTCTCCAGCGCTAAACGCCCAGAACGGCCTCCCCGCCGTCCTCGCCAACGAAGAAGTTCTCCATCTCATCAACTAATTAAGCGGAATACACAAACTCATGACCCAATGTTATACGGCTCTGGTCTACGCTTGATGGAGTGCCTGCACCTGCGGGTGAAGGATCCAGACTTTCCATACCGCACGATCACTTGGTACGACGCGAAAGGTGATCAAGAGCGGGTAACGATCCTCCCCCAAAGTATCATCGAACCGCTTCAATACTATTTACAGATCGTTAAACGCACCCATGAAGAAGACCTGGCAAAAGGTTATGGCGCGGTTTATCTGCCCTATGCCCTTGAGCGTCCTGGAGCACGAACTGAAATTCCACGAACAACAGGTTAGATACCTCAAAAAGAAAGCCGCCCGGTTCGGTTATCAACTCATCCCAGCTTTAAATATGAAGTTGTTTCCCGGATAACGGTGTTAAGCGGGCTTTTGCCCACAAGACGCTTTGTGGTTAACAAAGAATGCAAGTCTAGAAGAACTAGCCTGCGCTCAAATTCCTTACTGTGCCGCCTTTCTCCGCTTTTCGATTTCATTCACAATATCATCAAGGGATTTATTCGCAAAGATCATTTCTCGCTCTTGAGTGTAGTTACCATAGCCTTGCGTAAATTGTTTTAGAAACCGAACAGCGTCCACAACCCCTAACTCTTTATAGAGCAGGCGGATTGCTTGCTGATTAACTTCAATGAGTGGTCTTACATCTGTAATCATATTTCAATCTCCTGAACCAAATCAACAGGATTCAGTATCTTCACTGCTAAATCTTTGACCTTCTTTGCATTTCGCAATAACTTATCATCGCAAGTGCAAAAGTAATCGGCATTTCCTGATTCCGCTAAAGCGATATGAAGTGCGTCAAGCGGCTTTACGCCAAACTTGATTATTTCAGCCGCACGGGACTTTTCTTTTTCTGTGACAACAAGGACATTTTTTGCTTTTGCCAAAACCGACAAAGTATGTTCTTTTCTGACAGGTAATGTGCTTTGCTCACCTTCATAAAGCAACGCTTCTGATGAAAGCAATTCAGCCTGTCCAGTATCGCAAAAAGTGATAATACCAAGAACGGCTTCCGACTCTAAAACAATCCGAATTTGATTCGCTGTATCCAGCGGTCTTTGAATGGCGCATAAATCAAGGTAGATTTTCACGCTGTTATTTTAACACTTTTTGACTTGGAAAGCGCCTACCCAACGGCTGGTTTTACCGGCAGGTGCGGGATTTGGCGGGGAAATGCCAAAGGTAGAATCCGGCTTTCGGGATTGAATCACCCAAGTGCGGGCGACGCCCTCACATGTCGGCCGGTAGGGTCAAGGGATGATGCTAGGATTTAATTGTGGCAGACCCGTTGCTCTCCATTTCTTGTGAGAGTGCCTCAGTACCATCACCTTGTCTGGTCTTCATCCCCTGCCACCGTTCGGCTGAGCTCACAACGAAGCCTCGAACCGGACCTGACCCTTCAACTATCTCAGGGGAGGAGTTTTCCCTCATCCGGCTATCCGACAACCTTCATCTTGGAGTATTCAAGACATTCATTTTCATGGCTTTTCATTAACTTGCCAGGTCAGATCAAGCCATTCCAGGTCTGTCTCTTGGCTCTCAAGTATAGTCCGCGCTGGAGTTCTCGTGATTGGTCTTGTGGTGGAATTGGCTTTTCGACATACACCGACACTTATTACCTCGCTGGACCTGGTTGAAGTAGAGGCCCTTCCCTCCAGGTGTGTTTTGTTGTCTCACCCATCGTTGTAACTATTCAGGCAGATTGTTTGTTGGTTATATTCGGGGGGATAAATCCCCGCCTTAGTTCATGGAAGTCGGCTAAAGCCGACTGGCTGGACAGCCCGAAGGGCTTTATTGTACTGAGGCCGGGCCTCCAGCCCGCCGAAATTGGCAGAAAATAGCCAGCCCGAATAGTCACGATCGTTGAACTTTCGCTCCGCCGGTACTATGGTCTCCTCCAACTTCTCATCCAGATTCCTCCGGGACTTCACTTTTCAACTTATACCCTTTGCTACGATGGCTCTGTACCGCCGACCGGATGAGAGCTCTCCTGTTCCATCGTCTACTTTCAGGACCCACCAGGCTGTGTTAGCCCGCTTTTGTTCTTACAACGAGTCGTTATCAGCTTCATTCATCATGGTCAAAAACACTTCTACCGCCTTCGGGTCAAAGTGTGTTCCAGAGAGTGATTTGATATGTTCAATTACTTTCTCCTTTGACCAACTTTTACGATAGGGGCGGTCAGAGCGGAGAGCGTCATATACATCTGCAATTGCAAAGAGACGCGCCGCTAACGGGATTTGCTCGCCTTTTAATCCGCGTGGGTAGCCAGTTCCGTCCCATTTTTCGTGGTGGCAATAGGGAATGTCTAGCGCAGGACGTAAATATGCAATCGGTGACAACAACTCAAAGGCATAAGAGGGATGTTCACGCATAATAACCCATTCTTTTTCCGTCAATTTACCGGGTTTGAGTAGAATGTGGTCAGGCACTCCCATCTTGCCAATATCATGCAAGAGTGCGCCACGCCGCACATGCACTAATTCCTCTTCGGTTATTCCTGCCGCTTGCGCAAGTCTCATGGTCATTTCGGTCACGCGCAGAGTATGTCCTTCTGTTTCTTTATCGCGCAAATCCAAAGCGCGTGACCAGCCTTCAATCGTTGTATCATAGGCTTGTAAAAGGTCACGCTCGCGTTGTCCAAGAGATTCTGCCATCTGGTTTATAGAATCTCCCAGGTAATTAATTTCGGAAGTGCCATAAGGAGGATTTAGATAGCGTGCTTCTAGGTCTCCTTTTGTCAGATGTTCTGTAACATGAAGGAGAGATTGAATCTGTCGCATGAAACTGAGATCGAAGCCATACCAGGTGCCGGCGAGTAGTAATATACCCACAATTGTCATAATCAGAAAGTTGCGATTGAATACATGGTTTGCATCCGCTAACAAGATTTCTTGCGGTTGACCTAGAATTAGATGAAGATCATCTTGGTAGATATTGCTTTTGATTGTAACAAAGGCATAAACCCAAGGATGACCGTCTACCCCTGGGGCTTGGATAACGCCTTCATTTGCCTTTAGCACTTTTGTAATTACTGAGGTCTCTGGAGCTTGACTCCCAATTAGATTCTCTCCACCTGGGACGCGGACTAACACAATCCCGTTTCGATCTAGTTTTGTTAAAATCGCTCCCTCTGGGATTTTGGACGCAAGTCTTCCCTCGAGTTGAGCGAATCGATTCAGGTCTATCGTTGCAAAAATAACCCCCGAAGGTTTGCTATCGTCACCATAAACGGGGTATCCAAGGTTGATACCAGGGAGATGTGTGATACGTTCTACTTGAAATCCTCCTATAGCAAACTCCTGGATATTAAGTGCTTTTATGAAATACTGACGATCTGCAATGTTCACTCTTTCGATTAGAGGCAATGCACTACAAACCACCTCACCTTTGGTGTTAGCGACCGCAAAATTGATGTATCGATCGTAGTGAGTAAGTAAAATTGAAAGGATTTGGGCACATTTTCCAGAATTAAAATTTCTAACTTCTGCTAAGAGCGAGGTCGCTAATAGGAGTTGACGCGTACCATCCAAGAAATCCGCCTCTTGTAAAGAGATAATCTCTGCTAGGTCGAGTGTTTCCTGTTTTATATGATTGATTTCGTTATTGCGTTCTTCCTGGTTGGTAATGTGGAAAATCGCAAGAGCTGGCAAGATTGCAAATAAGATTATCAGCAATACCCGAACACGAAGGCTTGAAATAAACTTGAACACTACCTCTCTCCAACACCAATTCGGTTCTTCATTTATGGGTAAAGGAGCGGCCAAACGATTAATTCCACGGAATAGTCTTTTTTCTTCTATTTTGACATCTTAGACGGAAACCATTTATTCCTATAAATTCTTCCTCTTTAGGCTTTTGAAATTCTATCCCTGGTAAATATTATAATTCCTCCCCCATCCTTGTCAACAACCTGGAGGGATAACCTGCGTCCCCTGCACCGAAAAGACCCACAAAGACTGGATCACGTGCTTCATCTTCTTCCAGAATAAACGTCACCCGCGTGAAATGGGAATCACTGAAATCAACTTGTACACCTCTACTATGGGCTGATCTGACCCTCAAGGTCTTCTGGTTTCCCTAATCGTCGTTTCGGTTCAACCTACCCTCTGGCTGTGGTGGACAATTCCAATGCACAGGCATTCAGGAGCCCTACGGGTCTCCCAAGCCT
>DYKV01000204.1 GCA_020722415.1 Anaerolinea sp.
AGGGCCACCTGCCCGGTTCCCGGGGTGGCGGTGAAGTTTGTAACATCCGCTGGAGGAGTGGTGTCACCAGAACTTGGGACCTCGTAGGTTATGACGAGTTTTGGCCTTACATTGGGATCAGTAGCCTCACTTGACGCAAAGGTACGGTAGCTGTCCGCGCTTGCTACTTCATCCGAGTTGAGAAGCAAGCCATAGTTGCCGGAAGGGTTGGATACCCATTCCTTCACCATGTTGGTGATTGACCAGCTCTTATAACCGTTGACGGTATTCAGCTGTTCTACATCCTCCGCGCTTCCGATATCGGCCTGGGCCATAGGAATATTATTGTAACAATTTGTGTTAGGCGTCCAGCTATTGACTCCGTCATATCTGAAACCGGTAGCCTGCAATAAATTTGGATTTTTGTTAATGATCTTATGAGCTGACACGTCATAGGCTGTATCGCCACCTGTACCCGTCAAATACAACTGTAATGTCGCGCTCTGTATTATTGCGCTTTGTGGTATGATATCAAGATCGAATTTCATAAGAATCGAGTTAGCTATTTTGTTTACAGGCCATGTATATGTATTCAGTTCAGCACCAGAATAGTTTATTTCTTCATTTATATTGATGAAGGTATCCTGAATGGTTCCCGGATAATTAGATCCAGCAGACTCGCCGAATACAACAGTAACAGGCTGAGTCGAAGGGTTCGGATCCACCGTCTGAACAGCCACTTGCGCGGAATAGCCGCTCTCGCCACCTGAACTGTTATAGGCAGTACACACGAAATAGTACTGAGTACCACATGTGAGGCCTGAAACCTCCCCGGCGATGCGTCCATCGACTGGGGCTGGCTTTCCTATTTCAACCCTGTTGGGATACGGCCCCCCTGCTGACGTACCATAATAAATCCTGTACCCGGCCAGGTCTGATTCTGAGTTGGGGAGCCACGAAAAACGCTCAGTACAATCCGTGGCGGCCATAACCATCGCGGGCAGAAGGCAAAAGAGCGAAAAAAGCCAGGCTGTTCGCATCGTTCTAAGTAAAGAAAATTGATTCATAAAATTCCTCCTGGAATAAATACGTTTTCAGATTATCTGATGCGTGCCCCCCAAAAAACTCGTTCGGTGACCCTGGCGAAAGCCTGGAACCAATCAAATCAGCCAATATGCAAATTCCGAGCCATGTTCCTTCATTTTATATTCATCTTTGAGAAGGTGTCCAGGAAACAATCCGTTTTCCGGAAAGATATTGCCACCATGCGACGGCTATGGCCCAATTTACCACCCCAAAAAATGTGGGAATCTTCCAAATCCCAGTAAAAGCATGCGTGAACCACCCCAGAACGGCAATCCCATAAAAAAACATCTGCCCAAGGAACAACACCAAATAAAACAGGGAAGACCCCGCGAGGAAAACATTGCATACAAGGACGAGAAGCAGAAAAAAAGGGACAAGCCATCTCAATAATTTGTGGCAAAAAAATTGGTAAGAGAAAAGACCATACTTAAAAAAATTTAAAAATTCAGGATGCCTGAAAAAAACTGTAAGCCCCCGGAGAACGGTCCGGACCTTCCGTGAAAATTCGCATTTTTCATCGGCAATATTTAAATAGTAGCCTATGGCATTCGGATCACTCACACCACGCAATCCAAGCTTTATGCTGCTGAGCAATGTCCGAAAATCGCTCTGCACATCCCCGGAAAAATCCCGGCAGACTTCCTTCCGGGCCGCGAAAAAGGAGCCGCTAAGACCTACAAGGGAGTTCACATCCGACTCCAGGCGCCGCAGCCACATCTCATAACGGACATAAAAGCCCTCACCGCAGGGCTTTCCATCCTGGCCGACCAGTCTGTCCTCGCTGCTTACACAGCCCACTGAAGGATCGGCAAAATTTGAAACAATCTCCTGCAAACCCCGGGGTTCAAGAATTGTCGCCACATCGGAAAACACTATCACCTCGCCACTGGCATAGCCTATAGCCTCTTTTTGAGCATTCTCTTTTCCACCTCTATTTTTTACCTGCAAAAGTTCAATGCCTTTATCAGCGTAAGATTTGACGATTTCATTTGTTGCATCGGTAGAACCATCGGAAGCAACAAGAATTTGCAACAACTCTCTCGGGTATTCCAAGGCTAAAGAATTTTGCAGCTTTTCCTTGATCCGTTTCTCTTCGTTATAGGCGGTAATAATCAGACTAACCATTGGATATATCTTTTCACGACTTATCCGGCGACTACGAAAACTTTTCAGAACAACGAGAGAAAGCGGGTAACCGAAGTAGGCAAAAAAAATTAGGAATAAAGACAACCATAAAATGGCCATAAACATGTTCAAATTACCCTTATTTCTAAAGCTACCGGAATTTATTTAGACGATAAACAAAAAGTGAATCTGTAAAACTTATATCCTGATGCAAGCTGATCCTTTTTAAGGAAAACAGGTCCGCTCCAGGTCTGTTCCAGCCTGCATCACAGGTCATGGCAGATGCATAGCCACTTTTCTGGACCAGTCTCGCAATTTTCGCATTGTAATTCCCGTTCGGATAGCAAAAAGAAATATTCTCTCCCTTGATATTTTCAGATTGAAGTTTTTCCTGCGACATCTGGAGTTCTTCCAGAACTTCATCGTCAGACAGCGTTGTCAAAATTGCATGATGCACAGTATGAGAACCAAAGGAAATAAGCCTTGAGCCATAGAGCTCACGTACTTCATCCCAGTTCATAAATGTTCGCTCACAAGGATGGGTAGCAATACCAAGGCAGTCCTCACAAAAAGTAAGTATTTTTCCTATTTGTAAATAAGAAATTTGCTTAAGAAAATCTATAAAAACATCATATTTATCAAAATATGCCTTCCTGAAAGCTATATTTCCTGTGCAGACATCCTTGCACTTTGCAGCAAGAATTTTTCGGCCATCATCTGTTTCCAGAATCCGTCCGAGTCTATCTGTCCAGAATTTGTCTTCGGTACCGATCAGAGCTGTTGGCAGATAAACTACAGCCGGAACATTTTCCTTGCGCAGAATAGGCCAGGCATATCTATAAAAATCGAGCCAGCCATCATCAAAAGTGAGAACGCAATATGGTTTGTGATCTTTCTCTCGCCCAGCCTGGACCCGAACAAGCTGTTCAACGGCAATAATTTCAAAAAACTTTTTTAAAAACCGAACATGTTTTTCTATGACTCCAGGGGTTACATACATTCCAGGTTCTATCAAAGGCCCCACTGCGGCCTTAGGCAGTACGCGGTGATAGGTCAAAATAAGACAATTCCCAGGTGATTTCCGTGCCAGGATCCAGCATAGATAGCGCATCATCGCTATCGAGTAAAGATACTTGAACAAGATACCGGGAGCCACGACATTGCGTCCTGCAGGTTTAGTAGAAAATGCATTGACAATTGATTCAGGTCCTACAAATATCTCGATAAAGCTGATAATATTTCCGCACCATAACATCAATAGAAAAACAATTCATTATGCGCTTTTTTGCTTCGATGGACATAACGTGGCGTTTGTTCCGGTCAAGCAGTTCCAATATCTTCTCACCAAATCTCTCCGGTTTTCGACCTTCGATCAGATAGCCACTGACTTCTGACTCAACGATTTCCGGTAATCCGCCAACCTTGGGAGCAATTACAGGCAGACCGTGAGCCATTGCTTCCAGCACACTCATTGGGATGCCCTCGTGGACAGAAGTATTGATATAAATATCAAGACCCGCATAAAAAGACCCCATGTCGTCCTGGTGCCCTAAAAAACAAAATCGCTCTTCTAAGCCATAGTGTTTGACCTTCTCCTGCAATTTTCCCCTATCCGGGCCGTCCCCGGCCAGTACAAATCGGAAAGCATCGTTCTTCTCGACCACCCAATTTGCTACTTCAACTAGGAGCTGAAAATCCTTGACCGGAAACAGGCGGCCGGCAGAACCAACCTGCAAATAATCTCCGCTGCGTGACTCGACCTTTTCCGGAAGGGAAGTGCCATTATGGATTGCTATGAGATGTTTCTCTGTAAAACCGTATCGCCCCAATAAGGATCGCCGCATTTCGTCAGACACTACGACGGTGCGGTCAAAACAGCATGAAAGAAGCCGAAAGAAAAGTGCGGTACGCAATAAAGACTTACAGCCCCGCTTTTCAGCAGGCGCCTCAGACATTCCATGCTGGGTGGCGACCAGTTTCACGCCTGAACAATTATAATGGGCCAACCAAGCCAGAAAATTTTCTTTATAACGATGAGAATGAATGATCTCAGGAGAAAAACTTGCAATTTCTCGCTGAACAGCCCCGATGATAGCAAAAAAAGACAGTTTGGATTCATCGACAATCTGAACGGTTACCCCAGTTCGGCGCAACTCATCGGCAAGCCTTCCATGATTCAATAAAACAACACGCAAAATGATTCCATCATGGTCAATAAGACCACGAACAAGCTCAGCCACCATCACTTCGGCGCCTGCCCAAAGGTCACCCGAAGCAATCATTAACAACCGCATAACATTTCCTCATGCGATGCGACAAACTCACTGTAGTCATCAGCGATGACGCATCTCTTGCTGGCAACAACGAAGAGCACAGGCTTTTTCTTCTTATCCTGATCGAGAAACACTTAAGTGCATCGTCTGCCTGGCTTACGGATTGCCACGGCTCATGGCCCTGACCTTCGAC
>DYKV01000205.1 GCA_020722415.1 Anaerolinea sp.
TATTAAGCACCGGCAATTAATTTACTGGTTAAGAGTTTTCCAGCAATAGCACAAGCATCGGTAGGAAGATAATGAATAACGCTAGAATCAAACAATATTTGATAATCCGGGGGAAAATCTTCATCTCCTTGCCAATAAACTAATAACAATGGCAAGCGCGGCAAGACCTGAAAACGGAAAGCTCGATCGGCAAAAGCTACTTCTTCACCGTGGTTGATTTGTACTGCACGGATTAGTTGATCCAGATTGTCTTGGAAGTGATGAGTAAGCAGCTTTCCGGTGTAGCCTTGGTATGCTTGATTATAAAACCGACCATCTGGTAATTCACTGAATGAGATCCATTTGTTCGTTAGAGAAGCGCCATCGGCAGTATAGAAATAGTAGATGATCAGGGCTTGATGGAAGACACTTAGAGCTGCCTGAAGATGGGGATTAATGCATTCGAAGTTGGGATAGGTTAAGACAGTTGGTTTATGCCAATAATGAAACTCAAATCGTTGCAGATCTTCATTAAAAATGCTTCCGGTCGCAATGGCAATGTTTTGGATTGGGCGAGATCGGAGAGTTTGGCGCAACTCAGAAATACGATTTTCTAATTGACTTGCTTGATCAGTCATATAGGATAAAGGGTTTTTCATCAGATGGATTTGATAAAATCTAAAATAGTTTGATTGAACAACGCGCTGGCTTCTAAATTGGGCAAATGACCGCAATTATCCAATAATATTAATTGGGAGTTGGGAATGGCAGAGTTCATGTCTTGTACTTCGGTTAACGGAATAAGGGAATCATTTTTGCCATGGATAATGAGGGTGGGAACATTTATCTCAGGTAGGTAAGCGCGAGAATCCGGCCTTTCTTTCATGCCACTCAAGTCACCGATTATTGCATCCACTGAAACAGCCTGCATAATCTGCCGCAAAGACTCGATTAATTGCGGGTTTCGTTGGATGGTAGAGGGGGATAACAAACGAGGAATCAATGATTCGATTATAGGATTTACACCATTCTGTCGAGCTTCTTGAATAGCGCGATCACGATTAGCCTTCCCTTCGGTCGTATCCGCAGCAGCCCGGGTAGCAGTAAGGATCAAACCCGCTAATCGCTCGGGGTATCTTCGGGCAAAAGCTAGGCTGATATATCCTCCCATTGACAATCCGCAAAGGATCACTTTCTCAATATTTAGATAATCGAGTAAAGCTTGACAATCCCCGGCAAGTAATTCCATTGTATAAATACCTTTTGTTGCGGTGGATTCGCCGTGCCCTCGTAAATCTGGCGCGATAACTCTTAAGTGGCTTGACAATTCATCTAGCTGCGGTTGCCACATTTTACGGGTGAGTGGATATCCATGGATAAAGAGTATGGCTTTACCTGAGCCGACATCATCATAAGCCATAGTGAAATCGGATAGTTGTACTTTAGGCATGTTAACCCTCCTTAAGCTCTTCGATCTGACTCCTGATCTTCTCTGCAGCGATTAGAAAATCAGCTAATTTTTGCCGCTCTTTTTCCACTATTGGAGGAGGAGCTTTCGTTGAAAACTCACTAGCCAGTAGGTTATTTAACCGCTCAATTTGTTGATTGATTTCTGCTAGTTCGCGATTAAGCCGCTTTACCTCTTGCTGATGGTCCATCGCTGTTTGGGATTCTAAAAATATCTCTACTTCACCGACGACGATCGGGATTTTCCCTTGTGGTTTATCAGAAATATGCTTGTTTAACTTCAATTGGTTTTTTTCGAGCTTCGCCAAGTGAGCTATTAATGCGATTTGTTCATGTAATAAGTCATAATTTTGATCGGAAACGAGGATCGCGGAAATCTTCTTTCCTAAAGGGATCCCTTTTTCAGAGCGGACATTGCGAATGGAGCGAATGATCTCTTGAATCAGATTGAATTGAGAGATTTTCTCATCTTCCCATGCCTCAATTGGGCGAGGTGTGGGCCAAGGTGCAATTATCAACGCGTTTGGCCAGCCATCCTTTGGTTCAAAAGCAGGAGAGTGATTCATTGCGGCGGTTTTTAAATGACCCCATAATTCCTCGGTGACAAATGGAGTAAAAGGGTGCAACATTCGTAGGCACAGGTCTAAGATATGTATTAAGGTTTTTGCTGTATAGAATGCCTGATCACCTCCGTTTTGGAGTTGCATTTTTGCAATCTCGATATACCAATCCGCAAATTCACTCCAGAAAAAGTCATATATTTGGCGGCCAGCTTCACCAAATTGGAAATTCTGGAAGAGCCGTTCTACATCCCGGATTGTCGCTTCCATTCTCGCCCAAATCCATGAATCGGCGAGGGTCCATTGCGGTGGTTGGATAGCTTGGGCAGGTGCCATGGAAAGGCTACTGATCACAAAACGCCCTGCGTTCCAAATCTTATTCGCGAAGTTACGATTTGCCTCTACTTTTTTTACGCTTAGATTAGTGTCATTGCCGGGAGTGGAACCCACCAGTAATGTGAATCGAAGCGCATCAGTTCCGTACTCATCCATAACTTGCAATGGATCGATCACATTGCCGGTTGTTTTGCTCATCTTTCGTCCATGCTCATCGCGAATAAGACCGTGTAGATAGACAGTTTCAAAGGGAGGCTTTCCGGTAAATTCTAACCCGGCCATGATCATCCGAGCAACCCAAAAAAACAATATATCATAGCCGGTTTCCATCACCGTTGTGGGATAAAAATAGCGGTAATCCGGTGTTTCCTCAGGCCAACCAAGAGTTGAAAAAGGCCATAAACCTGAAGAAAACCAAGTGTCAAGTACATCAGGGTCTTGATAAATATCGGTGCTGTGGCAATGTTGGCATTCGGAGGGATCTGTTCGGCTGACAGTGAGATTGCCGCATTGATTACAATACCAAACTGGGATGCGATGACCCCACCAAAGTTGTCTAGAGATGCACCAGTCTTGGATATTTTCCAACCAATTGAAATAGATTTTGGTGAAACGTTCGGGAATAATGCGAATGCTTCCATCTTGAACCGCTTTCAATGCTGCTTCTGCAAGTGGTTTAGTTTTAACAAACCATTGGGTGGAAATCATCGGTTCAACAATTTCGCCCCCTCGCTGCGAACGAGGGATATTCATCATATATGGTTCTTCTTTGATGGTTAATCCGGCTTTTTGCATGTCTTTCCATATATTCAGCCTAGCCTCAAATCGATCCTGCCCCTGGTAAGGTCCGCCATTTTGATTAATCCGAGCGGATTCATCTAAAACCGAAATCATTTCTAACCCATGTCTTAGTCCGATTTCGTAATCATTTTGATCGTGGGCGGGGGTTATTTTTAATGCGCCGGTGCCAAATTCCCGATCAACATATTCATCTGCGATTACTGGGATTACACGCCCCAAAATGGGAACAATTACTTTTCGACCGATGAATTTCTGGTAACGTTCATCTTGGGGATGGACTGCCACAGCTGTATCACCGAGTATTGTCTCGGGACGAGTAGTGGCGACGGGTATGTACTCTCCTTTTTTTTCATTTCCTTCTGGCACGAGCATATACTTGAAATAATACAAAATCCCAGCTTGTTGGGTATATTCTACTTCCAGATCTGAAACGGCAGTTTGTAAGCCGGGAGACCAATTTATCAATCGTGGTCCGCGATAAATCAACCCTTTTTCATACAATCGGACAAATGCTTCTCGAACTGCTCGAGAAAGGCCCTCATCCAAAGTAAAGCGGGTTCGTGTCCAATCACATGAAGCGCCCAGACGGCGAATCTGATTAAAAATTATCCCGCCGTATTTTTCTTTCCATGCCCACGTGCGCCGTAAAAATTCTTCGCGGCCTATCTGAGCTCTGGTCAATCCTTCTGAAGCAAGCGCTTTCTCAACCTGTAGTTGGGTGGCAATACCGGCATGGTCACTTCCTGGAACCCACAAGGTTGGTTCACCTTTCATTCGATGATAGCGAATCATTATATCTTCGACGGAGACAAACATTGCATGGCCGAGATGTAACTCGCCAGTCACATTTGGTGGCGGAATAGAAATAACAAATGGTTTGATGTTTGGATTAAAACCCTCTTTATTGGGATCATTCCAAGGTTGAAAGTATCCCTGATTCTCCCAAAACTGATAAATCCGTTCCTCAGCTCCTTTGAATTGGTATGTCTTCGGTATTTCACTCTTTTCGGTCATGATTCACTCCTAAAATAATAAACCTTTCGTCCAATGAGGACGAAAGGTTTAATCTTCCGTGGTACCACCTCGCTTCACCGATTAGGTGCGCTTAATGGGAATATCTCATAAGTTTGTTGCCATCTCAAGTTGCAAGAAAAAGGATTGCTTAGATTGATAGAATTTCCTATGTAACTCGAGACGAAAACATAACCTAAATAGGATAACCCATTGCGGAATAACGGTCCGTCCGTGCTGTTCTATTATTGGGATACCAAGTTCTTCAGCATTTTAAATGGGTGACATTCGGTTGGAATTTACCTCGGGGGCTCACAGCCTAATGCCTCACCTTCTCTGCAGGATTCTTCCAACTTACTTATCCCATCAGTTTTCACTGGATAAATTTTTATCTCTTCGAAACAGTATATATTATACCGATGCACGGATGATTGGTCAATAAGTAGCCTGCTCCATTCATTGGTTTGGATGGGATATTCATTGTCTATT
>DYKV01000206.1 GCA_020722415.1 Anaerolinea sp.
CAAGAAATCGAAAAAATTCACTACAAACATTCCCGTAGAAAATTTACATGTTGTGTTTGTCGTTGAAGGTGTTCAAGTCACCGTGTTCGTGGACGAGCAGGAAGTATTATCTGCACGTGATTCCTTGTTGGCATCTAAGCTAAATAAGGGTAAGATCGGTTTTTCAGTGATGTCCGGCACAAACAAAGGATATGGAACACGTTGTACGATGAAATATATTCAGTTTTGGGAGATCAAATGAGTTCCCGCATTCCTTTATATAGTATTACCGGGCAACATTTGCATCGAACGCGCAAATGTTATAGACATTGATGTCGCCGTTTGGTTGCGGCATGAATGCCGCGTTCCGGTTGTTCGGTTGTATCTAAAATACCATTTCCACAAACCCATAGGCGGGATCGGCAATCCCGCCTATGAAACCCGCTAAACTTTGCAACCATCACCCCTGCAAAGGCTCTAAGTGGGCGGTAAAATGCCGCAAGGCAGGCGGCGCCCAGATTACCCGCATCCCGCGTAATTTAGTCCTCTCTTCGTATAAGCGGATCACACTTTCGGTTACTAATTGGATATGGTTGTCGGTATAAACTCGCCGGGGGATAGCCAGGCGCACGACTTCTAAGGGTGAATAATGAATTACCCCTTTTTGAGGATCTTCTGAACCAAATGCCAACTGCCCTAATCCGCAACCACGGGTTCCGGAATCAATGTATAAAGCAGCTGCTAACGCCTCCGCAGGAAAATGCTCTTGAGGAATATGTGGGCTGAAACGCTTCATATCCAACATCACGCAATGCCCGCCAATTGGCTGGATTGCTGGCACACCCGCTTTTAAGAGGCTTTCCCCTAATAAATGCACCTGGCGGATTCGGTTTTCCATATAGGCTTGGTCCAAAACCTCAGTTAAACCAATTGCTAATGCTTCCAGGTCGCGCCCTGCCATCCCCCCATAAGTGATGAATCCCTCAAGTAAAATTAATGCTTGTTGAGCTTGCCGATATTTTTCTTCGTCCTTTAAAGCTAAAAACCCACCAATATTAACTAACCCATCTTTCTTTGCGCTCATTGTGCAGCCATCGGCTAAAGAAAACATTTCCCGGGCAATTTCTTTCAATGATTTCGTAGCATACCCTGCTTCTCTCTGCTGAATAAAATAGGCGTTTTCGGCAAAGCGGGCTGCATCAAGATAGAATGGCAACCCATAGCGATCTGCTACTTCTCGAATTGCGCGCAAATTTGCCATTGAAACGGGCTGCCCACCGTTATTATTACAGGTGACCGTCACATGAATTAATCCAACATTTTCTTTTCCTTTTTCACAAATGTATCGTTCTAGTTTATCAACATCCACGTTCCCTTTAAAAGGATGATCGCTATCAGTTTGTAACCCCTCATCAATGATTAAATCAATCGGTAACCCTCCTTTATTGCGCACATGTGCTTCAGTTGTGTCAAAAAACATGTTGCTCAATGCAGCATTCCCCGGGCGCAAATGAATCATCATGAGGATATTTTCTGCCGGGCGGCCTTGATGGGTTGGAAGGATATAGGGAAAACCAGTGATATCCTGAATAACTTTTTCTAAATGAAACCAGTTACGACAGCCGGCATAAGATTCATCCCCCGCCATCATGCCAGCCCATTGATATTGACTCATCGCTGATGTGCCACTATCGGTTAGTAAATCTACAAACACATCTTCGGCAGGGATCTTGAAGATATTATATTGAGCTTTCTTTAGAATCTGTTGCCGTTCCTCTGGCGTGGTGATTTTCAATGGTTCCACTACCTTGATGCGGTACGGTTCAGCATTAAATTGGAATTCCATCTTTTTTGCTCCTTTTGATATTTTACAAAATCTATTGTAGATATATTTGGTGAGAATTATATTAGTGCGATAGATTAATTCTATCGAGTTATCAAAAGTATCCCTGCCTAAAATAACAATTTTGTTAGGTAATTTTACACCTTTTTTACTGCCTCATCAGCAATTTTGTAGATAATAATGCTGACTAAACAACGTTTAACTGATTCCAACCCGATGAGGAGAACAAAGTGAAACTCATAAAGTTGCAACAATTCCGCACGCTGCAAACCGCCGTCATTATTTGGACTGCAATTGTCCTCTTGATTACTGGAGGTGTCTTGGTAGTATATGTAACCATTACTGTCCGTAATATGGCAATAAATGATGCAAAAAAGGGAGCATTATCCGATGGCGAATCTTTGGCAAGTCAGATAGATGCTGAAATTGAAGTAGCCATGGACGGTGTGCGCACTATGGCTAACGCATTAAAGACCGTTAAAGATCCACAAACGATGGTTCAATTAGAGCGCCGCGAAGTCAGCTATATGATCAGGCAATTGTTGATTGAAAACCGGAGTTTAACGGGGGTCAGCACTTTATGGGAACCAAATGCATTTGACGGAAAAGACGCACAATATGTCAACGCCCCTGGGGGCTATGATCAAACTGGTCGTTTATTACCCTATTGGCACTGGGACACATTAGGTAATCCAATAGTGGAACCGCTTACCGACTATGAAACGAGCGAATGGGTCGTCTGCCCAAAAACAACCAAAAAGGAATGCATTACCGAACCGTACTTGTACCCGATCAACGGAGTTGATGTTCTCATGACGACTGTTGTAGCACCCATCGTTGTAGATAATACATACTATGGGTTGGTAACCTCAGATATAGACCTGCAATTCTTACAGAGACAGTACGCCGATCAAGCGAAAGTGTTTGGCGGTGCCGGGTCAATAGCAATCGTGACCAATAAAGGGATGATCGCTGGGGTAACCGGTCAAAAAGAACTGGTCGGAAAACCTTTCAGTGATTACGAACCAAAAGCGGAGCAAATTATCTCCAGTATCCAAGCAAACAAAGAGGATGTCTTCGAGGATAACGGTTATCTTAAAGCTGTCTCCCCCATAATAGTAGGAAATACTACAACTCCCTGGGGAGTTTATATCCGCGTTCCAATGAAAGCCGTTACTGCAAATGCTAACCAGCTCACTGTGCAAATGGTTGTCGTTGGCATTGTCCTCATCCTCCTTGGATTACTGGCGATTTGGTGGGTATTTCGCTCGATTGCAATAAAACCGATTAAGGTTTTACAGGATACCGCTAAAAAACTCGCACAAGGAGATACCGATATCAGCGGTTTGGAAAATGTTGCCAATCGTCCTGATGAGTTGGGAGATGTGGGAAAGGCATTCGGGGAACTTGCCCAATTTTATAACGAAATTTCCACGGTCAGCCAGGAAGTTGCTCAAGGCAACTTACAAGTGGATGTCCAGACCCGCTCCGAAAAGGATGTTCTAGGCAATGCTATTCATCACATGATTAACAGCTTGAGACAATTAATTGGCCGCTTGGCAGAAAGCGCCACCCAACTCAATGAAGCATCTAGCCAATTAGCAGCGGTTGCTAACCAAGGTGGTCAAGCTACCAGTCAAATTGCTGCAACCGTCCAGCAGGTAGCCAAAGGTACAACACAGCAATCCGAATCAATCAACCAAACCGCTGCCTCCGTTGAGCAGATGTCTCGAGCGATTAGCGGCGTTGCCCGCGGGGCACAAGAACAAGCACAAGCAGTCGCAAAAGCTTCTTCCATCACATCCCAGATTTCTGCAACCGTTCAGAAAGTGGCTGGAAATGCCCAAGAAATGGTGAAAGATTCACTCGAATCTGCCACGGTAGCCCAATCTGGTGCAAAGACAGTCGAAGAAACCATACAAGGTATGGAACAAATCAAATCCAAAGTGAATATCTCCGCCCAAAAAGTGGAAGATATGGGGCAACGGTCTAACCAAATTGGAGCAATCGTTGAAACCATTGAAGATATTGCCAGCCAAACCAACTTGTTAGCGCTCAATGCAGCAATCGAAGCCGCCCGAGCTGGTGAACACGGCAAAGGGTTTGCTGTAGTTGCTGACGAGGTTCGTAAACTTGCCGAACGCTCCAGCCATGCGACGAAAGAAATTGCCGAGTTAGTTAAGAGTATCCGCAATTCTGTAACCGAAGCTATCAGTGCCATGAGTGAGACACTAAAAGAGGTGGAAGCTGGGGCAGCAAAGTCTAGCCAGTCTGGACAAGCTTTGGCAGCTATCATCAAAACAGCTGATTCGGTAAAACAACAAGCTGAACTGACCGCTGAAGCTGCGCGATTAATGGATAGCGCCTCGAATGAATTAGTTTCAGCGATGGATTCGGTCTCTGCCGTGGTAGAAGAAAATACCGCAGCAACCGAACAAATGGCTGCAAGCTCGAATGAAGTCACCGAATCGATCGAAAATATCGCCAGTGTAAGCGAAGAAAACAGCGCAGCTATCGAAGAAGTCAGCGCTAGCGCTGAAGAAATGAGTGCACAGGTTCAGGAGGTTATGGCATCTGCCCAAGCATTAGCTCAAATGGCTCAATCGCTTCAGGACCTCGTCAATCAGTTTAAGCTGAGCAATGCCAATGATGGGAACCATCGCCAACGCAACGCGGAAGAACAAGCGCTTGTCTTCGCTCGGTAAAGAATTTAGAGTAATCGTCACTCCGGAGTAGGATAATCCAAAAGGGCTGCGAAAATTAGGCAGCCCTTTTAGGTCGAGCCATATCTCAGGGCTTAGA
>DYKV01000207.1 GCA_020722415.1 Anaerolinea sp.
AACTCTGTTGGTCTCACAATATTTACGGAGGAAAATGTCGAATTACATAATTATCGCGAAAATGCGAAATCAGGCACGTTTTTTCGTTTTGGTCAAATTCGAGTAAAATGAGCCCTGGGATAGAACACGATGGCGCAGCAGCAAAATAGTATTTTCGATTTTTCTTCAAAATCAATGCTTGGGATCACTTTTCTGGCAGCATTCTATTCAATTGGATTATTAGGTTGGTTTATGGCTTATCAAGTCTGGGGCGACCGCTGGAGCTGGCTCTCTTTGCTCAATATGTTTGCTTTGTATTTATTTATCCCGCTGCCCTTATTTACCCTCTTATTCCTGCGCTATCCCCCGACTTGGATAACTTGGTTATTAATGTTAAATTGGCTGATCTTTATCGGATTATGGGGAAATTTATTCCTTCCGAAAAAATCTTTTCAACCCAGCCGCCCGACCCTCAAGATCTTGACCTATAACGTTTTAGGATACAACTCAGATGTTTCAGCACAAGTGGAAACTATTCGGCAAGCCGATGCTGACCTAGTTACGCTGCAAGAGTTGAATACTGAGTTGGCTGGCTTAATTATCAAAGAATTGAGCGATCAATATCCCTATCAAATTCTTGATGCAACACTTGGGGTCAACGGAATGGGAACGTTGAGCAAAATCCCTTTGCAGCGAGTTGGCGAGGTTCCAGACCTTGGCTGGGTAGGCAAGCCGCAATGGCTCAGGCTGGACTGGCACGGCTGTCCGATCACCGTGATTAATTTCCACATGGCACCGACCAATTCTCTCGCCTTTGACCATGTTAATGAGACAAATCAGCTACGCCAAAGGGAGGCGCGCTGGTTGGTTGCCCAATTGCTACCTAATCAGCCAACTATTTTAGCGGGCGATACGAATAGCGCACCCTTGAGCGACTCTTATCACATATTCGCTCAGGCTGCCCAGGATGTTTGGCTTGCAGCTGGCTGGGGATTTGGGCATACCTTTCCAGGGCGCAGTGGGCCGGGCAGTTCGCGCCCCGAAATTTTTGGCATAGTGTTACCTAAATGGCTGTTGCGGATTGATTATATTTTTATTACTCCCCCTTTAAAAGCAGCCTCGGCGCGCCTCGCACCTTTTGATGGGGTGTCTGATCACCGCGGTGTGATCGCCGAAATAGGATTAATGGAAGGGAGTGGTTGCGCAGAGGATAGAGAATCATTTATCCAGTAAAAAAAGAGGAATATTGTATGTAAAATGACTACTTCATCAGCAATAAATCAGCCACCAAACCTGACAAAGCCAGAATGGCTAACCTTAACCCAAACTGCCAAGTTATTAGGAGTCCATCCGGGCACGCTCCGCGTTTGGGCGAATAAAGGTGAGATACCGGTACATCGTACCAAAGGTGGACATCGGAGATTTAACCGAGCAGAAATCGAGCTTTGGCAACAGACGCAAGAGCAAAGTCGGATGCTGGACCTGGATAGCTTGATTCAAAGTGCGATTCGCACAACCCGTTTACATGTCTCTGAAGGGAGATTGGAAAAAGAAGGTTGGTATAACAAGCTTGATGATGAAGCTAGAGAACAATATCGTTTAGCAGGAAGACATTTATATCAAGGCTTGCTGAATTACCTAAACACCTCCGATGTTTCCGATTTCGGAGAGGCGCATGGGTTAGGCTATGAATACGCACTGCGCGCTAGACGCTATCAACTAAACCTGATCGAGGCAGCCCAAGCTTTTTATTTTTTTCGCAATATGCTGACCGAAGCAATGTTGGCAGTGTATGAAAACGCCGCGGTTCGTTCTCCGGCAGCCTGGAGTGAGATGTTTCGCAAGACGACGGTTTTTACAGACCAGATCATGATCGCTTTGTTGGAGACTTTCCAAGCGTATGAATGCAATGGAAAAGGATAAATGCTATCAGGGGGTTTTCTCTGCTTCCACCCACATTTGTTGACCATTGGTAAGGATATGCACCCAACCATTTAGATCACTGCGTAAGATGTTTTGCCCTTGCAGAGCTTGGAGGGTCTCTAAATTGGGTAATCCACTCCATTCCCCCTTAGCCGCGTTAATTAGAATAAGTTGAGGTCTTAGACGGGCTAGTAAGGCGCTTGGATTTAACCACTCCGCTCCGCGGTTAGCCAGCAACCAAACCGTGACGGGAGGAAAAGCAGCGCTTTGCAATATTTCATCACGAGTTGCAGTATCAAATCCGACAGGCAAAAAAGCTCGAAATTGATCCCATTCGAGCAGTAAAAGCGAGCCAGATTTGTTAATTTTCAGGATTTTTAATCGGATACCTGACCCTAAATCCAGCTCTTGGTTTGGTTGAGCCGCAATAATTGGGACATGTTGAATCTTTAGTTGCTCTTGTATTGCAGCCGCACCTGCGCCTGCCCCATTAGGGATCGCCCACCAAGCATTGGTAATTCTTTGTCGCTCGATCAGCTCTGGCAAAGCCGCTAATTGGTTGTCATACACACCGGCAACCACTAACCAGTCAATCGTCCGCATGGTGATTGGCATCCATTGATCCAGGGCACTGATCAAATTCGAGCTGGATGGACCACCGTTGATTAAAACATAACGCCCTTGCGGAGTTTGGATTAATATTGCTTCCCCTGAGCGAGTCGGTTGGTTGACATCTAGAAGAATGAGGTGCAGAAACCCATCTGGTTTTCGACTAGCACTTTGCCAGATAAGCGATACGAAAAGGAGTAAGCCGGTGAGAGAATAAATGGGTTGGACTTGCTTCAGGAATTTATGGAAAGAATGCCCGGCAAAGGTCAAAATCAAGATAATAAGATAAAAAAGGACAATCCATTGTAACGAAATTGGGTTGAGAAGAACGGAGCTGTAGGGTAGGTTGCCAAACAGCTCTACCATGCGGATAGTATAGGCAACCAAGGGGTAAGCGAAATAAGCAAGTAATTGACCAAGTGGAAGAAAAATCATCCCACCGAGCAGCGCCAACCCGCTCAATACCATCAAGATAGGTTGAACAGGTAAAATTAGGGGATTAGCCAGCAGGGAAGAGATTGAAAGGCGTTGAAAGTGGTATAAAATCACTGGCAGAGTGGTTACCTGTGCAGCTAGAGTAAACAAAAGCCATTCACTGCTCGCAAAGCCAATTTGTTTGGCGGTCTCTGAAGGGGAAAAATGTTGCAGGAATTGGATCCATTTTTCTGTTAGAGGATTGGCATAGAGAACTAGACCCAAGGTTGCGGCGAAGGAGAGTTGAAAGGAAACATCCCATAATATGGAGGGTTGGAAAGCAGCCATGAGAGCAGCTAGAAAAGTTAAACTGTTTATCCCGCTTTGACGCCGTCCAATCTGGGTGGCAAAGAGTGATAAGACTCCCATCAATGCCGCGCGTACTACGCTGGCATTTGCCCCAACTAGGATGGTGTATCCGGCGATGATGAGTACAGTGATTGCACCACCCCGCCAGCGTCCGAGTAATCGGCTGAAAAAAGCCATAAATAAACCGACCAACAGGGTAATGTTAAAACCGGAGATGGCAATGATATGAGCTGTTCCACTATTGATAAAAGCGTTCTGTAAATTTTTCGGGATGCCGCTCTCAATCCCCAACAGGATACCGCATAGGAGCGCTGCTTGTGGTTCGGGAAAAATATGTTTTAAGGTGAATTCAGCCTGATTGCGCAAAGTGTAAATTAAGCTCAATAACCGATTTCCCTGGTCGGGCTGCAAAAGAGTAGCTTTGGCTTTTGGGAAATATGCGAAGATATTTTGGCGCGCCAAATATGCCCGATAGGAGAAATCATCTAATTCAGGTGGGGTTTTCAGTTCTCCCTCAAGCAAAATCCGGTCACCATAGCGCCAGGTCTGATAAGGATTAAGGCGGGCAAGAACATATCCATGGAGATTTTGATGAGCAGCCAGATTGTCCGGAAGAGAGGATGGGTTAATGGTGCGGATGTTTTCCACTTTTACAACAATGGCTGTATAGTTGTCTCGCTCATCAGGCGGTCTGATGATCAATCCTTGGAGGAGAATTTCTCCATGATTAGCGTAGGATGCGACATTTAGCGGATCTATTGCTTTAGGTTGAGCTCGAGTATAACGATATCCCCCGAGGGCGAAAGTAAAGAATAACAACATCAGTGGGAAATGCGTTTTTAATGGAAACCGAATATGTAAAAAAGCGGTATATCGTTGGATAAGGTTAAACACGATGCCATTTCGGTAAGGATATTTCCATTGAATGAGAACCAACAGCATCGAAGCGAAACAGAATATCAACCAAATTGTGGTGGATAAGGGAATGGCGGCTGCGCTTACAATACCGCTTAGAAACGCCAGTGAAATCCAGAAGAGGGGCATAATGATTTGCTTTAAATATATTATAGCTTTTGGATACTTTTTGAAAGGATTTAGATAGGTTTTAATAGACCACAAACCGCTCTTTTTTATTGTGCGGGAGTAATTGAGTAAAAATATCTGGGGAGCGACCGCTCGAGTTGTTTATTTTCAACCTGGGCGGTGATTTTCTGGTTTTTCTTCTTCATCTGGAAGAACGTATTTAAGATGAATAATTTGCGTAGGTATAAAAAAGTGTTGCGGTTAA
>DYKV01000208.1:0-3170 GCA_020722415.1 Anaerolinea sp.
TACTATAAGGAGAAATTGAGATTAGTTTGCTCTAAGCTGGTAACCGATAACCGGAACAGTTTCAGGCGGATTGGAAGTGTTTAGCCTGAACCCGGGCAACAAACCCATTCGGAATTTATAAACAGAGGCGGGAAGGAACTTGCTGCCCATCACCCGAGCTGAATTACATGGCGTATTGAAATGATTTTTCATTCTCTGGTAGAAGGCAGGTTTTTTCCCTCCATCATTTTCAAGAACAATTTCACCACATCTGGGTCAAAGTGTTTCCCGCTTTGTTCCCCAATGAAATCAAGCGCTGCCTGATGTGGCCAAGCTTTTCGATAGGGGCGATCACTAGTGAGAGCATCATATACATCCACGACAGCAAATAAGCGGGCCGCCAGAGGGATTTGTTCTCCTTTCAAACCGCGCGGATAGCCACTGCCATCCCACTTTTCATGGTGGCAGTACGGAATATCCAAAGCTGATCTGAGATATTCGATTGAAGAAAGCATCTCGTAAGCATATTGGGGATGATTGCGCATGATCTTCCATTCTTCTTCTGTTAGTGGACCGGGTTTTAGCAAAATTCGATCTGGTATACCCATCTTGCCAATATCATGTAAAATAGCCCCTCTGCGGATATGCACTAGATCTGGCTGGTTTACTCCGAACAATTCGGCTAACTCCAACACCATTTCTGTCACCCGCTGCGTATGACCCTCAGTCTCTTTATCGCGCATATCTAACGCCCTTGACCAACCCTCGATAGTTGCTTCATACGCTTTGGAAAGCTCCAGATTGGATCGCTGCAGATCCTCAAAAAGGCGAGCCTTATCTATGGCAATTACCAACTGCCCCGCTAATGTATCCAAGAAGTTGAACCAATCTTGATCTGGAGAGATCTCAGTGCGGCTAAAAACTTCTATTACCCCTTTGAGTTGACCATTGCTGATCAGAGGGTGAGCGCAGTAAGCCCGGAAATATTCACCCTCCAACAACTCGGGTTTGGTCATTATGTCTTTCTGAGAGGTAAGATCAGGAACAAATAAGGTTCGTTGCTCTAAGGCTGCCCAGCCTGCCAAACTTTCTCCTAGACGCAGGCGTAATTTTGACTGTAATGGCGTGAAGAACCCCAACCAGGTTACTCGATCTAAAACTTGGATATGTGGGTTATAAAGTAAAATATTAGCTGCGTCCACACCCAATAACTTGATTGTCTGATGTAAAAACGTGGAAAAGGTGAGGTCGAGGTCAAAGCTAGCGGAAATTACCCGGTCGATCTCCCTTAAAGCGCTCAGTCTCTCCAAGTGATGCACTGTTTCTTCGTAAAGGCTCATTCTTTGGAGAGCACTGCTGGCAATATCGGCTAAGGACTCTAATAGGGTAACCTCATCCGTAGTTATTTGGCGGGGCAGTTGCACCGAGACAAAGAATACACCCAGGGTAGTTGAGGTTGTGCGGATTGGGATACAAGCACCGCCCCAACCGGGAGGAATTTTACCGAGGGCAGGCTTATGAACCAATGGATCACTGGCAAAATCAGCGGTCACATAGGATTTTGCACTGCTGAATACTGCACCAGCAATACCTTCATTAATTCGTTGGGGCTGCTCATCCAGCTCAGTGAACCAACCCCGGGCAACCACCCGTTTGAGTGTGTGGCTTTGGGGATGATAAAGCATCACACTACCGGCATTGGTGTGCATGACGGAAAGAATTTCGTCTAACAACAGTGGTAGAGCTTCTTCTATATTTTGAGCCTTGCGCAGAGATAGGGAGATTTTGTAAATGGTCTCTAGACGGGAAAGATTCTTTTGGGTCTCGTTGTACCAACGCACTCTTTCAATCATTAATCCTAACTGTTTGCTAATGGAATCAAGTAACCAAATTTCCCTCTCCTCCCATTGCCGAAGTTGAGCAGAGGCGATTGCTAACCCGCCAATTCGCTTTCCCTCGGCAAATAAAGGTGCGGCAATTGCAGCTTGGATTCCGTGTTGTTCTGTTAATATTTTGCTTAGCGGGTCGGTATTATCTAAAAATTCATTTATCCTGCAAACTTCTCGCAAATCCATCTGCTGTTCCTGGGCAATGCGTAACATTGCCTGGCTTAATTCTGGCGATACATTGCGGGTTACAAGTTTGTGTTCTCCAAAATGCGTCTGGGTGAGCCAGATTGCCCCCATAGAGAGCCCTAAGGTATTTAATAGCTGATCCAATGTTACCTGTAGTAAAGCACCTACATCATTCGAGGCGCGGTTGGCAGCCAATAGTATGGCATTTAACACGGTTTTCTGTGCTGAACGACGTTCGATCTCTTCATAAAAACGAGCGCGTTCGATGACGAGAGCGGCGGTGGCAGCGAAACTCTCCAGCATACGCAAATCATGTTCGGCGAATGCATCTTTGCGGGATACATTATCCAGCGAAATCACACCGATGTAATTCTCGTGGGCGATCAAAGGCACTACCACGGCGCTCTGGATTGTCCCTATTTCTTCTATTTCACCATCATAACGGATTTCTGCATTGGCCCGGGCGTCTGAAATGATTTCAGCTTTTTTATTACGAAAAGCGCGCGCCGAATAACCTTTTTCTAAGGGAAAACTTGCAGTCAGCACCCGTTTATCTGCATAACCCTGTGCAGCTTGGATCTTCAACCGGCCATTCTGATCGGTCAATAGGATCGTCCCTTTTTCGGCAGATGGGATGACCTGAATGGCGGTTTTCAAGATTTGCTCCAACAAAGAAGGTAAATCTAATGATTTTTCCAACGTTTGAGCCAGTTGCGCTAAGCCTTCCACTTCGAGCTCACGGTATTTTTGCTGGCTGATATCGAGCATAATTCCCTGCCAGTACAGGGGCTGCCCATTTTGATCGCGAATCAGCACTGCTTCATCGTAAATCCAGACTGTTCTACCAGCGCGGGTGAGGATGCGATATTCTTGGTGAAAAGGAGCTCTGCTGAGGGCAGCCTCATTGTCAGCTTTTATGATTGCCTCGCGATCATCTGGATGCAGAATTTCTTTCCAAAAATCTGGGCTGCTTTGCCAGTCTTCTGACGAATAGCCAGTGAGCTTTTCAACTTGCGGGCTGATGAAAATTAATTTCTTGTCAATAGCTGATTCGGTATAAATGACCGCTGGTACTTGTTCGATTATCGTGCGTAATTGGGCTTCTGTGTGGCGCAA
>DYKV01000208.1:3270-4576 GCA_020722415.1 Anaerolinea sp.
GGTATCCGAAGATATTTGCCAACGCTTGATTGACATAGCGGAAAATTCCGTCTTGAATGAGATAGATCCCGGTAATAGATGATTCAGCTAGAAATCGAAACTTTTCCTCGCTTTGGTGAAGGATATTTTCGGTGAGTTGACGACGAGCTATTTCTTCCTGGGCGAGAGCGTATAAAGAAGCCCTTTGCCATCCTGCTGCAATTAAGCTGGCAAATGCGGTAACCGCTGGGATATCTTCCATCGTTAAATTTGGAGAAGTGACAGAAAACGATCCGAAAACTTTGCCTTCCAGATTGAGGGGGGCTAGGATTGATCTCGGGGAATTAATCAGAGCGCTAATTTGTCCCGCCAGCTTCTTTATTCCCTGGGGTAACCAATCGCGGATGACCCCCTCGGTGTCCTCAAGGAAAATAACTTTTTTCTGGCGAATCACCTGCTCAAAAAGAGGGGTTTTCTCGAGGCGGATTGAATAATTTCCAAGACGTAACCCGCAGAGCTTTTCAATAAATTGGATAACCGAGGGATCATACGATAGATAGCGAGGGTTGAGGTTTTGCTGCTGTTCATCCAATAAAAAGAGGGTACAAATGTAACCGTCTTTTTTAAGCTCCTCGGCAACTGCTTGAAAGATCTCATCTGGGGTAAGGGCTTGTTCCATCTTCAAAGCTGCTTGGTCAAATGTACGTAAGAGCCTATTTGGCGAAGTGTGCCGAGGAATTTCCTGGGCGAATACCAATGCGGTGGATTGGTTTTCGTCTTGGATTTGGTGAAGAGTCAATTCAACATCAACGAAGCTGCCGTCTTTGCGAAGTAAACGATAAATATTACGGACATCGCTGGAGCTCTCCCCAATCCCTGGAAGGGGGATGGGCGGTAATTGAATTTCTTCTACCAGAACCTCCTCAACCCGTTTCTTCAAAAATTCCTGCTTGCTGTATCCTAAGAGCATTAAGGCTGCTTGATTGACCGCCAGAAAAGTCTGGCTGTTTGCATCCTGGATCCACATCGGTTTGGATTGATGTTGCAGAAAAGTTTCTAAATTTTGTAACAGGCTAGAAATGGGTTTCGGTTTGGGTTGTGTTTCTGGCATTACCAGGCTCCTCACAGACGCAGCAAACGCGATATAGGATAACGATCACTGGCTGAGATACCAGCTTTATATCATGAGCTATTCATTTTGGAACTTACAGTTTTCTTAGGTGGGAAAATCGTTTGATCTATTGAGAGAGTTGGGAATGCAAAAGTAAACCTACTGATGCGAGGGTAACTTTAGCTGCTTTATGGTAAAAAAGATAAAACCACTAAG
>DYKV01000209.1 GCA_020722415.1 Anaerolinea sp.
AACTCATTGACAGAAGAAAAGCGTGATGATAAAATCCTTTTCACTCCGAGTTTGAAAGCCTAAAAGGCATTCCTCATGGCGATCAAACCGGTCATTGGAAACGATGACCCCGGTTGGGCGTGGAAACACCCTAGCCCCCCGTCTTGTTCCCCCGCCGAGTTTAATTCGGTGAAGGAGCAGACCTTGGAAAGGAGGAACAGCAAAGCTGGTTTAATTTAAGCTGTCTCCTTACCAGGGAGACAGTTTTTTATTAACCAAACGTGGATATGGCTTATGCAACAGTACACATTATTTGATCTACTTCAACCGACGCTTGAAAAAGGAGAGACAAAAGCAGTTTATGTGGGCATGTATTGGACTGCTGTGGTGGTCGAAGTGGGGGGAGAACTCCGCTGTGGGTTGGCAGCCACTATTGGGGATGAATCGCACCATTTCACTAACGAACCGGCTATTCCAAAAGCCGGCTATCTGGCAGCCATCCCAGCTGAAGAATTAGCCAGCTGGGTTAATTCCCCCAGTTTGAGCCAGGTCTCGATAGGGATGGCTGCAATTAACGCTCTTTTACCCCGTGAGCCCCAACCTTGGCAAGACATCAATGCAGAAGAAGTGATTGCTCATCATGGTAAAGACAAGAAGGTTGCTTTGGTTGGGCATTTTCCATTTGTTCCCCGATTAAAAAAGCAGGTTGGGCAATTATGGGTGCTCGAACAAAATCCCTTTCCTGGCGATCTACCGGCGAATGCTGCGGATGAAATCATTCCTCAGGCGGATGTGGTTGCAATCACCTCCATGACATTGTTGAACCACACCTTTGAGCATTTGATCACCTTACCTAAAAAAGAGGCTTTGGTCTTGTTGTTAGGTCCTACAACACCGCTTTCCCGGCGGTTATTTGAATTTGGTGTGAAAATACTCTCTGGTTCTCTCGTTGAACAAGTCGATCGGGTTGTACAAGGGGTGATCCAAGGAGCTAACTTTCACCAGCTGCATCAAATGGGTGTGCGGCTGGTATCCATTCAATCTACAGGAGAAACTCAAAAATGAAGCACACACACAATCTTATCCTATCTTTTCTTATCATTTTGGGCTTTTTGGTTGCTTGTACGCCAGCCGCCCAGCCATCTCCGACTGTCCCGGTCAGCCCCACTCAAGTAGAGGCGACGGTAACGCCGCCAGTAGTGGAATCAACGACTATTGCCAGCCCAAGCCCAGCGGTTACTGCAACGGAAGCGCCAGCTGGGATAACGATCAAGGATGCTTTAGGCCGTCAAGTCACTCTCGCTAGCGCTCCCCAACGGATTGTGATCACCGGAAAGGCGCTCTTTATGCTCGCGGATGCAGCTTATGCTTTTCCCGAAGCGCTCCAACGCGTTGTCGGTCTAGGGAATGCTGGGCAAGGCTCAGGAAATTTCATTAAATTGATTGATCCAAATTATGATCAAAAAGCCGTTCTCGCCGGGGACGCTGGCGCAGAGCAGGTTGCCGCACTTAAACCAGATCTGGTTATTTTAAAAAGTTATCTAGCTGAAAAGGTTGGCAAGCCAATCGAACAATTAAATATCCCGGTCGTTTATGTGGATTTCGAAACCCCTGAACAATATGTGCGCGATTTAGCCATCTTTGGAGAGGTATTTCAAGATCCAGATCGGGCGAAGACTCTGCAAGATTATTATCAATCTAAAATCCAACAAGTCACTAACGCGGTTGAAAAAGCAACCACTAAACCACGGGTTTTATTGCTTTATTACAGTGATAAAGACGGTAAGGTAGCGTTTAATGTCCCACCTTTGGAATGGATACAGACCCAAATGGTTAAAATGGCCGGCGGTGAACCGGTTTGGGCGGAAGCTAACCCTGCCAAAGGATGGACACAGGTCACCTTAGAACAGATCGCGGCATGGGATGCTGATCAGATTTATATCATTTCCTATTTTAAAAATCCATCGGAGGTCGTCAAGCAATTGAAAGATGATGCAGCCTGGAAAGCAATCCGAGCGGTAAAAGAAAATCACCTTTATGCTTTTGCCGGAGATCTTTATAGCTGGGATCAGCCAGATGTGCGTTGGATCTTGGGGTTGACCTGGCTTGCCGGGCATATTCACCCTGAATTATTCCCTCAACTGGATATAGTGGCTGAGGCACAGAATTTCTACCAGACTCTCTATGGCGTAGACCAAGCCTTTTTCGATAAAAATATCCTTCCGGCATTTAAGGGAGATTTACCCTGATGGAATTAGAGGAAACTATTCAGGTAGTCCGAACGCGAACTAATCACCGCTATACCTGGATTTGGGCGCTAGGCTTGGGATTGATTGCTTTGCTGTGGGTTTCGTTGTTTTTTGGCAGATACCCAGAGCCCGGTTTTATCCATTTAGAACGGCTTTCCAGCGATGACCTTGCCCAGCGCCTAGTTTTGAATCTGCGTTTACCACGGTTATTAACTGCCATCATTTTAGGAATGACCTTGAGCGCGGCAGGGATGGTATTTCAAATGTTATTCAATAACCCGTTGGTTGAGCCGGGCTTCTTAGGGGTTTCTCAAGGTGCAGCCTTTGGTGCAGCTTTCTGTATTGTCTTTTTGGGTGGTTCCGCATTGCTCATCCAAAGCTTCTCCGCCATTTTTGCCTTTGTTGGTTTGGGAGCATCGGCGTTTTTAGCCCATCGGCTGCATTATGGGGGTTGGATTTTACGCTTGGTTTTAGCAGGAATTGCTGTTTCAGCTTTTTTCTCTGCCGGTTTAGGACTGCTAAAATATATTGCTGATCCTCTGCGCCAGTTACCGGAAATTACCTTTTGGCTGTTAGGAAGTTTAGCCAGCATAACCTGGGTAAAGCTCATCTCGGTTTTACCTTTTACGTTGATTGGTTTGTTTGTCTTGTTCCTCTATCGTTGGCGAATTAATATCCTGTCATTGAGTGAGGATATCGCTTTTTCATTAGGCGCAAATCCGGGGCGGGAACGCACAATGTTGATGGTGGCAGCAGTTTTACCGACTGCTGCCATGATCTCTGTAGCGGGTATGGTCGGTTGGGTGGGTTTAATCACGCCGCATATTGCCCGCCGTTTGTTTGGTAGTGATACCCGTTTCAGCCTGCCGGCTACGATGCTCATCGGTGCTTTCTTTACCGTTTTGTGCGATGACATCAGCCGCACCTTGCTGGCCGGCGAAATACCATTAGGAATCCTCACCTCCTTACTGGGAGCAATTGTGTTTTTAGTTTTAATGATGGCGCGACCGATTAAGGTTAAAGCATGAACACCCCAATTTTAGATTTCAACGATGTGACATTTGGGTATTCCCGTCACTCGGCGGCGGTGGTTAAAGACCTGGAATTTACCTTCCAGCGGGGGAAGATGACTGCTATATTGGGCAGCAATGGTGCAGGAAAGACCACCCTTTTACATCTGGCACTAGGTATTCTCACTCCCTGGAAAGGAAATATTCGTCTGGAAGGCAAAGATTTAGGTTCGTTCACCCGCCGGGAAGTCGGACAAAGGATTGCTCTAGTGCCTCAGATAGAACAAATGATTTATGAGTATTCGGTGCTGGATTTTATATTAATGGGCAGAGCGCCTCATTTGCCGACCCTGGGGCAACCCGGCGATAGTGATGTACAAGACGCCTTTCAGGCATTGCGGCGTGTGGGTATAGAAAAATTGTGGGATCAGCGGGTGAGCGCCTTGAGCGGTGGGGAAAGGCAGTTAGTTTTGATCGGGCGTGCCTTAACCCAAAATCCACAAATTTTGTTTTTAGATGAACCGACTGCCCATCTCGATCTGCATAATAGCGCTAATTTAGTGCAATTGTTCCGCCAGCTCAAGCGGGAGGGGGTGACATTGGTCATTACCAGCCATGATCCGCAGATTGTCTATGCGGTGGCGGATGATGTCTTACTCCTTAAAGGGGGGCGAGTCTTAGCGTTTGGACCTATCGAATCCACGTTGAATGAGGCATTATTGAGCGAGTTGTATCGGTTGCCAATTCATATCCACGATTTGGATGGGAAAAAGGTGGTGCAGTGGCTCTGATAGAAAAACGCGGGATCATCCTGGTGGTTGGGGAAAGTGGCAGTGGAAAAACCAGCTTCTGTATTGCGTATAGTAATGAAGCGCGCCAGAAAGGTTGGCGGGTTGGAGGAATACTTTGCCCAGCCGTGTTCGATGGCGGGAAAAAAGTGGCAATTGAAGCGCTTGATCTAGGCGGGGGAGAACGTAAATTGCTGGCAACCCTATCCCCAGGCAGGATTAATGACATTGTTGTGGGCATTTGGGCAATCCGACCAGAGACAATTGCCTGGGGAAATAAAATTATTCAATCTGTAACCGATGTGGATGCATTATTTGTGGATGAATTAGGACCCCTGGAGTTTTTTGGTGGAGGAGGGTGGCAAGAAGCATTCCCAATATTAGAAACCGTAGGAAACCAGATCAGGCAAGCCTTAGTTGTTGTTCGTCCGGCTTTGCGCGCAGAAGCGTATAAAAGATTCCCAATTGTGCATGAAATTTATCTGGAAC
>DYKV01000210.1 GCA_020722415.1 Anaerolinea sp.
TGAGAATTGCTACACTCTTGTTGAACAACTTGCTTTTTCTATAAATATATAGTACAATTGTTCTAATTGATTCAATTTCTGCCTCAAAGATCATTATCTCTTTATGAAAACTCTTTCTCTCCTTCGGATCATAATCCTATCCTTGGTCATCTTGGGGACACATTCGCTTATCGGGAATGCTTTGGCTTTCCAGTATGACGGCTCGATACCGGAAGGTTTTAAATTAATTCGCGCATCCATTGGAGTTCAACTTTATCTAAAGGATTACGATTCAGGCACACCGGATTATGTACAGGTTATCCAACTCCGAAAAGGGGCTGAGATCCGTGTTTTGCATGGCGACATATATCAGTCAGATGCTGCCCCTGGCGTATATGGGGGAGTGGATGCACGGTTTGCCTCGCGTTCGATTGAGCAATATTGGCGGGATATTTATGCGGTTAGCAGCCGGGCTTTTTGTGTGACCAATGGCGAGTTTTTTAATATGTATGAATATCCGACCCGTCTGCCCTTCCCACTTAAAGTGGATGGACAGATTATCAGTGGGGGATATTCCAAGGGGGAATTTGTGAACGAGAAGTTGATGCTGGAAATTTGGCTTGACCAGGTGGATATCAAACCATTGACGAAATTGGCTTTTCAGGTTTCCACTGCACCGAATATAATCAGCGGCTTGGCTGAAACATCTCGCAAGAGCCCTGAAAAATTTGTGGGAAGAACTTTTGGGGGGATAAGGGATGATAATGGCGATGGAGTTTTTGATACCCTGCTTATTTTTAGCACGCAGGCGGCTCGGCAAAGCGATGCGGCGCAAACTTTACGCGATTTTGGAGCACAAAGGGTGCTTATGTTGGATGGAGGCTTATCCACCCAATTGATGTGTCAAGGAAAAATCTATATTAAAACTGATCGTTTAATTCCGAATGCAATAGCTATACTGGATGGCACCCGACCGTATTTACCTCTGCCTAAACCTATACCATATCCTCCCAAACCAGGAATTCAAGAAATTTGGGTAAAGCAATTAAACCCCTCTGTCTCCGTAATAAAGGGAAATGAGGAAATTCAACTTGATTCCAAATCTCGATTAACCAACGTGAATGCCAATAGCCGGGTCATTCAATATCAAGATGTGTTCATCATTCCTGTATTTGTCTTTGGAATATCTTTGTTTTTATTGAAGGTCTATCGGCGAAGTTAATATCCTCCTTTTTTGCCTTTAAAAGTGTAAAAATTTCTTTCCAGATTGAAAGCCCATTGGATAGGATACTCCCTCCGTAAATATAACCATTATTTAAAACCAGATAATTGTTTGGCGGTGGGAAATTGCTGAAATATCTTTTCAGGGTTAGATTGTGAAACTTGTTCCACTAGACTTAAGTGTAACCCAAATTATAAATCACCAATCCAAGAACGAGGATTGGGCGACGCGAAAAAGTCATAGGGGATTTCATAATAGGAACAATCTAATTTCAAATTGAATTATAGAAAGGAATGGAGGATTGTCAAGAGAAAAGGCGATATGCCATTTCTGACTATCTTTATGAAACCGTAAGGAGACAGTGCCTTCGATTATTGAGATACTATCGCTTTGATCCAATTTAAGGCATCGGCTCGAGATCTGATCCCCAGAATCTTTAACTCACCCCCTAAAAAATCAATACGGAAGATACGCTCATCACCGATCAGAAATGCACTGGAGGTTGTCTTTTCAGGTTCTACGCTGGAAAATGAAAAGGTGATGGTAACCTGGTTTGGATCAGAATATATATTCGATAGCACCGTGCCGGATGCACCGATGCGCAGGCGATCAGAACCGACTCTTTCCAGGTATCCCATGGCAATCAGTTGTTCGATCTGATCAGAGATCGAAATATCATTTAGCGCATCTATCCCCTTGAGTCGAAGGGCTTCAAAAATATCAAGCCATTCGTTATCTCTCTTAAAACCGTTTTCCAGATCAGTGATGGCGAAACCCTCATCAGAAGTTGCGTTAAGCAGGAAAGCCATATTGCTCTGAAAGCACGCTTCCTTGAACAAGAGGAATGCGTTTTGTGACATGGTGACATTGCCTACTTCTTCAACTGCGATCTTCAACCAGTCAGGCAACAGTTCCGGTAGAGTTTCGGAGAATTGCCGGGTTTGGTGCAGGATAAGTTGATCTTTTTTATAACCGTATTGCACTGCTCCGGAACCAGCCAGCAGGAAGCGAGTGGATGCAGAAATTTTTTCCGACCGAATGGATGTATAAATATGCTTTTGGCCGATGGCTGCCAGCATCAGGCTTTTTACCAGATCGGGGCTAATGGATTTTTGATCTGAGCAATATCCTTTATTTTTGATTTCTTCAATACAAACGGGAAGCCACATCTGGATTTGCTCAACAGACGGCACATCATCAAGAGCCAGCCATTCACCCAGAACAGACCCTTGCTGGATGGGTAGGTTTAGCAGGGTAGCCAACACCCAGGTTTCATTACGTGTCAATTGATAGGCGCTCATATTTTTGGAGTCTCTTTGTTGAAAATATCAATGGCTTTTTTCAACCGTTTTATGCCTTCCGGCTTGCTTATCTTGCCATCAGATACCAGTTGTTTCATCTTGTTAGTCAGCCCTTGCAGTGTTTCTGCGCGGTAATTGTCAGCGGATTCCTGATATCCGCTGTTATATATTTGGGCTGCTTCCTGAGTGACCTTATCCCAGGCTTCAGCTGATTTATCAACAATGGCGGCAACATCGATCCGGTTTTCTGCTCCAAATAACAACTGTGTGGAATTCCCGGCGACGGTGTCCACCAAACCAACCACTGGATTGCTTGTAATCGTGTTTACAACGAATTTTTTTCCATACTCGGCGCCGGTTGTTAGCACTGCATCCCAGCCGGTATAACCCCGCTCCTGACAGATATTGTAAGCTTTTACTGCAGCATCAATAGCATCCAATCCCTTGGATGCAGATTTCAGATTATTTCCAAGGTTTTCCACTTTTATGGCATTTGAATTTCTTATTGCAGTCAAATAATCTGCGGCAGTGCTTGCCGAGGGGGCATCATGCCAGGCTTTAACCGCTTTCCGGATGCTCTCCAGAACCTCCGGCGGATCCGCTATCGTAAAATAATCCTTAAAGAGATCCACTGCAGTGGATGCACCACCGACGGAATCTTTTATCGCATTAAAACCCAGTGTCCATGGCGATTCTTGGTCTGGGGTGGTAATTGGCGGGGGTTCAGACTGTGCAATCGGCGGCGGGGGGGATTCCACAGGCGGTTGCGGCGGAGCCGCTTGTTGTGAAAATACTGTTTCTGGTGGGTAAGGCTGCATCTCGGGAGTGTTGACCGATGAAGAACCGCCTAGGAACTGGCTGCCTTGCTCGGTACCTTTTGCCAACAACCATGCCAAACCGCTCCCTATCAAACCACCCAAAGCCGGTATGAGGGGGTGCCGAATGGCTTTGGCTGATTTTGAATTCCAGGCTTCATCAAATGTGCTCAAACCCACTTTACTTACTTCCGGTTGTTCTTGGTCCGCTTCAGCCTGCCCGGGTTGCACTTGCGGCACTTCCAGCCCGGTGGCTGGCAGCTCAGTCTCTTCTATACCGCCAGTAACCGATCCGGAGTCTTCTAAAGTCTCGGGGGTTAAAGGCAGTCCATCCTCAGCCAAAGACCATAATTGATCCGCGATTGGTACAGGGTCCCTGGCAGGCCCTAATTGATCAACAGAACCGCTGGATGTCGAAACCTCAAAGTAGTAGTTCCTCCCCCCTTTATGCATACACCAGCCGAGCGCCTTTGTTTCAAATGTTTCTCCCTTTCCATTAGGGTTTTTCCGGTAAAACGTCCTTGCTGCGTATCCATGAAAGGTGGTTTCCTGGAATTGTTCTAGAGGAACATAAGTACACGAAGATTCTGGTGTGATATTGGTCTCATTTAATGAAAGAAACACGGTCGTCTCATCACCATGGCTGGATACCACGTATTCCACCAGACAACTATGAGTTCCATCCGCATTTATTAAGTCTTCGAAATTCCTCACCTCTCCCTCTACCCCGGCGTTTGCTGCCGCGGTGGTCAACAGATCCATGCAGGAGCTGTAGCTCTGCTGCGCATGAACATCAATGATCCCCAATGCGCCAACAACACCAAGAGCTAGCAGCAGGAGGAAAGTAGTGATTAGAATACGGTTCATGACCATATCCTGTTGATCAGTCGCGTCGCGTAGAACGAAATCAGCGCGCTGATAGCGATGATGAACTGCATCAACGGAAAGCGGATGCACTCCAGCCCCACGCCCTGCCCCAACACGGCGTAAAGGAACGAGGCAACCTGCGCTGCCAGCAGACCAACGACAAATGAAATGGCAAACCCCGCCAGCATGGAGATAAAGCGCGGTCTTTTTTTCCTGGTACTGTGATATAAGGGGGAAACTTGCATGGGGTTCTCCAGGTCTTATTCGTAAGGATTCGGATTTTTTGCGATCATTTTCATCTCAAAAAGGGGGATG
>DYKV01000211.1 GCA_020722415.1 Anaerolinea sp.
TACACTATCGGATTTATCGGTGACCATAATTTTCTGGAATTAGCTTTGAGAAATATAACCCGGTATAATAATTTCTACTATCCAGATTTTAACAAAAATTATACAGGAAAATGAAAGTGAGAAAAATAGTAAATAAATAAAAATAATATTAAACATGCAGAAAGATATTTATATAAATATTTAAACCAGTTTAAGGCATCTTTGTTACAGTCCCCTTTCTATTGTGCCTTCTCTTTACTCCCTTTGTGATAAAGAATATTATTCCAAACGTGCCCAGTGCCACTGCTATAACAATTATTACCATTGTACCCATTCCACCTGAAATTAATCCCAGTAATGGATTTGCCGTTCCTCTTTTTGATTTTGCACTGATGGACTGTAGCTGCTGTACGTAATTTGTTATCCGGGACTTGTATACTGAAAGCTGTGAACCGTAGGATTGGACATGAGCCTCAAGGGTCAGCTGTGATTGCATATATGGAGACAGAGACGGGGGAATTGCAGAAATTGAAGTAATTACCGATGAAATTTCCGTCTGAAGCGACACCGACTGTTTGAGGTAGGAAGATATCTGGCTGGAATAGTCCGGTGATGTGTGTGATTCAAGGCCTGAAATGGCACTTCCTATCCTTGAAATAGCCTTATGTATTGACTGGAGTGATGGCCCTGAGAAGAATACATATGTGCTGGTCGAAGAGAGCCCTGTTGTGGTTGTTACTGTATAAGTCAATACATTGTATCCATATGGTAGATCCGCGGTGTTGATTTTATACTGTCCGCTGAGGCCATTTGCCAGTACTTTCTGTCCATGTGAGTTCAAGAGTATAAGTGACCCGTTTGCGCCTTTATGTCCCCAAATTCCATTGTAAGCTGCAACAAGAGTGCCATTTGTAATGTTAGATCCTGTAACACTGAGCGAAGTAGATGGATCACCACCGTTATATATCACAGGAACAGCATAACGCCATATGCTTGGATGCGCAACAGCGTATTCTGGATAAGTGAACTCAACTCCGCAGAACTCGAAAATTTCGACAAATGACATATCATTTGCCCCGGAAGCTGTTATGTTGATCACAATAGGAGTGCCGGGTGGAGGAAGGTTAGTAAAGTTAAATGGAACAACACCATCGCTCACAGTGCTGAGCTTAAGGTCAAGGTCTGCCTGTGTATCCAGGTAAGTTTGCGGATAGGTTACGTTTGTATACTGCCCCGGCATGTTTCCTATACTGACGTTTACGTAATTAACGTATTTTAGATCGTTGAATATAACCTGTCCGTAAAGATCTGTTTCGTTGCTGTTCATGTGCACTACCGGGAAGAAAGACCCTGCCTGCGGTTCAACATACACAAGCACAGAATTCGACACAAGACCACCATAGCTTGCGGTCAGGATGAACTCATTTGTGTTTACTGTGCCATTGTTTTCAGCATAGAGATATGAGTCGTCCCAGAACTCCGCGTTTCCTCTGTAGTCTGTGAGGAAATGCCCTATGGTCACTCCCGGAGCATAGTATGATGGAGAGAGATCTGGGTCTCCATCGGGGAAGCTGTAATTGACGTTCAATGCAACTTCATTTATGACTGCGTTTGCCACGGGTGCACCGTTCAGCAGCACTGTTGCTGATGGGAATATATTGTAGTCTCCTGTCATATGTATGGTCAACATTGGTATCTGTGCAACAGATGTCTGGAGAATTCCATAAGAATCAGTTACACCGAGTGTAAGGTTTCCTGTAGCTATGGGAGGCAGCACTGCGTACTGGGCGAACCCCCATGGTGCTGATATAGATCCTGTTGGAACAGTGACGTAGAAGTATCCAAGCTCACTTCCGCCTGTTGCAGGGGATAATTCCGTATATGATGGTGTGTATGTGAACATGCTTGAGCTGTTTGTCTGGAAACTTGTCATAAATCCTCCACTGTACGCTATAACATTATAAACACCACCTGTGATTCCATTCTGCCTGACTACCTGGAATTCATATGATGTACCATTACTCAGGGAATTGAAATGGTTACCTGAACCAGATGAGATCTGCTTAACAAATAATCCCTGGTTTACAAGGCTGCTGTGCATTTCTGGAATTATACCAATGACCTCGGCATCCAATATTGACGCCATTGGCATTCCAAGTCCCTGAAGAAAGTTCCATCCATTTCCTGCTGGATTATTCAGGCTGGCATACCACTGTGGAAGTACCGGGTTACTTGGTTCGTTGATTGATAGGTTAAAATAGTAGTAACTGTATGAATTCAAAGGTGCCCAGTCAAATCCTACCCCTATGTTGGTCATGTCAACGTAAGGGTTCAGTGAGAGACTTGGTACACCTGCCTGATTGGCGTTATGCGCTTCGAACAGCAGAGGATTAATGTTGCCCATCTTGTCGTTGCCATAGGCGTAAAGGGCCTGTTCTTCAATGAGAGCAAATTCTCCAGCAGTTGTTGGTGTAGCGAATGATGTACCACCATAGTAGAAGTTCCATTGCCCGTTTAGAAAGACTGTCATATTGAATGCAGCAGTTCCGCTTACTATTGGATCAGTTGCGGCACCTGTGCTGAATGTGTCCATTGCATTCTGGTACCATGGCTGGCTTTCTGACATAGATTCACCGAAGCCTCCTCCAACGATACCCTGTTCCGTTCCGTAAAGCCCCTCACCATATGACCAGTATGTATAACTGGCGATACCCTTTGCAGGTACTGCATAAAGTTGTCCAACCTGACTGAAGCATACAACCTCATTGGTCACAGGGAATTCCTGCCCATCTGTTCCATATGCGGTTACCATTCCACCTCCAACTGAAGTTGATCCGCTGGAGATGGCAGGAAATCCTGCGGAGGCGGCGGCTTCATAATCTCCACCCCAAGATCCGTAGTCACCGGAAGCAAAGAAGTTTGTGACACCCACTACATTCAAGGCATCCAGGAGCTGGTTAGCTACTGTTTCATACATTGGTGATCCGAAGTAGTTAACGTATTGCTCACCGGATCCATAGGAATTGCTTGTTATTGTCACAGATGTTGAACCTGCCGTTGGACCATAAACAACGTTTCCAGCTGGTACTTTCAATGCCTGGCCATTAGTCAAGTAATCCGCAACAAAGGAATACGCATTAAAGAATGATGTGTAATCCGGAGATGGGACTCCTATTACATCAATGTGTGCACCCGGGGCCATTGTAGAAGCGTATTCTATGTCAAGAGCTGTTTCCAGTGTCCATCCATACTCCTGTCCTATGAGGATTCCGTCCTGCAGGGTTGGAATACCTACTCCGATCTGGGTGACTCTGTCTGGAAGCTGATTGGAATTACCAAACACCTCAGCTGAGAATTGCGAAAGTGTGGAAGGGTTTATGAGGCCAACCTCTATCACTGCAATTGTAACACCATGCCCGGTATCAGGCTCAGAATTTATTGTATTATTCCCGTTCCATAGATTCTTAGCATCCATTAGAGTTGGCATAGTCCCCGGGAATAGGAACTGATAAGGCTCACAGCATATTTGGTTGGAATATGCCCATCCATAATCACCGATCTTATAATTGAGGAAAGTTGATTTATTTAGGCACTGAGCCAGGGATGACAACTTACCATGAGATGCTGAAATCGACTGCTCAGGAGAAATTCCAGATGGCCTCGAAATTGTTGGTTGTGCGGATAGACCGCTGAATCCAGCTATCCCGGAGATATATTGTGAAACCATTGAAGGTAACTTAACCTCCGTTGTACTTCCATATACAATTTTATTCACAATCTTGCCTGTCTGTGTGCTAATATTACCCAGCGACGGGTTGTAAATTCCATTTGTTATGTATCTCTCGTCGAATGCCTGTATATTTGTATGGAACGCAGCTTCCATCTGTGCTACTGAACCTGTAACATACATTCCAAGATTGTTATACCCGACCATGTTGAGACCAAATGAAGCAAGATAAGCTGAAACTGCGTTGTATGCATTCATGTTACCATACATTTCCGTAAGTTCCTGCTGATTCAGGAAGTGCCTATATATAGGACTCGATGGATCGGCTACTCCACCTGCATAGGTAGAAAGAGAACCTGAGGGTTTTAATGTTATATACAGGCTCATCTCATGCCCTATATTGAAAGCATTGCTGTCAGGAATCACAGTCAAGGACCCCGTGGTCTGCGGGGTAGAGCTATTGAATGCTGCTCCCTGAACATTCACCAAGTCAACTGCATCATGTGCGTTCACCAGGCTACCTGTAGCATGTGATTGAGAAGAACCACTGAATACAGGTGAAAATGAAGTCTGGGAACTGAACACAACTCCAAAAAAAGACATTACCATGACGATAGCTACCATCACAGTTATAAGAGTTTTTATCCTCATTTTCACATCAAAATATATAATCGAAACTTATATATAAATAAATAGAAACTATATTATAAAACTATATTATAAAACTATATTATAAAACTATAT
>DYKV01000212.1 GCA_020722415.1 Anaerolinea sp.
GTGTCATTTCGAAGGAGCGTAAGCGACTGAGAAATCTTAGCCAACAGTTTAAGGTATCTCGCTTTCGCTCGAAACAACAATACCCGATTAGTTACTATTTAGGCTATATTAAATATAAACAAGGCGAGCGAACTGTCTTAATTTTTCCCATAAAATAGACGACATCAAATTGCAGAGGATAGCTATGGAAATTGGTTTAGTGCGTTCAGTTGATATTGATCAGGAAATGCAGCAAGCTTATCTCGATTATGCGATGAGTGTGATTGTCTCTCGTGCTTTGCCTGATGCGCGTGATGGACTCAAACCGGTTCATCGCCGAATCTTATATGCCATGTATGAGATCGGTTTGCGGCCAGATGTACCCTATAAAAAATCGGCTCGAATTGTCGGGGAAGTATTAGGGAAATATCACCCACATGGCGATATGGCGGTTTATGAAGCGATGGCGCGAATGGCACAGGATTTTTCAATGCGCTATTTGTTGGTGGATGGACAGGGTAATTTTGGCAGTGTGGATGGCGACCCGCCGGCTGCGATGCGTTATACAGAAGCTCGCTTAGCTGCGCCCGCCATGCAAATGCTAGCGGATATTGAAAAAGACACGGTGGATTTTCTGAGTAATTTTGATGATACCCTCAAGGAGCCATCGGCATTGCCAGCGGCGTTTCCAAACTTATTGGTTAATGGGGCAACCGGCATTGCCGTGGGCATGTCCACCAGTATTCCCCCCCATAATTTGGGCGAGGTTGTTGATGCATTGTGTTTTTTGTTGAACAATTGGGAAAAAATGGATGATATCACCATTGCGGATTTGATGAAATTTATTCAAGGTCCAGACTTTCCTACTGGTGGGATCATCCTAGCTGGCGAGGGAGAGGAATCGCTCGCCAGCGCTTATGGAAGTGGGCGTGGTCAAGTAATCGTACGAGCGCGGGCGCACCTAGAAGAGATGGAGCGCGGCCGCAGTCGGATTATCATTACCGAATTGCCCTACATGACCAATAAATCGGCACTGATTGAACGCATTGCCGAACTGGTGCGGGAAGAGAAATTGAATGGCATCGCAGATTTACGTGATGAATCTGACCAACGCGGTATGCGCATTGTGATCGAGGTCAGCAAGAATGCCGAAGCAGAGGCTGTTCTGAGTGAATTGTATAAACACACTCTCCTGCAAAGCACCTTTAGCATTATTATGTTAGCGCTTGTCGACGGAGAACCGCGTTTGCTCAGTTTAAAGCAAGCATTAAGGGTGTATTTGGATCATCGGATCACGATCATCCGTCGGCGTAGTGAATATGAATTGCGCCGGGCACGTGAACGCGCTCATATTCTAGAGGGCTTGCGCATAGCGTTAAAAAATCTTGACGAAGTAATTGAACTCATCCGTAAATCAGCGGATACAGAAGTGGCTCGGCAAAAGCTGGTGAAACGCTTTAAATTAAGCGAAACGCAAGCCAATGCGATTCTGGATATGCCCTTGAAGCGCCTAGCTGCCCTGGAACGGAAAAAGATAGAAGAAGAATATAAAGAACTCCTGGCAAAAATCAAAGAATTGGAAGCCCTATTAAAATCGCCCAAAAAAATCCGCCTACTAGCGGTAGATGAATTACACGCGGTGAAAGATGCTTTTGGCGATCGGCGCCGTACCCAAATCGCCTCTCTATCAACCCAAAATGGACAACGCGCCTGGCTCACTGTTGCGGATTTACCGCCGCAAGGAGACGTATGGGTAGTCCTTTCTCCACAAGGAAAAATCAGCCGTACAATTGGGGGAAAACCGCCTAGGTTGAGTGGTAATGATGCGCCTAGTTGGATAGCTAAGGCGCAAGGGAGGGATGTATTATATGTTGTTTTAAAGAGCGGTCAATGTGCGGCAATAGCGGTGCATACCATTCCGGAGGCGGCTCGACTAAGCGAAGGAGCCCCGTTGAGTTCAATTTCACCTATCTCACAATCTGAAATGGTCTCAGTAATTTTTACCCTTCCGCCGAAAAATGAACGATCGCCGGACTGGTTTGTGGTAACTGTCACGCAGCAAGGGTTTGTGAAAAAAACCAAAGTAACTGAACTCGGAGGAGCTGCAGCGCATCTGATTCAATTAACCAAAGTGAATCCTAACGATCAATTAATAGAGGTGCTGATCACGCCTGGCGATCAGGAAATATTATTGGCAACGAGAAGGGGGATGACAATTCGGTTTAAGGAAGATAGCGTGCGCCCAATGGGATTGCCTTCTATGGGCGTCTTGGGAATCAAACTTGCGGAAGATGATCAGGTAGCCGGCGCGGTTGTCCTTCCAAGCGCTGGTCAGATTTTGCTGGTTGCTTCTGATGGACATGCGAAGCGATTAACGCTGGAGCAATTTCCCCTTCAAGGTCGCTATGGACAGGGGGTTCAGGCTTGGAAGCTGCCCAAGCAAGTCTCTCTGGTTGGGATTGCGGCTGGAAAAGAAAATACCCAAACGATCCTGATCTTGGATAAACTTAGCCCGAAAAGCCTTCGTTTTGACGAAGCGCCTCTTCAAACCCGAACCGGGAGGGGCAAGGTTGTTCAAGAGTTAAAAGGTTCGGCAAAGATAACTCGGTTAGTTGTCCCATGGGAAGTAAATTGGTCTCCTGAATCAGCTAGACGATCGAACCGTTCCAGGACGAGTGAGAGAGGAAGGAAATGAGTCTTCCTCTCCCAGCTCGAGGTTCAGACAATCCTGGCAAACGGGGATTTCAATGAAATATACCCCGTTAGTGCCAACATAGGTTTGTAAAACCGCTACCGCACTTTTGCCACATTCGCAGCGTAAACCAATCGGAGCACTGCCCCGGAGGCAAGCAAGACAAATCCCATTTCTCCCTTGTAAATAAGGGAGATGACAGCGTTTACAGGGTGGTTTGATCTGTGCGTTCATTTTATCCTTTGTCTTCTCGAAAAACCATCCAAAATATAACAGAACACGTGTTCTATTATAAGGGGATAAGCTGGTGATTTGGGGGTGAGGAAAGTGGGGTTATTTTGGCAAATGTGGAGGGGGTGGGAAAAAGGCGCCTAATCCTTTTCCGATGGTCCAGAGAGTCCTTGAAAACCAGTTAAATTTTCCCAAGCGATAAACAATTTGAGCAGTGAACCAACGGATCAATAAATATCTTCCCAGGTAAGAGTTAGCTAGATTTTGCCGATAAGTACGAAAAGAAAAATCCTGAGTTTGAAAAGCGGAGACGATGGTCTTGGCTGCAACTGCGCCATAGGCTAGTGCGGGTGCGATGCCTTCTCCAAAAAGCGGGTCAGCACCCGCGGCATCGCCAACCAAGAGCAATCGTTCCATCGCAAATTTATTGAAGGGACTAAAGCAGTGGATGGGATAACCGTGCAGCTGAGGTGAATCAGGGTTTGCATGAGGGTTATTGGCTTGTTTCAGTAACTCTGCTAAATGGGGGAGTGGTGTGTGAGGGTTTGTTCGGCTATCATAGATTCCGTAATTAATGTGTGGCTGCTCCTCAACCAGGGTAGGAAAATGCCAAATGTAGCCCTGGTTATGCTGAGATAGTGAGGTGAAGTCAAATTCAGCGCGCTGCTGGATAAACATAAGGTCATTATCTGGCGATGGCTGCAAAATCTCAAGCGTACGGGCGATGCGTGGATGAGATTGCGAAGGTCGAAAGAAACGACGGGTCAGCCCGTTTGAGCCGTCGGCACCAATTAATACCTGGGTGTGATAGCATGCCTGGGCGGTAAAAACGTGTATTTCGTTCTGATCAATAATGATTTGGTTAACCTTCTCATTTTCAAACAAGCGGATGCCCTGTTGGAGCGCTTGTTGGGCAAGGAAGTGATCCAAATGAGGGCGATAAAAAATCATGATTTGAGGATCGCCTTTGACATGGATGGTTTTCCCCTGATAAGAGAGGGCAATATCATTCACTGCTACGGCTGGAATAGGTAGGGGTAGACGAAAACCCAACCCCAATAAAGTGTTCAAGCCCAAACGAGTTACTCCTCCACCACAAAGCTTAGGGCGGGGATGGGATTCTTTTTCTAAAATGATCATCCGTTTCGTCCAAGTCGGGTCAAGCCTTTTAAGGTGAAGGGCAGTAGACAAGCCCGCTGGACCACTTCCGATGATGAGCACATCTGTTGAAATCTCTGGTATGGAAGAGCGCATTTTATTAATGATAACCCAAAATGGAGGGGGAATTAAAAAAGAGCGGCACCTCCGCTCTTTTTAGCGCCCCCGGCGCGATTCGAACACGCGACCCCTTGCTCCGCAAGCAAGTGCTCTAATCCGCTGAGCTACGAGGGCATTTTCCAAGTTAAATTCATTTTATCGCAATTTAATAGCCTGTCAAGAGAAGCGTAATTCTCAATATGGAGTAACCCTTCAATTGGGTTTTCACTGGCTGTACCAGCGGGATAAATCCC
>DYKV01000213.1:0-2680 GCA_020722415.1 Anaerolinea sp.
TTGCTAGTTATAGTTTTATTGCAACATTCAACCTTCTCCAAAACTGGCAAACATCCCGCTATAAGACAGCCCAGTTTAGCGCAGCCTGAAAATTTAATAAGCGAGGTTGATTTGCAACAATTTTCAAATTGAAGCAACCGTTCGGCTATATTGCTTGTTGGCTTTATTCAGGGGGGTAAATCCCTGCTTAGGTTGGGAAAGTTGGCTAAAGCCGACTCACCCGCTGGCCAGAAGGTGTACCTTGTACTAAAGCAGAGCTGCCAATCGGCTGGGTTTAGCAGAAAAAAGCCAGGTTGAATAGTTGCAATCTGAATAAACTAGTGCGTCCCAAATTCGAGGCGGGCTGGATGGGTTTTGCGAAATATTTTATGACGAGTTCAAGATATGAGTTGTTGACGCAAAGCGATTTCTCATTTAGAATCAAATGGGAATTAATCTCATCTGATTCTTGTTGGTGGATTTCACCTGTTGAAAGGAGTAATGAATGGCTAAACGCCCTTTCGTATCCAAACGTGCCCCTATTTATGAAAATATCCCTGATGAACAATGGTATAACTGGCGTTGGCAATTGAGTCATCGGCTAAATTCCGTAGAGGAGATCGGTAAAGTAATCCCCCTTACGGAAAGCGAAATTAAAGCGCTTAATACCCCTAATCTTTTCCGGGTGGATATCACACCATATTTTATTTCATTGATTGACCCCAATGACCCTGAGGATCCCATCCGTAAACAAATCATCCCGACCTCCGCTGAACTGGTTCCTTTTACGGCGATGATGGAAGATTCCCTGGCGGAAGACCGCCACTCACCTGTCCCTGGATTGGTTCATCGTTATCCGGATCGGGTTTTAATGCTGGTGACCACTCAATGCGCCAGTTATTGCCGATACTGCACCCGTTCCCGGATAGTCGGCGATCCGGCGGCGACTTTTTCACGCACCGAATTTGAGATGCAATTAGATTATATAAAGCGGACTCCTCAAATTCGAGATGTGTTATTATCAGGTGGTGATCCCTTGGTGCTAGCGCCGAAAATCCTCGAGGAAATTCTCAGCCGCCTCAGGGAGATCCCGCATATCGAAATCTTGCGCATTGGCTCACGCGTTCCGGTTTTCTTACCGATGCGGGTGACGGATGAACTATGTGAGATGCTGCAAAAATATCACCCCTTATGGATGAATATCCATGTCAACACTCCCAATGAAATCACCAAAGAGCTAGCCGAAGCCACTGACAAATTAACCCGGGCTGGTATACCATTGGGTAACCAAGCCGTATTATTAGCTGGTGTGAATGATAATATAGATATTCAGCGCCAACTGGTCCACGACCTGGTGCGCATTCGGGTACGACCGTATTATCTATACCAGTGCGACCTCGTGGAAGGAGCTGGTCATTTTCGCACCCCGGTTGGGAAAGGGATAGAAATAATGGAAGGCTTGCGCGGTCATACTTCAGGTTACGCGGTTCATCAATATATCATTGATGCACCAGGTGGCGGAGGTAAAATACCCGTTTCGCCTAATTATTTGTTGAGCTACTCTGACCACAAAGTGGTTTTGCGCAACTATGAAGGATACATCACTACCTATGAAGAACCGGTTGATTACTTACCCGAAAAGGCAGCCAAATTCAAGGGGGAGAAACGACCAGAGCCAGGCCAAAGTGGCATTCATGGTTTGCTGCAAGGTGAGCAAATGTTTATCAAACCCAATGGCTTTGATGAAATCCATGACCGACATGGCATACAACATCGCTTGAAAGATGCTAAAAAATGGCAACCGCTCGGGATCGGTAGCGGGGAGGAGGAGTCATCAGAGGGGAAGTAAAAAAGATAGGTAAATCTACCAGTGAATTATCCCGATTTAATGGGGGATTTGTCCTTGACAATCGTAGATATAATTGTATAATGTTTACTAAATTACTCGCATTACACGGTTAGATTAAATAATATGATGATCCATAACGCGAAATGTTCTTGCATGTGTTATCGGCGGGGGAAGTAACCACCGTCTGAGTTTGCAATTATCGCGTTAGTAAAGTTGACAGCATAATCCAGGTGGTTACCACCCCGCAGAGCAGCAAAAGTGTTGAGGTGTAACCACCTGTTTGTTTTTCTGTTGACTGTATCGGATGTTGAGCCGGGAGGTAGAGATGTCTTTTGCAAAGCAAATTCATATCCGGGCGAATCCAATCCGTCTAGGAGAGGATCACTTGCAATCTGGATTAGAAGCTGCAGTGGGGAATACTCCTCTCCTGCCCTTGCAGCATATAACTCGCCACCTGGAGAGTAAGGTTCAGGTTTTGGCTAAAGCGGAGTGGTTCAATCCTGGTGGTTCCATCAAAGATCGTCCGGCACTCAATATCATCCGTACCGCTATAAAAAATGGCGAATTAACTGCTGGAAAGCGATTGCTTGATTCGACCTCCGGAAATATGGGGATAGCCTATGCTACTTTTGGGGCAGTGATGGGCATTCCGGTTACATTAGCCTTACCAGCAAATGCCAGCCCGGAAAGAATTGTCATTTTGCAAGCGCTTGGAGCGGAGCTGATTCTGACTGATCCCAGTGAGGGTTCAGATGGAGCGATCCAAACTGTGCGCCAATTAGCCAATCAACATCCAGAACGCTATTTCTACGCAAATCAATATGATAATCCAGCTAACTGGAGCGCACATTA
>DYKV01000213.1:2780-4401 GCA_020722415.1 Anaerolinea sp.
GTTGTGGGTGTTTACCATTCCCACCCTGATTCTCCGAATCAACCCTCGGAATATGACCGGCAATGGGCATTGCCTTGGTTTTCGTATGTTATCACCCGAGTTCAGCAAGGGAAAGCGATCAACAGTCGTTCGTGGGTTCTATCCGAAGATCGGCAACGCTTTGATGAAGAAGAACTAGTGATCGGTGAACCAGTGAATATCCCGAAAGATCAATCATGAGACAATCAGCAAATGGCGAAATTTTAACTGAGCGGAATATCTATACAGTTCAAAAATTCTAAATTAATGGAAAGAGAGTAAAATCAGTATGAGTATCATTCGCATTCCAACACCATTACGAGTTTATACGAATGGAAATAGTGAAATCAAGCTCGAAGCCAAAACAGTAGCGGAGGCATTGGCAAATTTAATCGCCTTTTATCCAGCCTTACTGCCCCATATATATAATGAAAATGGAGAATTACGCCCGTTTGTAAATTTATTTTTAGGTGATGAGAATATTATGGAGTTACAAGGATTAAGTACGCCGTTGAAGGAAACCGACCGTTTATTGATTATACCGAGCATCGCTGGAGGTTGCTGAATTGATGCTGCCCAACCTTTCGCATGAGGAAATCCTTCGCTATTCACGACATTTGTTGATTCCAGAGGTGGGTTTAGAAGGGCAGCGAAAGTTAAAAGCTGCTTCAATATTGGTCATTGGTACGGGTGGATTGGGTTCTCCGGTAGCGCTTTATTTAGCAGCTGCGGGAGTGGGTCATATTGGGCTGGTAGATTATGATATTGTGGATGAATCAAACTTACAACGGCAGGTGATTCACGGCACATCTTCTCTCGGGGAGCTGAAGGTGGAATCGGCTCGCCAGCGGATGTTAGATTTAAACCCGGAAATCGAGGTTGAAATCTATAATGAACCATTCACTTCGGCGAACGCAATGCGAATCGCCCAAGATTATGACGTTATCGTTGATGGAACGGATAATTTTCCAACCCGCTATTTGAGCAATGATGTTTGCGTTTTGCTAGGAAAGCCAAATGTGTACGGTTCGATTTTCCGTTTTGAGGGACAGGTGAGTGTTTTTGATGCCCGGCGAGGACCTTGCTATCGCTGTCTTTTTCCGGAACCACCCCCACCGGGAATGGTGCCATCTTGTGCGGAAGGTGGAGTGTTAGGGGTTTTACCCGGCACAATTGGAACGATTCAAGCTACTGAAGCCCTGAAACTTATCCTTGGAATCGGTGAACCATTAATTGGGCGCTTGTTACTCTATAATGCGCTGGATATGAGTTTTGATTTTGTAAAATTGCGCAAAAATCCTAAATGTAAAATATGTGGCGAGAATCCAGAAATAACCAAATTAATAGACTATGATGCGTTTTGTGGCGTAGCGGGGCATCATTTGGAGGAGGGTTCAGCAGGAGAAGAGTGGGATATCATGGCAACAGAATTAGCCCAAAAGCTGAAAAAAGGCGAACCGATTTGTTTAATTGATGTGCGAGAACCACATGAATTGGAGATTTCGCGTCTCGAGGGGGCTGAGTTAATCCCTCTCGGCCAACTGGCTGCTCGTTTATCAGATTTAGATAGCACTAAAAATATTGTTTTATTTTGCAAATCGGG
>DYKV01000214.1 GCA_020722415.1 Anaerolinea sp.
CTTCCCATTCGGTAAAGAAGTAGAACAGAGAGAGCGCAATATCGAATATACGGTAATCTTTTTTCGACCAGTCAAAATCGAATAATCCAACTACTCGTTCGTCTTGAAACTTTAAATTGCCGGGGTGATAATCACAATGGATGATCAATTGGGGTAAAGCTTGATCGTCGAGGGAATGAAAAAACTCGGCCAGGTCTTCAATTTTGTGATCGAGGAAAGATTGATAGGGGCGGATGACTTCATTAAACTTATGCAAGCGAGTTTGGGAAAGGCAAGCATGCAGGTTTATTTTCATCGGCTTCAAAAGACCAGCAATGGGTGGTTCGCGGCGGGAACCTCGGGGCTGAAAATCCCAGACAGCCTGGTGGAACTCTGCAAGGGCTCGCGCCGACTGTTGAATTTCTAGGGGAGTGCAATGGGGATTGACCCAGGTGTATTTGTCTTCACCGGGTAAAAAGTCAAAAATTGCATAAAAAGCCGGCTGGCTGATATCGGCGAGGCTATCTTCCACAACGTATGTTTTTCCTTCTCGAGAGGGATAGACGCGGGCAACCCGAGGTTTGCCTATTTCGTAAACACGGTTGATCAGAGAGTGTTCAAATAAAAGCTCATCTTCTGTAATGCCGAGTTTGTATTGCCGAAGAAAATAAGGGGTGACTTCCCCATTTTTCTGGATTTGGATGGCAAAACTAAGGTTGACATAACCACGTTGGTTTTGGGAGTAGTTCACCAGCTCACCTAATTGATAATGGCTGAGCACTTTTCTTATTTTTTCTGCGATTGGATCATTTTTCATCATCGAGCAGCGCCTATGGAGAAAAATTTAATTTGCTAAAGAGAGTGGTAGCGAAGTCGAAATGTTAGAGATATATCCATAAATCTGTCAGCCCAGAATATAAAATTTGGCATGCGTCGATTCCATTTCTAAGTTTAACATAAAAGGGAGAGAATTCAAAGAAAGATTGAGCAAAAACTTGCAAATTTACGCAGAATTGTTTATAATAAACGTATAAATTAAGCAAGATTTGCCAAAAATGGTCAGCTCTCGATTCTTATGACGATACCTAACCCGGTCTTGATCCCTGCCCAACGCCATGAGTTAATCCTCAAACATCTCTCGGCGCATAAAATTAGCTCCTGTGCCACTTTAGCGGATTACCTCCAAGTCTCGGAATCGACTATCCGTCGTGATCTAGAAGCGCTCGAAAACCAGGGTTTAGTTGAGCGTACCCGTGGTGGGGCGATCCTTAATGAACATATTCGCGCCGAGGCGGAATATGTCCAGCGCGCCCAACGTTTTATCGAAGAAAAACGTTTGATTGGCAAAGTTGCTGCTACCCTAATCGAGCCAGGCGACCTGGTGTTCATCAACTCTGGCACAACCACCGCTCAACTGATTCAAAATATTCATGGTATCTCTAATGTGACCATCATTACAAATAATACATCTGCATTATCGGACATGACCGATATTGATTATGAACTGGTTTTATTGGGGGGGAAATATTTGCCTTTATCGCAAGCGGTTGTCGGTACTTTTACGATGGATAACCTCAACCAAATTTATGCGACCAAAGCGTTTATTGGGGTTGAAGGCGTGAGCTTGAAATACGGGTGCACGGTTTCGACTTTTTCAGAAGCCGAGATTATTCGATTAATGATCACCCATACCCAAGGCCCCGTTATCATTGTCGCTGATCATACAAAATGGGGAGCGGTTTCGAACCACCTGATCGCTAGAATTGATCAAATTCACAAGCTAGTGACTGATGAGGGCTTTGATCCGAATGCGCGCATGGCTTTGCTCTCCCGCTCCGTTGAAGTGGTGATCGCTAATTAACTATAAACGTATCAGAGCATTCAACTTGCTCGATCATCTTAATAACCGTGAGGAGGCTAGTTTATGAAAGATCAGGCACAAGTCGTTGTGATCGGTGGCGGTATATATGGAATCAATATCGCCTACCATTTGGCAAAACGCGGCTGGAAAGATGTGGTCGTGTTGGAGAAGATGGAAATTGCCAGTGGTGAAACCGGACATGCCGCTGGGCTGGTGACCCAGTTTGCAACCTCAGAAACGCTAATGCAAATTCGAAAATACAGTATTGAACTTTATAGCGAATTGGGTTTATTTAATCACGTGGGCAGTTTGCGCGTCGCATCCAGCCCAGAACAACTCAAAGAGCTGCAGCGCAGTGTCAGCCGGGCAAAAGGGATTGGCATGGATGTTGAGATTATCTCACCATCTGAGGCGGTGAAGATTATGCCCTCATTGAGTGAGAAGGATTTATATGGGGCTATTTATCTTCCTCGGGATGGTCATCTCGATCCCTACCTCACTACAACCAGTATGGCGGCGAAAGTAAAAGAAATGGGGGTGACGATTTATACGAACACCCGCGTGACTGGATTAGAACTGACACCCAAAGGAGAGATAGCCCGAGTTTTGACCGACAAAGGTGCAATCCGTACAGAAATCGTGGTTAACGCAGCTGGATTATGGGCACCGCGCGTAGCAGCTATGGCTGGCGTTCATATCCCCACTACCCCAGTAGACCATCAACATATCGCTTTAAAGGCTATTCCGGGCAAAGAATTCAGTCATAATACACCATGCTTGCGCGATCCAGATAATTTAATTTACCTTCGCGAAGAACAAGGTGGATTGGTAATTGGTGGCTATGAGCCCAACCCAAAAGCGCGTTGGATAGATGGTGTTCCCTGGGAACATGGCAATACCTCCCTACCGCCCGATTTTGACCGTTTTGAACAACTCTTGGAAGGCGCTATTCGACGGATTCCCATCCTCGAGAATGCGGAAATGATCGGATTAACCTGCCATCCGGGCGCCTATTCTCCAGATTGCCAACCGATGATTGGACCTGCCGCTGGTGTGCGTGGGCTGTGGATGGCTTGTGGCATGTCGCTGAATGGGTTTGGCGGGGCAGGTGGTATCGGTAAGATCATGGCTGAATGGATCGTTGATGGTAACCCATCCCTTGACGTATATGCGTTTAAAGTTACTCGCTTTGGGAACTACTATTCCAGCTATTTCTATACTACCGAAAGGACACGGGAAGGAGTCAAATATTATTACCGCCTAAAATTTCCAAACGATGAGAATGAATGGGCTCGTCCCCATCGCGTTTCCCCATTACACCATCGCTTGCAAGAGTTAGGAGCAGTGTTTGGTGAAAAATTTGGTTGGGAGCGGGTGAATTACTTCCAACCAGGTAAAGAAAGCCGGCGAATGGGCGCTGACCAGCGTCAATGGGGGTGGGGAAAACCGCCATATTTTGAGCGAGTTGCCGTTGAACATCAAGCCGCCCGTGAGAAAGTGGCTCTTTTCGATTTCACCTCTTTTGGCAAAATTGAACTTCGTGGAGTTGGAGCACTGCCATTGTTACAACGCGTGGCAGACAGTAATATTGACCGCCCGGTTGGCAGCGCGATTTACACACAGTTCCTCAATGAATTGGGTGGTGTAGAGGCCGACCTAACCGTAACCCGATTAGGCAAGGATCATTTTTGGGTGATTACTGGATCGGGCTTTATTGCCAATGATTTAGCTTGGTTGCGCATGCATCAAAAAGCGGAAGATGGGGAAGTGGAGATTCGCGATATCACTACAGAATGGGCGTGTATTCCGCTGTGGGGGCCAAAGGCGCGCGAAGTATTGCAGCAAGTAACCTCAAGCGACGTCTCGAATAAGGCTATTCCATATATGCATGCTGCCTGGATTGATGTTAATGGTGCAAGAGTCCTTGCCCAACGGGTAAGTTATATCGGTGAACTAGGCTGGGAATTGTATGTGCAAAACGAAAGAGCGATGCTGGTGTGGGATAGACTCTACGCAGTAGCAGTGTCATTTGGTGTCCAACCATGCGGTTACAAGGTGGCTGATTCGCTCCGATTGGAAAAGGGATATCGCTATTTCACCGCCGATGTCACCCAGCGCGAAAATCCGTACGAAGCCGGATTAGGATTTTGTGTAGACTTAGATAAAGGTGAATTTATCGGTAAGGCTGCCTTGTTGAAAGCCAAAGCAGAAGGATTAAAAAGAAAACTTTGTACACTCACTTTGGAAGGAGAGGATTGGTTACCATTTTACGGCGGAGAAGCGGTCTATAAGGACGGCAAAGTGGTCAGCCGCGTGCGCAGTGGTGGTTATGGCTACACCGTGAGAAAGAACATCGCCTATGCCTATTTGCCCATTGAGTTGGCAAAGCAAGGTAACCAATTCCAGGTCGAGCTCTTCGATCAAAGGGTTGCCGCGGTGGTAGCACCGGCTGTACTGGTTGACCCAAAAGGTGAAAAATTACGCGCTTAATTATTGAGATAAGGGTGATCCTAAAAGGGAAATGACCGAAACATCAAAGTAATTGTCCGT
>DYKV01000215.1 GCA_020722415.1 Anaerolinea sp.
ATCTCCGGAGGTAAACGCATGAATCGCATCACCCGCTTTTCGGTTCCCCCTTTACACCAAGTCACCCGTGACCTGACAGACGTGGCAGCCTTACGAACCCCTGCCGACTTAATCATTCATAGCGCCCGCATTCTCTCTACCTATTCTGAACGAATCCTCGAGAACAAAGAGATCCTCATCAAGCATGGAAGAATTGCGGCTGTATTACCTTCAGGTACCGCTAAACCCGGCGAAAAAACCATCCTTTATGATGCCCAAAACGGCATTCTCGCCCCCGGTTTAGTTGATCCCCATATTCATGTTGAATCAAGCATGATGACCGTATGCGCCTATGCCGAGGCAGCCTTGCTGAATGGTAACACCACCATTTTCTGTGACAGCCATGAAATTGCCAACGTTGCTGACCGGGCTGGGGTGGAATGGATGTTGGAAGATGCCCGCAATGCGCCGCTATCGGTATTTCTGACCGTACCCAGCACTGTCCCTTCTACTTCTCCTGAATTAGAGACAGCCGGAGGTGATCTCACCCCGCAAAAAATTGGCGAGATCTTCGACGCCTGGGATGAAGCGGTTGCTCTGGGTGAGAAAATGGATTATGTACCAGTCACATTGAGTGACCCACGCAGCCACGCGATTATTGCCGAAGCGTTAAAGCGGGGATTACCCGTTTCAGGGCATTGTTATGGTCGTGAATTTGTAGCCGCTTACGCTGCTGCGGGTGTTTCTGACACGCATGAAGCAATTGACCGTGAGATCGCTGAGGATTTTATCGAAGCTGGTTTATGGCTCTTTATGCGCGCCGGCAATCCTACCACACCTTGGCATTCGTTACCCGGCATCATTCAGGTTGCGACCGAACTCGGAATCAGCACAAAGCGGATTTGCCTTTGCACGGATGATCGCGATGCCGATGATTTATTCCTATTTGGCTTAGATTGGTGTGTCCGTGAGGCGGTAAAAATGGGCATCAATCCAACCACAGCCTGGAGCATGGGTTCTCTGCATCCAGCTACCCGCTTCCACATGGATCAGGAAATTGGTGGGTTAGGTCATTCCCGCCGAGCAGACATTGTCTTATTAAATGATCAATTAGAAGTGCAAAATACTTGGTATGGCGGTCAATTGATGGTTGAAAATCGGAAAATCACACCCTTACTTGAAGAACAACTTGAAAATCGCTGGCAGTATCCACAACAAGCCTACCAAACCGTTAAAATTACCCATGACTATAGCCTCACCCCACCCCTTCCAGAAAAAACGGTGATTGCCAATGTCATCCGGGTTGCTCCACCCGGAATAACCACCTTTCATGAGAAAATCACCCTCACCGCCAGCAAGTCCTGGAAGGAGCATTTCGAACAACATGATCTTTGTTTCTTGAGCGTCGTCGAACGCCATCAGGGATCAGGTCGTGTGGGTCATGGCTTATTAAAAGGGTTCAATTTGCGTTCTGGCGCGGTTGCCAGCAGTGTTGGCCATGACGCCCATAATATCATCGTCGCCGGTGTGGATGAAAAAGATATGCGTTTGGCAGTGGAAACTATTCGACAAAACAACGGCGGGCTAGTTATTGTGGATAAGGGAAATGTCGAAGCTCTAGTAGCGCTGCCAATTGCTGGGTTGATATCCGATAAACGTGCCTCGCAAGTTCGGGTCGAATCAGAACATTTCAATGCTACTTGGAATAAACATGGCTTCACCATCCCCTACATGGGGTATAACCTGCTTTCTTTATCAGTGATCCCAGAATTACGCTTAACCGATCGAGGGTTAGTGGCTGTCCCAGCGATGGAAGTTTTACCATTATTCGAAACCAAATAGGACCTTAGCTGCCAGACAATGAGCGAGAATACCCATAATTACGTTGGACTGACGGAAGAAGAAGCTGCCCAGCGGCTAAAACAAGTGGGGTTAAATAATATCCCCGAACAAAAATCCAATCCCTGGGTGGAATTTTTAAAAAGGTTTTGGGGACCAATTCCATGGATGCTAGAGATTACAGTAATCCTGGAGCTAATCCTTCACCGTTACGCCGATGCCGGCATTATGGTTGTGTTGATCTTCTTCAATGCGATCTTAAGCACTCTCCAAGAACAACGGGCATCTAATGCACTCGCCATCCTCCGCCAGCAATTAAAGATCAGCGCTCGGGTAATGAGGAACGGGGAGTGGAAAACCATCCCAGCCGAAATACTTGTTCCTGATGATGTCGTACATATTCGGATGGGTGATATCCTCCCCGCCGATGTACGACTTTTGGACGGGAATTTGTTGGTGGATCAATCTGCTCTGACGGGTGAATCGCTCCCAGTTGAGGTGGTTAGCAATCAAGAGTGTTATACGGGTGGGGTTGTTCAAAAAGGAGAAGCCACGGCTATCGTACTTGCCACCGGTTTGCATACCCGCTTCGGGAAGACTGCTAATCTTGTTCGTGAGGCAAAATCGAAAAGTAATCTAGAATCCGTTATCCTCTCGGTTACCCGTACGCTCATTTTTCTCGATCTACTTCTGGCTGTCCTCGTCCTAGTATACACCTGGATTAATCATCAATCTGTGCTGCATATTTTACCGTTCACATTAATCTTATTGGTTGCATCCGTTCCGGTTGCCCTGCCAGCCACGTTCACTATCGCAACAGCGCTTGGCGCAAAAGAATTGACCCATGAAGGAGTATTAGTAACGAACCTGGCTGCGATCGAAGAAGCAGCTGGCATGGATATTTTATGCAGTGATAAAACCGGGACAATCACCGAAAACAAAATCAGCGTTTCTGAACTCACAGCCTATTCCCCATTTAATGACCAACAGGTATTGCATATCGCCAGCTTGGCAAGCGATCCTTCCACTCAAGATGCGCTAGACTTAGCCATCTTAGAACGAGCAAAAGAACAAGGGGTTTTACCAGATTATTCCCAACGTGTCCAGTTCTCCCCCTTCGATCCAGCTACGAAACGATCTGAAGCAGTGTTCCATGAGGACGGGAAAACCATCCGGGTAGTTAAAGGCGCTCCCCATGTCATTGCGCCGTTATGCAGCTCCATACCAACAAATTTCGAACAAGATCTAACCCGTTTAGCCGGTTTAGGATATCGCATCTTGGCTATCGCTGCCGGTGATGATCAAACCATGCAACTTTATGGATTGGTCTCCTTGCAAGACAAGCCTCGCTCTGATTCAAAAGAATTAATTCAGCACCTTAAGAATTTGAGTATAGGGGTGGTGATGGTCAGCGGCGACAGCCTACCAACCGCCCAGGCAATTGCCAAGCAAGTTGGGATAGGCGAAAAAGCCTGTCTAGTGCAATCGCTGCAGGCAAACCAATCCCCCGATCCGCAATGTGATGTATTTGCAGAAGTCTTACCAGAGGATAAATTTCATTTGGTTGCGGCATATCAGCGGCACGGGCATATTGTGGGAATGACCGGTGACGGGGTAAATGACGCCCCCGCCTTGAAACAAGCACAGGTTGGTATCGCTGTATCCACCGCAACCGATGTTGCCAAAGCCGCCGCCAGCCTCGTTCTCACCCAACCCGGCTTGAGCAATATCGTCTCTGCAATTACAGTAAGTCGTAAAATTTACCAGCGTATGCTCACTTATGTGCTCAACAAAATCATTAAAACGATCCAAATCGCGTCTTTTCTCAGCATTGGCTATTTGCTTACCCATGATCTTGTCACCCGTCCTTTTCTGGTTGTGTTATTGTTATTTGCCAACGATTTTGTGACCATGTCTATTGCCAGCGATCAGGTCAAAGCCTCCCTCAAACCCGATCGCTGGGATGTGCGGGCAATGCTCCTTCCTTCACTCAGCCTTGCCATCCCAGTCTCTTTTCTGACATTTGGGATTTACTTATATGCTCGTGATGGATTGCATTTTCCGCTTGCCCAATTACAGACTCTCTCCTTCTTGATCCTCGTCTTTACTGGTCAAGGGATGGTTTATCTGGTGCGCGAACGCAGCCACTTTTGGAATTCCATGCCGGGAAAATGGATGATGCTTGCCTCCTGTATAGATATTGGAGTGGTCATGCTCCTCGCGGCTTGCGGAATCTTTATGGCGCCTCTGCCGCTTACCGTAATCATGGCGACTTTGCTGGTGGTAATTTTATTCTTATCTGGATTGGATTTTCTAAAAGTTCTGGTATTTCAACACTCACACCTCCATTAATACAGTTCAATGGAAAAACCCATCAAAAAGACCAAGTGGCTCCATTACCTGCTAGCCTCATGGTAGTTGAACCTTTGATTGATAATTGCATGAACCCGTATTTACCCCTCACTCGTCCCTTTACAGTCAAATAGGAACTTAGAAGTGAAATACTTGTTTTTTGGGCGGGAATTTTTAAACACAAAAGGGGTTTAAGGTTTTCCT
>DYKV01000216.1 GCA_020722415.1 Anaerolinea sp.
CCCCAATATTCGCTTCGGTAACCAATGCTTCACCGACAAGGATAGCATCAAACCCGGCTCTGGCGAGTTGTTTTACCTCTGCAACTGATTTGATCCCGCTCTCGGCAACAGTCATAATGTCAGGCGGAATGTATGGGCGCAATTGCATACATGTGTCCAAACTAACCGAGAAATCATGCAGATTGCGGTTGTTGATTCCAATTATGGCAGGATTACAAGATAGAGCTTTTTCCAATTCCAGCACATTGTGAACTTCTATTAGAGCAGTCAGTCCTATATCTCGGCAGAGCTGCTGGAGCGTATTTAATTCCTTTTCTGAGAGCATACTAGCAATCAATAAGACAGCGCTAGCGCCAGCTGCCCTAGCCTCGTAAATTTGATAAGGATCAAAGATAAAATCTTTACAAAGCGTTGGGACATTGGGGAAATGGCTAGAAATTTGACGTAAATTATCGAGATGCCCATGGAAATAGGTTTCATCGGTCAATACACTAATTGCAGCTGCGCCATTCTTAACATACAATTCTGCCAGTTCAAGCGGGGGGATTGCCAAATTGAAATTCCCTTTTGCCGGAGAGGCATATTTGATCTCGGCAATCAAGGCTGGCGATTGATGTTTATTTTGTGTATTTCGTATAGCGTTACAGAAATCTGGAGCGGGAAGCAGTTCCTGCGCTTGCTCGATAAGTATTCCTAACGGCGCTTTAGCTTTACGCCATTGGACTTCACGTTTCTTCTGAGCGAAGATCTCCTCTAAGATGGCGGGTTTTTGTTTTGTCATAAACGGTTTCATTTTGCCACTTGTTGCGTCATTTGCACATAAGTTTCCAATTTCTCCAATGCTGCACCAGAGGCGAGTACAGCTTGGGCACGCTGATAGCCAGTCTGGATATCAAAATGGTCACACAGTGCCAATGCAGCAGCTGCATTGAGACAAACCACATCGCTCAGAACACTGTTATCTTTGCCAGCCAGCAGCGATCTCATCCTCAGGGCATTTTCTTCTGGTGACCCACCTCTTAAATCTTCTATAGTTGCCCGCCTTAAGCCTAATTCAGTTGCATCTAGTTCGAATGTGTTTACATTTCCTCCCTTTAGCTGGCTAATTCGGTTTTTCCCAACCGTGGTTAGTTCATCAAATCCACCTTGACTGTGAACCACATAAGCAACTTGTCCTCCTAATTCACCGAGCACTTCTGCAAATGGATGGGTCAATTTTGGATCATACACACCCACTAACAAATGAGTAGCATGGGCTGGGTTGGTTAATGGTCCAAGCAAATTAAAGATTGTCCGTTGTCCTAATTCTTTTCTCGGTCCAATGGCATGTTTCATGGCTGGGTGAAATCTTGGTGCAAACAAGAAACCGATCCCAACGCGTTCAATCACCTCGCCGACTTGTTGAGGGTTTAGATCTAGGTTTGCCCCTAGCGCTAATAAAACATCCGCTGCGCCACATTGTGAAGAAACAGCACGGTTGCCATGTTTCGCAACCCTTTGCCCGGCAGCGGAGACAATGAATGCTGCGGCGGTAGAGATATTAAAACTATGTGAATTATCACCACCAGTACCAACTACATCAACAATAGGGCTTCCAGGTAAGAGCTCAACTCGTTCGGCGACATTGCGCATTGCTCGGGCAGAACCAATGATTTCTGGGACAGTTTCTCCTTTCATGCGTAGGGCAACTAAATACCCCCCAATTTGGGCTGGAGTAGCTTGTCCATTCATAATAATTGTCATCGCTGCTTCAGCTTCTTCCGCAGATAGATCTTGATGCTGCACCAATTTAGCAATATAAGGTTTTAAAGTGTCTTGGGTTTCCATTAGTTTCTCCTTTCGTATAATTGATCCTAAAATCGATAACCATTGAATATACAGAAATAGGGTTGATTATTGGATTTGGGATTGGTTTGGTGTTTCATTGATCTCATGACAATAAATCACATTCATGGACGGGAATTGAGGTAATTTCAAGGAAATTCTTTAAGATTGTTTTTCCAAATTCGGTAAGAATTGACTCGGGGTGAAATTGAACGCCATATATAGGCAGGTCACGATGGCGGATCGCCATTATTTCTCCCGCTTGAGTATAGGCGGTTGTAACCAAGGTCTCTGGCAAATCTTCTACAATGAGAGAATGATAACGGGTGGCAACAAATGGGCATGGAACTCCCTGAAATAAAGGATCGCCTTGATGATAGATTAATGAAGTCTTTCCGTGCATAAGGGATTTTGCGCCCACCACCTTTGCGCCAAACACTTCTCCGATACATTGGTGGCCCAGACATACACCTAAAATTGGAATCTGATTGCCCAAGCGAGCGATGACCTCGTTTGAGATGCCGGCATCAGCAGGACGGCCTGGTCCAGGGGAAATCACTATTTGTTGCGGATTTAATCTCTCTAGGTCAGCCGTGCTTATCGTATCGTTTCGGAATACTTTTACTTCGGCGCCTAATTCCCCGAGATATTGGACAAGATTATAGGTAAAAGAATCATAGTTATCAATGACTACTAACATATTTTCTCCTTTTTATTTATCTTCAGCCATCTTGACCGCTTGGGCTAATGCCTGAGCTTTGTTTAATACTTCTTCATACTCGCGTTCCGGAACTGAATCCGCTACCACACCTGCCCCAGCTTGCACACTCACCCTTTGCCCTTGCATGATTATCGTCCGGATAGCGATACAAGTATCCATAGAACCGTCATAGGAAAAGTATCCGACCGCACCAGCGTATAGTCCCCGCGGGCTTTTCTCTAAATCACGGATGATTTGCATGGCGCGTATCTTTGGCGTTCCGCTCACTGTACCAGCCGGAAAGGTTGTCTTTAACAATTCGAAAGCGTCAAATTCTGGTCGTAATTCCCCTTCAACCTGTGAGACAATGTGCATCACATGCGAATAACGTTCAATCCCCATTAGTTCGCTAACTTGAACAGAGCCATTGCTGCAGGTGCGCCCCAAATCATTGCGCGCTAAATCTACCAACATGATATGTTCAGCGCGCTCTTTGGGATCTGATAACAAGTCATTTTCAAGGGCTTGATCCTCATCTTGCGTTTGACCTCGCCGGCGAGTACCAGCAATCGGACGAATGATAGCCCGAGAACCTTCTAGCCGAACGTGCATTTCCGGAGAGGATCCGATCACAAATAAATCAGATGAACCAGCCAGATGACCGAAATCAAAGAAAAACATATATGGTGAAGGGTTTAACCGTCGTAGGGCACGGTAAATCTCAAATGGATGTGCATTGGTCATTCTTTCTAAGCGGAGGGAAAGAACCACTTGGAATATGTCCCCGGCAGTTATATATTCTTTGGCTTTTTTAACTGCTTGCATAAATTCCGATTGAGTCATGTTTGGGATAAATTCCCCGTCATTATCGGTATTCGACACGGATATGTTTTGATCCGGTAAAGGGTTATGCAATTTCTGTTCAATTGCCTCCAATAATTGTTCACCTTGATCAACACTCTGCGAATCCTCAGTCCCATTTTGGTGGATATTCACCATCAATATCATCTTGCCATAAGCGTGGTCAAAAGCAACAAGTGTGTTGGTTTGTAAAAAAATTGCTTCGGGCAGATCAGGGTGGGGGCTTACATTGACACTTGGCTCAAAATAACGAACTGCATCGTATGAAATATATCCCACCAGCCCTCCTTGAAAAAGTGGGAGAGATGGATAGGCTAATCCTAGCCGCTCGGGCATTTGCGCTCGGAAAAATTGCAAAGGCTCCTGACCATTTAATGGATGAATAATTGTCTTCGTTGGAGTAATTTCGCTAATGCACTCTCCTTTTAAGAGAAATGTCTTTTCAGGTTTTATCCCGATAAAAGAGAAACGGGCTACTTGTTCCCCACCACAAACGCTTTCGAGCAAGAAACTAGCCCCTTGCCCGCGAAGCTTAAGGTAAGCTGAAATGGGAGTCTCCAGATCGGCTGGCAACTCCTTGATTAATAATTTTGTTTTACCTTTTTGAATTGTTGTAACCATCATACCTCCAAAAAAAACAAAAACGTTCGTCCATGTTGGGACGAACGTTTGTCCGTGGTACCACCCAATTTAGGCTGGAAGATATTTAATGAAAAATCCCGTTGGGATGCAACGGGAAATAGCCAGCCTCACTCATTACAGGTACGCTCAGTGTTAGAGGAAAACCTCGTTTGGCACTGAGTTATACCCTGACCCGCTAACGGGAGTCTCCCGGCACAGGCTACTCACTATCGTTTTTGCCCTGCAACTCGGAGGTCCATTCGGCATTTCTGTACAGGCAGAACTCTCACCAACTGTCTGCTCTCTGAGCTGTCGTAAAATGCTTACTCGTCCTCGTCAAAGTATTTTCGAAGGATTTATTAATT
>DYKV01000217.1 GCA_020722415.1 Anaerolinea sp.
GCTGCGATAAGATTTCTCCTCACTGCGTTCGTCGAAATGACAGAGACGGGTTCGTTGAAATGACAAATATGTAATGTTGTTTCAAAGGAGCAGCATTCCATTTTTATGCTGATAGTAAAGGGGAATTTAGTGGCTTATTCCAACCGTGAGGCTGTCTAGTGGAAATGTTGAATAGAGCGGAAATGAAACTATAAAAAGGCGCTGAGGAGTTTCACTTAATATCGATTGAACTTTCAATGCTTATTTGAATTTATAGTATTACCGTGCAACATTTGCATCGAACGCGCAAATGTTGTAGACATTGATGTCGCCGTTTGGTTGCGGCATGAATGCCGCGTTACGTTTTAGTAGGCGAATTTTTCTAATTATTTATTGTGTTCGAATTTCGTAGAATATTGGATAGATCAATGCTATATAGAAATAACTTGATCTATATCCCAAATAACGATCATTTAGGGGAGTGCAACCCCGATTGGGAGAGCGAATTGATCACCAACCAGACACTATCGCTGGCGTTTTTATTTAACTTAAGCCAGCCCATTACACACAGTGCGATTATTATGAAGGGCGTACTTGCATGATAGAATTAGCACCGTGAAAAACTGGCGCTTTTGGTTGGGTGTAGTAATCAGCCTTTTCTTTTTGGGCTGGGTACTCAAAGACTTGCTTCCCGAGCTTGACCAATTTTGGGTGGCTTTACGAACGGCAAATTACTGGTGGATTTTGCCGGGGATTTTTGTTTATTTTCTGGGCGTGTGGGCACGCGCCTGGCGTTGGCATTATCTCTTGCGAAGAATAAAAGTAGTGCCAACCCGGGCTATGTTTCCAATTGTGGCAATTGGGTATATGGGAAACAATATTTATCCCGCCCGAGCGGGCGAGCTCTTGCGAGCGGTAGTTCTTAAGCGGCGCGAGGGGATAGCAATTTCTGCATCATTGGCAACTATCATTGTAGAAAGAATTTTCGATGGGGTGGTGATGCTGGCATTTGTCTTTATTAATCTTCCGGAATTAACCCGTTTGACCGGCGGTTCGGGGATTGTAGGAAGCTTTAGTATCCGTCAGGCGGCGATTTGGGGCAGTGTCTTGTTTTTTGGCGCTTTGCTGATTTTTTTGATCGCAGCTATGTTCCCGATTCATACCCAGGAATTAATTAAATGGTTCGCCCAGCGTTTGTTACCTATCGGTTGGCGCGAAAAGACGCTGGGTCTTTCCGAACGTTTCTTGAGCGGATTGGTAGCCTTGCGTTCCCCATTGGATGTTTGGATGGTTTTTCTGACCTCATTGGTGATCTGGTTGTTTGAGACTGGTAAATATTGGTTTGTGATGCATGCCTTTTCCTTTCAAGTGAGTTTCTTTGCCCTGATGTTAATGAACGGCATTGTCAACCTAGCCACTACCCTACCTTCCGCGCCTGGCTATATTGGCACTTTTGACAAACCGGGCATTGCGGTTTTAGTTGCTTATGGAGTAAATGTGGCTGTGGCGACCAGCTACACGATTGTGCTGCATATCGCCTTATGGGCGCCGATTACAGGATTAGGCGCTTATTATCTATGGCGGGAAGGGATCCGATGGGAAGAAGCGGCGCAGGTGAAGGAATGACAGAAAATACCAAAAACATTGCTATCATCGGAGCTGGTTTTACCGGCTTATCGGCTGCCTATGATTTGCTGCGCGCCGGGCAGCGAGTGACTATTTTTGAGGCGGACGAAAGAGCGGGCGGGCTAGCTCAAGGGTTTAAAGAACCTTATTGGGATTGGTCGGTAGAAAAATTTTATCATCACTGGTTTGCCAGTGACCGGCATATCCTCGCCCTCATTGAAGAGCTAGGTTGGCGGGATCAAGTGGTCTTTCTCCGCCCTTATACGGTTATGTATTATCAGGGGAAGTTCTATCCGTTTGATTCCATCCTTCAAGCGGCGCTCTTTCCTGGTTTAGGTTGGGGATTAGATAAGGTTCGCTTTGGTTTAGTCGGACTGTATTTACGCTTGACTAGTAACTGGCGCGCTTTGGAGCAGACCACTGTGGATGCCTGGATGCGCCATTGGGCTGGGGATCGTGTCTATGAATTAATGTGGCAGCCATTGATGGTTGGAAAATTTGGCGAAAATTATGCTGCACAGGTGAATATGGCTTGGATGTGGGCGCGCATCAAGGCGCGGACTACTCGGTTGGGAACCTTCAAAGGCGGTTTTCAGGCATTCGCCGATCGTTTCGCCCAGCGCTTGGTAGAAATGGGCGCAACGTTACGGTTCGCTACCACGGTAGAAAGCATTACCTCTGCTGAGAACAGAAAGCTACAAATTAAAACGGCGACTTCCCTCCAAGAGTATGACCAAGTATTGGTCACCCTTTCACCAAATGCGTTATCTCGATTAAACAATCAATTACCCAGATCTTATCTCAGAGGACTCCTACAATTGAAAAGCATGGGGGCGGTTGTTTTAATCTTAGCGCTGAAACACCAGCTGTCAACGAAAGGATATTACTGGTACAACATCCCTAAATCGGCTGGATTCCCATTCCTAGCTTTGGTTGAGCACACTAACTATTTATCCCCGAATTATTTTGGCGGCGATCATATTGTCTATTGCGGCGATTACCTTGAAAATGACCATGAATATTTCCAATTAAGCCAGGATGAGCTCATGGAGCGTTTTATCCCCGCTTTGCAACGCATTAACCCAAATTTTCGGCGAGATTGGATCAAGAACGTATGGCTATTTCGCACTGCGTATGCCCAACCCGTGCCGTTAATTAACCATTCCCAGAACATCCCGGAAATCCAAACGCCAATCCCTGGATTGTTTTTTGCCAGTATGAGCCAGGTTTATCCATGGGATCGAGGTACTAATTTTGCAGTGGAAATTGGACGGCGGGCAGCCCAACTGATGATGAAGCGGCCCGTATAATACACATTGATGGATTTAAAAAGTTTTCGCCAACTGATTACTCCAGCCGGCTCGGAGCTTTTAAATCTCATTAGCCAGATAAAACCAAAAGAAGAGGACTACCTCCTTCATTTTCAGCGGTTAAGCCGGCAATTTTCGGCGGATTTGGTGCATGCAGCGCTGGAAACTGTGATCTTACGTCAGCGAGCGAGAGCTAAATTCCCCTTTGCGGATCAACTCTATTTTAGCCGGGAAGCCTTAGAACAAGCCTCGGCTTGGGAAATAGCTACTTATCGCGCGGCACGCTATGCTGAATTTGAACGCGCATTGGATTTGGGTTGTTCAATTGGCGGTGATTGCCTAGCGCTAAGCCAGGTACTGCCAACCGTCGGGATTGATCGAGACTTTTTACGCATAGCAATGGCACAAATGAACGCCCGGGCTTTGAACCTCGAAGAAAATTGTCAGGTGATCCAAGCCGATTTGAGGGTCTCCATCCCAATTTATTCTTCTCGACGCCGTTTGGCGCTTTTCTTCGACCCAGCTAGACGAGTGGCAGGAAACCGACTCCACCATGTGGATCAATATCAACCACCGCTAAACTCGATCTATATCTGGCAAAAGCGTTTTGCAAACTTAGGGATTAAGATTTCGCCCGCTGTAAAATTGGATGAAGTCTCTGAATACGACTGTGAAGTGGAATTTATTTCTCTGAGGGGAGAACTGAAGGAAGCAGTTTTATGGTTTGGTGAAATGCGCCAGACAAAATATCGGGCAACCATATTACCTGGGGCTTTCAATTTAAGTAGTGCTGACAAAAACGATATAGAGGGTGAAAAACGTGCTTTATCTCCACCCCGCCAATATCTCTATGAACCAGACCCGGCGATTTTGCGGGCCGGATTAGTTCAAAAATTAGCCATCCTGCTAGATGCATACCAATTGGATCCTGATATAGCTTTTTTGACCTCGGATCAATCTACACCGACACCCTTTGCCCGTATTTGGCGAATTGAAGATTGGATGCCTTTTAATGTAAAAACATTAAGGGAATATTTCCGTAACCGCAGGGTGGGGAAGATAACGGTCAAGAAACGGGGATCACCTATAGAACCAGCGGAGCTCAAGCAGCTGCTTAAGTTAAAAGGGGAAAATGAACGGCTAATATTCCTTACCCACTATGCTGGCAAACCAATCGTCATAGTGGCATACGGGGAAAAAGGCTAGTTCAGAAAATGGCTGTTCTGAGGGGAATATAGGGGGCGTTTCGGTACAGTCATACTAGATAATTTAGGAACAATCATCCCTTCCCGTATTTTTATTCATAGAGAAAATTAGATATAACGCTGCAAAAAACCGATCGGTTGATTGGGAAAAATTACGGTTCTCTGATTATTAGAATATTCATGTTGACAACGTAACTGCTCAGCCATGTCAATTTTGATGGAATTCAAATGCCTGTTCTGTCATTTC
>DYKV01000218.1 GCA_020722415.1 Anaerolinea sp.
GAGTTTCGATCTCCTGTTCACTGATTCCAATTTCCATCAGCACAGCGCGCGTATGATATAATTCGACATCGTAATGGGTTCCTGTGAAATCCCGTTTTTTAGTGAAACAAAATTATCACGTTTTGAACCCATTACCATCCCCTTTCTCCATAGCAGTTAGCGGAAACTAAAGTTCAATTACCAACCGTTAATTTGACTTTCCTGCCTCGTTAACAAGACCGGGATATGCTTGTGTCATGGAAATATTTTCGTGGCAAGCCTCTTCCTGGGTGTTGGTCTGGTGGCCGCGGGCATACTGTCTGTGAAATTTATTGATTACATAGCAGTGGGTTGGACTGTACAAAATGCTTTTTTGGGTTTTATCTGTATAGATTGTGTAAGAAAGTAGTTATGCTCAACCATTAGGCCAAAATATACACCTTTCCATGAAACCACAAAATCCACTATCAACAATGCGTGAGCAAAATAAGGTGGCATGGCCTACGCGTTTGGGTTTGACCGGTACCCGACTCCGGGCAACTAAGGCTTTCTTTCTTGGCATTCTGTACCTAACTCCATCACTGATCATCTTCGTTGCATTCGTATTTATTCCCCTCATCCGTTCTTTTGAATTAAGCACATACCTGACCGACCCAATTGGCCGGCCTGTCAAATTCGTCGGTACCCTGATGTACTCGCGACTATTCGAAACACCCGTATTCATGAACAGCTTGATGCGCTCGACCCAGTTTGTGCTGTACACTGTTCCGACAACGATTTTCTTCTCATTCTGCCTGGCATTGTTGGGGAATTTGCAACTAAAGCGCATCGCTATCTTCCGTATGCTGTTCTCCACAACGATTGCGGTTTCTGGGGCCACAGCCTCTTTGATGTTCCTTTACCTTTATCATCCAACAGTAGGGGTCAACTACTGGTTGGGTTTACTCCACATCCCGGAAATTCCCTGGCTTATCAGTGAAAAGACTGCTCTTTTTTCGGTAGGACTGACTTCGATCTGGCTGCAGATGGGGCTGAACACCGTGATCTTGTTGGCCGCTATGCAAACGATCCCCGAAGAACTGTACGAAAGCGCCATGATTGATGGCGCTAATTCTTGGGATAGGTTGGTGCATATCACTTTACCGTTGCTATCTTCCACATTCTTCTTCTTGTTGGTGGTGGATATGCTCGCCGCATTCCAGACCTTTACTCCTATCCATATCATGACATCCGGAGGCCCGTTAGATTCCACTAACTTGTTAGTTTATTCGATTTATCGTGAGTTTTATTTCAACGGGAAATATGGCTTCGCTGCAGCCCAATCGGTCATGTTATTCTTCATCATGTTAATACTGACAGTTGTTCAATTCGTATTTGTCGAAAGGAAGGTCTTCTACGAATGAGCATTCCAATCACTACCAAGCGTTTGATAAGTCATACATTGCAATACCTTATTCTGGTCGTTGCCGCTCTGGTGGTGATCTATCCAATTTGGTCAGCATTTAATTTGAGCATGTTATCAGATACGGAAATCGGGGCATATCCGCCTCGTCTGTACCCTTCAGCGCTTCGCCTGGAAAACTTCCAACGCGCATTACAACAGGCCCCCTTAATGCGTTATCTCTTAAACAGTGTGGCACAATCCCTACTAGTGATGATAGGGCAACTGATAACGGCCAGTCTTGCAGCATATGCCTTTGCTTTTATTGACTTCAAGGGACGAAATTTCTTTTTCTTGTTATTCCTATCCACCATGATGATTCCCTGGGAAGCAACCATTATCCCCAATTACCTGACTATCCAACGACTGGGATGGACAGATACATTTCAAGGACTGGCTATCCCCTTTATGGCAACTGGCTTTGGCACTTTTTTATTACGCCAATTCTTTCTCAAGATTCCGCACGAGTTACATGACGCTGCCACCATTGATGGCTGTACTAATTTGCGCTTCTTGTTGACAATTGTGTTGCCACTGGCACGCCCAGCTCTGGGCACCTTGGCTGTCTATAGTTTTTTGCAAACATACAACCAATACCTTTGGCCGTTATTGATTACCAATGATCCCAACATGCGCACCGTCCAGATCGGTATTGCGTTGCTACAAGATGAAGAACGCCTGATGATTAATACCGTGATGGCAGGCGTTTCGATGATTCTCTTGCCGACGCTGACCTTGTTTGTGATTAGCAACCGGCAACTCATTCGTGGTCTAACCGCTGGGGCAGTTAAAGGGTAAGCACCTGGCGGTTTCAAATTACCAACCCTATTAAAAGGAGAAGAAGATGGAAAAAAAACTGTACATGGCTATGAGCATGCTGATCGTACTCGGCATGATCTTAGCTGCTTGCGCTCCGGCAGCCACCCCGACCGGCACTGAGGCGCCAGCCCAACCGACCAAAGCCCCAGAAGTGGCAGCCACCAGCACACCGGCCGAGGTGGCTGCTCCAACCAATACTCCTATTCCCGCATCAACGATTGCGCCACCGCAAAATCCGAATGCCACCAAAATCACATTCTGGCACAGCATGGGCGGCGACTTAGGCGGCAAGGCGATCCCGCAGATGGCCAACGAATTCAATGCAGCCCAAGATCAGTGCTATGTAGACCCCATCTATCAGGGTTCTTACGACGACGCGCTGAACAAACTTAAGGCGGGATTGCAGTCCCAGGATACTCCAGCGGTTATGCAACTCTACGATATCGGGACCCGCTTGATGGTCGACCTGAAGGTCATTACTCCGGTCCAGAACTACATTGACAAAGAGAACTACGATGTTTCTGACCTGGAACCGAACGTACTCGCATACTACACCGTCGACGGCAAACAGGTTTCGATGCCTTTCAACAGTTCGACCCCAATGTTGTATTACAACAAGGACATGTTCAAGGCTGCCGGTCTCGACCCCGAAAAGCCCCCGCGCACCTTTGCCGAGGTGCAGGAATATGCTCGTAAGTTGACCCAAAAGGATGCTTCCGGCAAGGTAACCGTCAGCGGTATCTCGATCTCGATCTACGGCTGGTTTTTTGAGCAGTTGCTGGCCGTCTCGGGTGGTTATTACGCGGACAACGGCAACGGACGGGATAACTTGGCAACTGCGGCTACCTTTAACAGCCCGGAGGGCGTGGCGATCCTCGATTGGTGGAAGTCTATGTACGATGAAGGCTTGATGGGCAACTACGGGCGCAAAAACGCTGACGTGCGCACCGCCTTCTATGCCGAACAAACCGCCATGTTCATTGATTCAACAGCAGTCTTGAGAGGCGCTATGGACACCGTAGGTGGAAAGTTCGAGATTGGTACAGCATTCCTGCCGCGTCCCAACGAAGAAGCCTATGCCACCTCAGGCACCGTGATTGGCGGTGGTTCGCTTTGGATCATCAACAACCGTCCGCAGGCAGAGCAAGATTGCGCCTGGGAATTCATCAAGTTCCAGTCCTCGCCGAAGGAACAGGCCTACTGGCATACCATGTCTGGGTACTTCCCAATCCGTAAGGCTGCCTACGAAGAACCACTGGCCATGGAGTGGCGCGCTAATTACCCCCAGTTTTCCACCGCGGTTGATCAACTTCATGCTACCCCCAACAACCGGGTTACCCAGGGCGGTTTGATTGGCGTCTTCCCCACCGCGCGGCAATTAATTGAAACTGCCATCGAAGAGGTGTTGGCAGGGAAAGCCACTCCACAAGAAGCCTTGGATACTGCTGCAACCGCTGTCACACAGGCAATCGAGGAATACAATATTTCAATGGGCCTAAAATAATGTGATAGCCAAATCGCACTAACCAATAATATGCGACGCACTTTGCGGCTCTGAACTGCGAAGTGCGTCGCCTTGCTTACAGCAAGGTTCTATGCAGGACGACAATCAGCGGCAGGGGTTGATTTGCGGCGGGCGGGACGTGCAGGATGTAGGTACGTTCCAACCCGTCCACGGTCATGGAGAGGTTGTGATTCCCTTCCGCGAGAGCGCTTTGAGCCGGGGCGGTGGTTGGCTGAATGGCTGGAATAGCCGTTGAGACAGTTGGGTCAGGCGCGGCGGGACCCTTCATCATCCCGACCGAACGGAAGATCGGCACGTATGACCGCCTGCTGGCGGCGCCGATGTCGCTGTTGACTCTGCTTCTCGGCAAAACCGCAGTCGGGGCGTTCTTCGCGGTGGCGGTTGCGGGCGTGTCGCTGTTGGCGGGAACCCTGTTCTTCGGCGCGGACGTTCTCCAACCTGGATTACTCGCGGCGGGGATTTTACTGGCGGCGTTCTCCTTCTCGACGTTGGGGCTGGCTTTCGGCTCCATGCCCACCACCAACCCTGGCGACGTGCAAATGCCCAGCACCCTCCTGCGCTGGGGATTGCTCTTCATCAGCGGCGTCTTCATCCC
>DYKV01000219.1 GCA_020722415.1 Anaerolinea sp.
TATGTGCGAACGATAATCCAGAATTCACCGGCGTTCTTTTTTAGCCCTCGCATGCGAAGAAACGAAAGCCCGTGTCGCCATTTACCAACCCCATGCGAAATCCCAACCGCACAATTTCACGAAAAATATCTTTGAGTTCCGTCGCGTTGCTGGCACGAAAATCGGCCAGCGTTCGGTACGATATTTTCAGATCGCCAGTCAAATAAATAAACGAAAATCACCGATCGAGTAGCCCAGGCCAGCTTGCGGGAGCTGAAAATCCCTCGCCGATAGCCGTAAAATAGAACAAAATGATCACGGTATAGCATATTTTGCTGAAAATCCCTCGCCGATAGCCGTAAAATAGAACCTTGAGCAACGTGCGTGGGTCAAAGCACTTGGAACCCCGGTTAGAATACTTCCCGCTGATTGGACTAATATCGATCTGGTCTATCAAAGTGTCGAAACCGTATACTTCATCATCTTTTGGTAAGCGGTCATCCAAAGATTCCGAAAAAAGCAACAGATTATCTTTACGACTAATTTTATAGCGACTCATAGTTAACATGATACAAAAATCCTTAAAATCCGGCCAATTTGGGCTGTTCTGCTGCACGCCCCATGGGTACTATTGTATGGTATAAAAATAAGTTCACCGTTTATCGGGCAAAAAATATTAACCCATAATGCTCCGTGTTCTTTATACAATAACAACCCTTGCGATTGGGTTATTTCTGGTTTATCTGGGTTTTTCCCGTCTGACTTCTTCTGATGTTGAAAATATCAAATCTTCCTTTAGCAATATCCATTACATATATATCTTTTTCGCGGTTATAACCGGAATCATCAGCCATTTTGCCCGGTCACATCGTTGGAAATATCTGTTACAGCCCATGGGATATGAGTCCGGTGAAATGGAGCGTTTTTATATCGTTATGATTGGCTATCTGGTCAACCTTGGGGTTCCCCGTCTGGGTGAGGTTTCCAGATCTGCCATTATGGCAAAAAGGAATAATTTCTCCACCAGCAGAGTTCTGGGGACAATTATTACAGAAAGAATTATTGACCTGGCGATTCTGGCATTTCTGACCGTTCTGGTATTCTTCCTTGATTATAAAATTGTTATCTCCATGTATACAAAATTCCAGAGCAGTATCCAGGGAAAATTTTCCAGTCTTATCACCTTGGGATATCTGGTTTTGTTTTTTGCCATTGGTATTTCTTTTTTTGCATATCTGGGCAGGAAGAGCAGAATCTTTTCATTCGTTACGCAAAAAATCCGCCTTGCCTGGGAGGGGATAAAAACCGTTTTCACCTTGGACAATAAAATAACCTTCCTTGCGGATACAATTGCGATATGGTTTTTGTATGTGCTGATGTTTTATTTTACCTTTTTGAGCCTGCCTGGTTTAAGTGCGGTTCCTTTTTATGCGGCTCTGACAACCTATGTCATTGCTACGTACAGCGTCCTTTTTATCCAGGGCGGGATTGGGGTTTATCCTATTGTTGTGATGATTGTGCTTAAATTTTTCAGCGTGGAGGAATATCTGGGTTATGCGGTGGGGTGGGTCTTCTGGACGTTGCAAGTGGTGGTTATTGTATCCCTGGGGGTCTTGTCTCTGGCATTTCTGGCGGTGAAGAAAAATGAACCTGCAAACTAAACGATTTATTGATTCTTTTCTGGGAGTATCGCTGATTGTTTTCCATTTATTGCTGAATCTCCCCGTTCAATTATTCAGAAGGAAAAAGGAAAATTTGCCGGATCCGGATCATATCATATTTATAAAAATTCTGGGAGTGGGCAGTATTTTTCTGGCGAGTGACACCATATACTCCACCCGCAAAAAATATCCTGGCACAAAAATATCTGTGGTAACGCTCCATTCTTTCCAGTCTGCCCTTGAGCCGATTGGTTTGTTTGATTCCATAATTCCCATTAAAGATAAAACATTTCTACAATTAATTACATCCAGCATAAAGGCATTTTATACAATATGGAAAATGAAAAACCGATGGGTGGTGGATCTGGAAGCCCATTCCAGATTGACCACAATATTTTCCTTCTGGGCGTTTCCCTCCTTAAAGATGGGGTTTTATAATGATCTGAGTTCCATGCGGAAACGTCTCTTTGATAAAAGTGTTTTTTTTGATATGGATGTTCTGGTCATAAAGAATTATGATGCGTTGCTGGAGTCCATTGGGGTTACAGAAAAGATATTTTTTCATCCGGATAGATACCCGCCCGGAAGATCGGGGAAAAAGCCAGACCAGATTATTATCAATAATACGTGTACTGCCCTTTCTCTGGAAAGAAAATTGACCCAGCCCATGATGGTGGAAATTCTGGAGTATCTTTTGGAGAAGACAAAGTTAAAGATTATTCTTTCCGGTGCACCCCCGGACTTTAACGAAAACGAAGACCTTACCAGAATCGTACAGAACAATCGGCTGGAAAATATTGCGGGTAAATACTCTTTTTCTGACTGGATGGATTATATTTACCGGAATGGATGCTGCATGATCTCCGTGGACAGTGCTCCCCTGCATATTGCCCGTAAAATGGGAATACCCAATCTTTCTATATGGGGTCCCACGGATCCGGACCACCGTCTGCTCTATGATGACAAACACTATCCATATACAGATACAATTTATGTGAAAAAAGCCTGCTCTCCCTGTGTCCATATCCATAATCATCCTCCTTGTGGTGGGGACAATATCTGCATTAAGGATCTGGATATGAAGATGATCAAAATTAAACTGGATAAACTGATTAAAGCGAGTATAAAATGAAAAAATGGACAATCCTCAAAATAGCGGCATTTACCTTTGCATTTTTTCTGATAATATGGCGTCTGGTATTCATCCCCATTACTGATGAGAAAAATGGCAGGGATTCTAATCATGGAGATTTATATTCGGACCAGAATGTATATTCCGCCGCCATGTATTATTATGATTTTGGATTTTTCAAAACCGCCCTCGTTCCTGTGCAGCAATACAAAGGGGACGGGGATGCAAAGGCGGGCGTTCTTTACACGCACTATCCTCCGGTGCCGGATATCATGGGGGGGGTTTTTATGGTGATCAACCATTCCAAGGATCCCCGGCTGATGCGGATCTGGATGGTTTTATTATCCATTGGTTTATTTTTTCTCATATTTTATGCGTTAAAAGTATTCCTGAAAGATGACAAACTGGCCGTCACCTCTGGAGTGATTCTGGTGGTTTCCAATTATTTCATTGGCTTTGGAGACAGTCTACATAAGCATATCTATGAAGAGCTGTTTAAATGGGGATTTGTTCTCATCTTGTATAATTACTATATGGGGGGGCGTAAAAATAAAATGCTGGTGGGGTGGCTGACCCTGCTCATGGTGATTGGGGTGAATGTCTCTTTTGAGCTGGTTGTTTATTCCGCCGTCATTACTGTGGGATTTTCCATAATCTTCTTAAAAAGGATTTTCAATTGGGAAAATTTTGCTCTGGGATTTGCCAGCATTTTTGGTCTGGGGTTGCACTTCCTGCAGAATGCTATTGCCTTAGGAGGATGGGATAAAGCATGGGAAGACCAGGTGGTGAGCTTTGGGCAACGAACATCCGGAGAGAATCATTTTATCAAAGTGGGGATTAAGGAATTTCTGACATTTCCTCTGCCCTTTATTAACCGGGCGGAAAGGATGTTTGCCATTCCCGGCTGGACTCTTGTATTAATGTCCTATTGGTTGATAAAATGGATACGTGAACAGGAAAAAATGATGGGGAAAATACTTCTGGTCCTGCTGATTGCGGGATACTCCTGGTCCTTGACCATTTTTCAGCATGCCTATGTCCACGAATTCACTATCCGCCAGATGAGTCTTTTTTATGGTATTGTCATTGGGCCATTGTTTTATATCTATCTTCAGAAATTCCGGGAATATTACCGTACAAAAGCCTATTGGAAATTTTCCTTTGTTGTGCTCATTGGAATTTATTCTGTGGGAATGTTTCTGACCCAGCAGGTGTGGCAGGTTTTTCTCCGCCGGACTCTGCTGTACCCTTTCCTGTAATCTCATGCCCATATTTGGTACATTAGATTATATGTCCCGCGTGGTGAAGGATCCCGCCTTTGCCGATGTGTTCGCATATCTGCGGGGGTTTCTGGATATGCGTTCATCCCAATTAGCGAAAATAAAAGAAATGGCTCCCGGTGAGTCCCGGCGGGTTTCTTTGGGCGGGGAGGATTTTGCCATTGAGTCTGTGTATGACACGCGGAGGCGGGAGGATGCTTTCTTTGAATCCCACCGGAAATACATTGATGTGCAGTTTGTCTTGGAAGGGGAAGAAATTATGGAAACCGCAGACATCGCTTCCCTGGCCGTTTCCCACTCT
>DYKV01000220.1 GCA_020722415.1 Anaerolinea sp.
GAACGCAAGCCTTTGTCATTTCGACGAACGCAGTGAGGAGAAATCTTATCGCAGCTAATAAATAGATTTCTCAATCGCTGACGCTCCTTCGGAATGATAGAATAGGCATTTGAATACCATCAAAATTGACATGGCTGAGCAGTTGAGGCGATGCAATAATAATAGTCAGGTTATTTTAAAATAATTTTTTGGGGAGGTTTAGTATGCAAGTATTGAAAGATCGCATAATCCATGATGGGCGGAATTTGGGCAATGGCATCCTAAAAGTGGACAGCTTTATCAATCACCAGGTTGACGCGGTGTTGATGGACGAATGTGGAAAAGAATTAGCTCGACGTTTTAAACATCTGGGTGCAACGAAGGTCTTAACGGCGGAGATCTCTGGTATTGCGCCAGCCCTGACCACTGCCTTGCATCTAGGATTGCCAGTTGTTTATGCCCGCAAACATAAACCAGTGACCATGCCCGACCAAGTCTATTTAACATTGACCCCATCCCATACCAAGGGACGAACGGTTGAATTAATCATTTCCCCGGAGTATTTAGCCGGGGGTGAGCGTGTGCTGATTGTTGATGACTTTTTGGCTACCGGTGCAACGATTTTAGGTTTGGTCCGTTTAGCTGAATCTGCTGGCGCGAAGATTGTTGGGATTGGGGCGTTGATTGAAAAAATATTTGAGGGCGGGCGGCAGGCTTTGTCTTACCTCAATATTCCGATCGAATCATTAGCCTGCATCAAGTCAATGGAAGAGGATAAAATCATCTTCATGGACGATTGATTGATTAGAAATAACTGAGAGGAAGACCAAAGAGTGGATACCATCGTCGTATTAGATTTTGGATCGCAGACCTCGCAACTGATTGCCCGAAGGGTGCGTGAATTGAATGTGTATAGCGAGCTTCTTCCCTGGAACGTGGCAGCCGAGCGCGTCTTCCAATTACAACCCAAGGGTTTCATCCTCTCAGGAGGACCGGCTTCGGTTTATGAAGCCAATGCTCCTCAGGTGCCAGATTACGTGTTGGAGAGCAAAAAACCCATTTTAGGGATATGTTATGGCATGCAGGCACTTACCCATCGGTTGGGTGGAAAAGTAAATCCCTCCCCTCAGCGCGAATACGGACCAGCGACGATTACTCCATTGATTGAAAATGCTTTGCTAGAGGGTGAACAGCGCGTATGGATGTCACATGGCGATCGGATTGAACAATTACCATCCGGTTTTATCGCTCTTGCCAAAAGTGAAAATTCTCCGATAGCGGCGATGGCAGATACGCAGCGGAATTATTATGCTGTTCAATTTCATCCTGAAGTACATCATACCCCCCGTGGGAAAGAAATCTTGGCAAACTTTGTGCTAAAGATTTGCCAGGCGCAAGCGCAATGGACGACCGAGTCAATCATCCAGCAAACAATTGAAAGGGTACGTCAGCAAGTCAAGGGAGAGATGGTTTTATCAGCGGTCAGTGGAGGCGTTGATTCGACGGTGGCAACGGCGATGGTGCAGCGCGCTGTAGGAGGGCAACTGCTGGCGATTTTTGTGGATACTGGATTGCTCAGGCATGGCGAAGCGGTGCAGGTGCGCCAAGCATTGGAAACCAATTTAGGAGTAGAGTTGGTTACGGTTAATGCCGCTCAAATCTTTTTGCAGGCGCTGCAAGGCGTGACTGAACCGGAGAAGAAGCGCCGCATTATCGGTGAAACATTCATTCGGATATTCGAAGAACAAGCCCGCCTTCATGGCAAACCGCGTTTCCTGGTGCAGGGAACAATTTATCCGGACGTAGTGGAGTCCAGCGCTCCTGACCGCGCTCAAGCCCAGCGGATAAAGACCCACCATAATGTCGGCGGATTGCCCAGTGATATGCAATTTGAACTAGTTGAACCTCTGCGTTATTTATTTAAAGACGAAGTGCGCATTGTCGGTGAAGCGTTAGGGCTGCCGGCTTCTATTGTTTGGCGGCAGCCTTTCCCTGGACCAGGTCTGGCAGTGCGCTGTTTGGGTGAAATCACTGCGGAGCGTATCGAACGCTTGCGTAAGGCTGACGCAATTTTGATTGATGAGTTACAGGCTGCTGGATTATTGCGGATGCGTAGCGATCCACACAGCCTTCAAGGAACTGCTCAAGCCTTTGCGGTGTTATTACCGGTACAATCGGTGGGTGTAATGGGCGACCAACGTACTTACCAAGAAGTGGTTGCTTTGCGGGCAGTGACCACAGAGGATTACATGACGGCAGATTGGGCGCGTTTACCTTATGAACTTTTAGCCAAGATAGCCAACCGGATTGTCAATGAAGTGAGCGGGGTAAACCGGGTAGTATATGACATTACCAGCAAACCACCGGCAACAATCGAGTGGGAATAAGATGGGTTGGTTGGGTTCTTTGCAATGAGATGATGGGTGGGCGAGAATATTTATAGAGAGACGGCTTATTAATTTATGCGTTTACGCTTCCAGAACTGAAAAACAATATATCCGCTCACACTTAACAATCCAGCCGCAACCGTAAGGAAAAAATCACCCAACGGCCAGGAAAAAGCAAAATATCGGCGAATATACCAAGGAATGAACCAGATTAAAACTAACCCCATTGAAATAACGACATGTTTCAACCAGGGATCATGGTATTCGCGGTAACGCACCCACACCCATGCAGCCAGAGCGATTTGCATGCCGCTAAACATAGCCCGGTAGCGTGGATTATCCCAAAGATCAGCGCCAGCGCGCATTGAAGCGATCAAAATCCCTCCCCAAACAACCAGACTCAAAGCTCGGGCAATCCGAAATTCGCTGATATTTTTTGGCAACGATTTTCGAAAGGCTATGATTGGTGCGACAACCAAAAAAACCAACAGTACTGTCCATCCCAATGCGCGCCAAACAGCGATGATTTGCCAAAATGGCTTTCCTGATCCATCCACCAAAGCAGCGGGCAATAAAGGACGCATTATGCCATATAGGGTTAGAAAAGGAAAATGAAGCCAGTTGGGAAGAGCAGCTAAGATGTTTTGAATCCAACCTGAGCTCAAAATGCTTAAACGCGCCTGCATGCCGGCAGAAATTTTAAACCACCAGGCAGCCAAGCTGAAGACATTCTGTTTGCTATGGGGAGCATACCCTTGCCAGGCGATCCAGATCCCGAATATGATTAATATTGCTATAGCGCTTACTGCGATCCATAGTCGTTTTTGACGGAATAGTGTACTATCTCCGCCAAATAAACTGACCAGGATGAGTGATGCTAATAAAAGCCCGCTGGCGGGGGGAGAAAATGGCCAGGTGATTAACATTGCCCCAAGAGTGATCAAAGCGCTGCGCCAGCCATGCTCACTTAATAAACATATCAGCCCATAAAACGAAAGAGAAATGAGGGGGATGAGAAATGCTTCACGCATTTGCGAGCTGCCTAACAAGACCGCTTCGGGATAGACCGCTATACCCCATGCGGCGATATTGGCAGCCTTCAATCCGAAAGCGCGGCGGGTAAAAGCCCAGGTGAATATCACAGCCATGGCAGAGAAAGAGGCAGTCAGCACGATCATCATTAAGGGGTGATGAGCTTCGCCATCGAAAATCCGATAATAAGCACTTGAAAGAAAGAGGAATCCTCCGTATTGATCTACTTTGCGGAAGGAGCGCACGGTGAGGAGATTAGATAAGGGCAAAGTGGAATTGCTGACCCGCCAGGCAGTGCGATCGCGGTTATAAGCATCAGCCATAATATAACCATTTCGTTCAGGAAGCGTTCCATATCCAACGCTGGGCAACAAGATAAACCAAAGTGCGCCAAGCGCCAAACGTAAAATAGCGGCACTCACGTATAATTTACCCAGCCAATCGGGGGGTGATTCTCTCCGAATGACCAACCATCCCAACCAGAGGATGAGTTCAGCTAATAGAAGGCTGGCGAAAAAATTTTCCCAGCCACGTAGAGAAGCGAAATTGTTTGAACAAAAGGCAAGGGTGATAGAGAAGAGACCTGCACTGAACGAACCTACGGCTATCCAACGCCAATTTTTCCCTATAGATCTCCTTAACTCATTCTTGCGCCATGTGTGGGGTTTTTCCATAAAGCGTAGCAAGTATACCACTATCAGACCGGGGTAGAGAGAAGAATAAGAGAAAAGCAGCAATTCTCAATTTGCTAAGAAATCGTTTTAAAGCTTTTCGCAAACCCTATCCAGCGCTCCTCAAAAAGGAAACATTTATTTACTAAACAGCAAAAAGATAAAATATTTAACGCCAAGTCGCCGAGACGCAAAGAAATATAAAAATGGCTCAAGAAAATGGAGAAAAAATTGGATGAAGCAGACAAAAAAAATCACGTTACTTTGTTGAAATATGGAA
>DYKV01000221.1 GCA_020722415.1 Anaerolinea sp.
GTATGACGGATTGAATAAATTAACTGTTCTTCTTCCGAGTTCTGGTATGCTTTTCTGTTTTTCGCTCCACTGATGTATATGAAGGTACAATGAGTGGGAAAATTTGGCACAAACGCCGATCTTCTATGCGGGTAAGCAAACGCTCCTCCAACTCTTCGCGTAATTTTCCGAGGGTGACCACGGTTGGTAGTTCGGAGAGATAACGGAAATTAATAATTTGATATAGTTTTTCATTAGCCCAAGGTGAAGCCATATGACCGCCTAAATCATCTAATATTAAGAAGGGCGAACGGCGAATATCTTCGAAACGTTCATCCAAGGTTTCGGCGCTGCTTGGGTTGAACGTGGCTCTCAATGCGCCGAGCATTTCGGTGACATCGACATAACGAGAGGGATAGCCCATGTCGCGGCGGTAATTATGGATTGCCGCGGCTAAATGCGTCTTACCGCTACCGCTAGGTCCATTGAATATTATCCAACCGGATGGTTGCTCGGCGAACTTTCGCGCTGCATGAAATGCTTCTTCCAAGGAGCGTACTTGTTCAGCGGACAAACCCTCATTCTTTCTTAAGTCGAATTCAGCAAACGTACAGCGTTGCAATTTAGGGAAACTTGAGAACTCGTGAATCCCGAGCGTGTCGGTTGGGCGGCGGTAATCTGGTGCATTGATGACTACTTTGGTCACTAACTCAGGGTCTATTAATCTGGAGCGTATCCTTCCTTCGATTTGATCAAGGCGCATATTGGTTGTGATAACCGTAGGCAAACGGTTGATGTAGCGATAGTTAATGATCTGAAATAGTTTTTCCTGCGCCCAAGGAGTGGCGTTTTGCGTGCCTAAGTCATCCAAGATCAGCAAATCGATCTGACGGACTTCATTAAATTGTGCTTCAAAACTGTTTTCCACTTCCGAAAGTGCAAAGCGCAAATTATCTAACAAATCTGGCACAGTGACAAATAATGTGGGAACGCCGATTTGGACGGCGAAATTTGCGATAGCGGCGGCTAAATGGGTTTTCCCACAGCCATAACCTCCCTGAAAAAACAGCCAACCCTGCCGATTTTCGGAGAACACTTGAGCTTGATAATAAGCCATCTCGATGGATTTCGCTTCTTCAGGGTAAAGGCCAACCCGACCATGTGGTTCAAAATTCTCAAACGTCATGCGACTCAATTCATTCAAATGACTCAGCGCATATAATTTGTCGTATACATCCTGGCGGGCTTGCGAGGCGCGGCATGTACATAATTGTATTTTGCCAAATTGAGGATGTCCTAAGGGTACATCCAAACGGATATATCCGGACCCATGACAAATTGGGCAATCCGGGTCTCCTCTAAACGTCTGATCTTGGTTGGCAAAATTAACGTTTTCTTCTAGTGGGGATTGGTCTTTTCCATTGTTCTGCATATTTTCGGAGAGTCTCTTCAGTATCTTGTCTAGTTTTTCGCTCACCTTTACCCTCCTCCTTCCAGCGCCTTAAGATCGCTTCCACGTAACGCCAGCTTCGTTTGTTGTTTTCAACTGCCAAGCGAACGGCTTCCTCTATCCAATTCAAGGGATAGGTTTGTTCGGCATCCTCAAGAGTCTCAACGATCATGGGTGTTAAGGGTCCAATATGTTGTTCGTACAGCTTGAAAATATTTGGCAAAATCGGTGGTGGATGGATGGCTGGTTGATTTGGGGGATTGATTTTCCAATGCCCTTTGGATAGAGCTTGAGCAGATGCCTGCCCAAGGGGAGTATTGAGAAAAATTGGGGTCTCTTCATCCTCGTGGTCTTGAAAAGCGCCGAGGATTAAAATCCCCCGCTCCGCTAATTTTCGTACCTCATGGGCTATTAGGCTTGTTTTGTCGGCCGGATCTCCCACTAATCCGTTGAGCAGATTTGCATCCTGATATAAATCATTTAACCGAATAAATTTTACGGATCCATCTTGAAATTGGAAATAGCGGAATATTGTTAATATTACTTTAAATTCATTTACATCATCTATATCCTGCATTAATTCCTCAATGAAGAGACGAGGAATCGCGATGGTCGGGAAATTGTCTTCTTCAAATCCAGAAAAGACTTTTTGTGCTTTCATCATCTGATTTGAGACAAATCTATATGATGGGTGGCAGCGTTTTCGAATTTGGCTAACTTTTCCCGGAAGACTAATTCGATATTTCCGGTTGGGCCATTACGGTGTTTCGCCACCCTCACTTGGGTAATTTGATGACGTTGATTGTCTTTAATATATTCTTCGGGACGATGCAAGAACATTACAATATCCGCATCTTGCTCTAAACTCCCGCTTTCACGTAAATCAGCTAGTTGGGGCTCTTTTCCAGCCCGAAGTTCCACAGCTCGGGATAGTTGGGCAGCAACCAGAACCGGGACATTCAATTCACGTGCCAGAATCTTCATGTTCCGAGAGAGATACGAAACTTCCTGGACCCTATTTTCCTGACGCATTCCGCTGGACATCAACTGCAGATAATCCACTAGTATCAAATCCAGACCGTGTTCTAGGTGTAAGCGGCGGCATTTGGTGCGCATTTGTAACGGGGTGAGGGCAGGGGTATCGTCTAGGAAGATGGTTGTCTCGCGTAAGGTTTCGATGGCTTGGGTTAAGATTTGCCATTCATCCGGTTGTAGTTTTCCGGTGCGCAGGCGTTGCGAATCGATGCCTGTTTCTTGGGCAAGCAGTCTTTGGACTAATTGTTCATTCGACATTTCCAGAGAAAAGATTGCCACATGTTTTCTTTTTACTTGGCCAACATATTTTGCCACCGAAAGTAAAAAGGCAGTCTTGCCTAAACCCGGGCGGCCAGCGAGAATAATGAAATCCGAAGGTTGTAAGCCCGCCAGGAGCCGGTCTAAATCAATAAAGCCGGTTGGAACTCCGGCTGTATCTTCGCCGCGGGCAAGCAATTCTTCTAAATGGTCATAATACTCGCTTAGGACGGTGCGGATTGTTTTCAGGTCGCGTTCCAAGCGGCGCTCACTTACCCCAAAAATGGCTTTCTCCGCCTCATCCATGATGTCATCAATGGTGGTGTCTTGTTTGAGGGCTAGTTTGGCGATGTCATTCGCGGCAGCCATCATCTGGCGGCGGATGGAGGTAGCCTCAATCATTTTGCCATACGCCTCGGCATGCAATGAGCTGGGCACGTTGGTGATCAAATAAGAGATATAAGCTGGACCGCCGATTTCATCTAATTGCCCACGTCGAGCCAGTTCATTGGTAATGGTTAAGAAGTCAATAGGCGTACGTGTTTCGTGTAGGTGAGTGATGCATTCCCAAATCCAACGGTTGCGATGGATATAAAAATCTTCCGCCCGAAGAAAGCTGGCAACATCAAAATAAGCTTCGGGATTAATCAATATGGAACCCAACACAGCCTCTTCCGCTTCGGCGTGATGCGGGACAATAGCTGGGGAAGAAGTAGTAGGCTCCTCAGGCAGGAAGGTTGGTTCCATAACAAGTTGAATTTGGGAGTTCGAAAGAATTATCCAGATTCATCTGAATCTGGCAATTATTATTTGTTATTTTACTCTTCTTTATCCTCATCATCTTGCTCAGAGGAATCATCTATATCTAACTTTTCAAGAAAATCCTCGAAAATGGATAAACGTTCATCGCTTTCTGTGCTCTCTCCAGCGGTTGGTTGGCTGGGTTTTGGCGCAGAGGGCAGGCTGCTAGGAGGCTCTTGTTGTAAATCTTTCTCGGGGACAACTCCCGCTACATCCATCACTGAGCGGGCGACTAAAATGGGGACATGAGCACGAACGGCTAAGTTAAGCGCATCCGAAGGGCGTGAGTCAATATTCACAATATGACCGTTAACCTCGGCGACGATGTTGCCATAAAACGTATCATCTTTTAATGCCGATACTTCTACCCGTAAAATGCGGGCGTTGAAAACGTTGAATACATTTTTCAACAAATCGTGGGTAAGCGGGCGGGCAACCTCAACTTCTTGAAGAGAAATAGTTATTGCTTCTGCCTCATATACACCGATCCAAATGGGTAAATAGCGTTCTGCACCGATTTCGCGTAATATGACGATCCGTTGTTGCGACATTAAACTCACTCGGATACTATCGATCACAACCTCAATCATCTCTTCCGACATAATAATCTTCCCTGCTAAACAAAAAGCTATTTAGAATTATACCTCTCAAATTAAGATTCTAACATGTGGAAACTGTCAGCGCAACAGAAATTTATATTTTCCTCTTTCAAACCTTTGGTGGGTTTATTGGTCTTCTTTCAGCTTCAGGACAAATTTGTTTTGCTCTGATTAGGACATTTTTATCTTGCCTAAACAATTTCCACTCGGAGTCT
>DYKV01000222.1 GCA_020722415.1 Anaerolinea sp.
GGTTTCCAGTTTGAACATGCTTTATCACACATGGCTAATGGATTGGTCAGCATTCCCCGCCGCCGTGATTTGATCTACGGGCAAATAAGCTTTGCGGTTGGGTGATTTTTACTATGGTGAGGTGCGTTTAATCACTAGCCGTCGAGCTCATTTTATGGTTAAATCGAGAATGGAGAGATGCTTCCCAATTAATATTTTAATGGAGAAATGATCATGCAAACCATACTTCAGAGTAAAACAAAAACAGTCAAAATTGACCCTAACGGACCATTTACCATAATCGGCGAAAAGATCAATCCTACTGGACGAAAGAAATTAGCTGCTGCCTTACAGGAAGGCAAATTCGATTATGTCCGTGATCTTGCTGCAAAACAAATCGCAGGTGGTGCGGATATGTTAGATATCAATGTTGGGGTACCCGGGCTGGATGATGTAGCGGTCTTACCCCAGGTAGTAAAAATGGTGGGGGAGGAATTTGATATTCCGATATGTATTGACACTTCTAACCCCCAAGCGTTAGAAGCTGCTCTAAAAGTGGCGCCTGGGCGGGTTTTGGTTAATTCCGTGAATGGGGAAGAATCCTCCTTGAGTAGAATTTTACCGTTGGTGAAGGAATACAACGCAGCAGTAATCGGTTTGGTGATGGATGAAAACGGCATTCCAAATGATCCTGAAGTACGTTGTGCAATTGCAGAGAAAATTCTAGAACGCGCAGCCCGATTAGGCATTCCAGGCGATGATGTTGTGATTGATCCGTTAGTCCTTACTGTTGGCGCCGACAGCAACGCTGCAGCGATTACTTTGAAAACGATTGAGCTGGTACGGAAGAACTTTGGCGTAAATATTAATCTCGGCGCCAGCAATGTTTCATTTGGTTTGCCTGATCGGGATACCCTCAATGTTGCTTTTTTGGGTTTAGCCATTCATGCTGGTGCTAGTTGTGCAATTACCGATCCAACCAAATATACTGCTCTGATCAAAGGATGTGATTTGTTGATGGGGCGCGATGCTTATGCAGCAAAATATATCAAATATTATCGCACTCATCCAGTGGAGAAAGTATAAGCTATTTCTGGGAAATGCCGGTTTGTAAAAGTTGGTCAAAATAGGTTAAATTTTGGAGGCTCTCACTCGAAGAGGTGACATTTTTCACATTGACCACATGACACGTAGACGGTATAATGCAATTACAAATAAATAAAAGGACAGAGCCAAGATAGGCAGGTCCACCTTCGGGGCAGGGTGCGGTAGAAATACCAATTCCCGATCGGCGGTAAAGCCCGCGAGCATTCTGTAAGGAATGCAGGATTCGGTGAAACTCCGAAGCCGACGGTATAGTCCGGATGAAAGAAGGAAAAACAATTGGCGCGCTGGTTTCGTATCAATGCGTCAAAAACTCATCCTGATCCGTTAACGCGCAAGTGCCCCGAAAACCTTTTGGTTTTCGGGTTTTTTATTCAAGCGATTAACGAGACAGGAAAGAGAAAACATGCCCCGGGTTTGTTTGATTCGGGGCTTTTTGTTGGAGAAGATGAGTCATGGATTTAGTTCAAATTCATAAATCAATCCCCAATAAACGCAGGCTAGCGCTGTACCCGCGTTTGGTCTCCATGTTCCTTACCCTGGCAGGGGCAATCCTCCTTTGGCAACTAGCCACTGAATGGTGGCATTTCCCGCCATTTATTTTGCCATCCCCATTATTGGTCTGGCAACGCTTGATCGAAGCGTTATCTAATGGAACTCTACAGCGCAATACCATCGTGACGCTTTATGAGGTTCTGACGGGCTTGTTAATCGGGGTGAGTATTGCCATTGTATTAGGATATTTTTTGGCTAAATCTAAATGGTTTGAGCGTATTCTGGCTCCGTATATTATCGCCAGCCAATCCGTTCCAATTGTCGCGATTGCTCCTCTGTTGGTAATCTGGTTTGGCCCGGGTATTTTATCAAAAATATTGATTTGTGCGCTAATTGTATTCTTTCCAGTTTTAGTCAACACGATTGTAGGTTTGCGCTCGGTTTCAGATGACTTAAGAGATTTGATGCGATCGTTAAGAGCTAATCATTGGCAGATGATCCGTTATTTGGAAATACCGGCTGCTTTACCGGTATTATTGGGAGGGTTGCGAATCGGCGCTACTTTGTCGGTGATCGGCGCAGTGGTGGGGGAGTTCGTTGGCGCGGATCGGGGCTTGGGGTTTTTGATTAATGCTGCCCGGGGGCGATATGACACCGCTTTGGTCTTTGTCGCGGTGTTTATATTGATATTGCTCGCCATGAGCTTGTATGGTTTAGTCTTATTTGCGGAATCGCGTTTATTAACTTGGTCGCAAAAGCCTGAGGAAATTCAAAACTATCAAAGAGGTTTACCATCATGAAACATATTAAACAGATGCTCTTCATTATGCTTTCTATAAGTTTAATGATTGGTTTGAGCTCTTGTTCTTCAAAGAAAAAGATCAACGTTAATTCTCCAAAACCCAGCCCTGCTGAGATTACCCATATCCGCCTTCCGATGGGATATATCCCAAACGTGCAATTTGCACCCCTGTATGCCGCGGTTGACTTGGGTTATTTCCGTGATGAAAACATTGCGATTGAATTTGATTACAGCTACGAAACGGATGGTGTGGCATTGGTGGGCGCGAATGAACTGCAATTTTCTCTGGTTTCTGGGGAACAGGTGTTATTAGCTCGAGCCCAGGGATTACCGGTAACCTATGTCTTGGCTTGGTGGCAGAATTATCCTGTGGGAATTGTTTCCTTCCCTGATCAAAATATTAAAACACCGGCTGACCTTAAAGGGAAAAAGATCGGTCTGCCAGGATTGTTTGGGGCAAGCTATATTGGGTTGCGAGCCTTGCTCAATGCGGGCGGACTCTCTGAATCGGATGTTACCCTTGACTCGATCGGTTATAACCAGGTAGAAGCATTGATTTCTGGACAGGACCAAGCTGTGGTTATTTATGTCAATAACGAACCGATTCAATTGAAAGCAAAGGGGTATAACGTGGATGTGTTACGGGTAGCCGATTACGTCCAGTTAGCATCAAATGGCTTATTGACCAATGAGCAAACCATTGCTGAAAATCCAAAGTTAATTGAAAGGATGAATCGAGCATTCTTGCGGGGAATTGCATTTGTATTGGCAAAACCGGATGACGCTTATCAAATATGTACCAATTACATCGAGGGATTAGCCCAAAGTGATGAGCGCGTGCAGCGTGATATACTGAAAGCCTCGATCGAATTCTGGCGGGCAAAGCAACCAGGAATGTCTAACCCCCAAGCTTGGGAAAATATGCAAAAAGTTTTATTGGAAATGGGCTTGTTAACCCAGCCTTTGGATATATCGAAAGCCTACACCAATCAGTTTGTTCGCCCATAATAATTTCTATCTATAGGACGACAGCTAAGCGTAAAGGAATGTTAATTTTTATGGACAATGGGAACCGTTCAGCCGGGGATCAGCACGCTAAAAATATGGAGAAGAGCGACAAAATCATCCGAGGAAAATTCCCAGAACAGGGATCACCTTTAACCGCTTCAAAGCCAGTAATAGAGGTGCGAGGGTTAAGTGTGACTTTTCCGAATGGCAATGGCGGATTGCGAGCTATAGAAGATGTTTCTTTTCATATCAATGAACAGGAATTTGTCTGTGTGCTTGGACCTTCAGGGAGCGGCAAGTCCACGCTATTGAGGATACTAGCCGGTTTATTACACCCAACCCGTGGTGAGGTTTATTTTCAAGGTGATTTGCTTACCGAACCCCGCCGGGAAATTGGATTTGTTTTTCAAAAAGCCAACCTAATGCCCTGGCGAACGGTTGTGCATAATATCACCCTGCCACTGGAATTACAGGGGGTATCCAAAGCCGAGGCGAAAAAGAAAGCCCAAGCGATGGTGGAATTGGTGGGATTAGAGGGATTTGAAAATTCATTACCACGCGATTTATCCGGTGGGATGGCGCAACGAGTGGCAATCGCTCGAGCGCTGGTACATGATCCACAAGTGCTGTTATTGGATGAACCTTTTGGTGGTTTAGACGCACTAACCCGTGAACGAATGGGGGATGAGTTGTTGCGGATTTGGCAGGCACGCCGCAAGACAGTGGTAATGGTAACTCACTCGATTTCTGAAGCGTTATTCTTATCCGACCGAGTATTAGTATTTACGCCCCGGCCCGGCAAGTTAAGACTGGACCTACCCATTTATTTTCCTCGACCGCGCCAAGAAGAGATGCGTTATTTACCTGCCTTTGGAGAGTTGGCAAAATTTTTGCGCGCTGAAATTGGTTAAATTGCCCTCTGGGAACAGGGGGA
>DYKV01000223.1 GCA_020722415.1 Anaerolinea sp.
GCTATGGATGATATTTGTCCTGGCTGGGATGAAAAGATAGGAGACGATTCTGGATGCAGGATACAGGATGTTTACCCGGCTCACGCAGTGCCGGCGGGCAGAATACAGGATTCAGGCAAGGAGCAGGTGGGCAGGATATTCGTTCACCGTTCAGAGTTCAGTGTTTGACCACCTACCACTTTTGTGCTTTGTTTATTACATAACAAGCTGTACCCGATGCCCCAAGTGTCATTTCAGATATTGCAGAAAGGTCTTGGAGGTGTATCTTTCAAATATGTGATCAGGGTTCAAAACAACGGACGCGCAAGCGCATTCCTCAATTTCAGGTCAATTTCGATTTAAATCCGGTTTCTTTCAAATGGTGAGAGTTTCATGTCTATATCTCTGACTAGGATTTCCCATGTTTCTATATTCCTTCTGCTGATCACTGTTTTGAAGAGCATATTGTCGGTGGCTGTTCGCTCTTCGGTGATGGCTTTTTTTGGTGTGTCCGATGCTACAGACGCCTATTTTGCGGCCTTCGTTGTGCCCCAGCAGCTTAGCGACTTCTTTGTGGGGGGGATTATGTTTTTGACGATAATTCCCGTCTTCCAAAAGAGGGTGTCTGAGGTGGGGGAAGCTGATGCATCAGAGGAGATGTCCTCGTTTCTGAACTTTTTCGTGCTTGCAATGGCTGTCATATCCGTTCTCTATTTCGTTTTTTCTCCGTATCTCATGCCGATTATATTCAGCGGATTCCAAGGGGAAAAACTCTCCATGACGATCAAGTTTTCAAGGTTATTTTCACCTGCGATACTGCTCATGGCGCTTTCGCTGGTCTATGTTTCAATTTATCATTCCTTCAGTGACTTCTTTCTTCCCTCACTTGCGTCCTTGAGTTTTCCATTGAGCTCATTGGCATCGCTATGGCTTCTGCCATCATCTTTGGGCATAGAGAGGCTGATATATGGCAATTTGATCGGTGCGGCGGTCAGCTTACTCATGCTTGTAGCACTGATTAAAAACAGCTTCAAGTGGGACTTTTCACGCTGGGAGATTGGAAACCCGATTGTCAAGGGAGTGATGCTCCTTTCTTGGCCGCTTCTGCTTGACGCTATTTTCGGAAGGATATATCCTCTTGTCCAGAGGAACGTAGCATCGGGGCTTCCATTGGAGGGAGCTGTTACCGTCCTGGAAATTTCGCTATTTGTCACCGGCTCGGTTTCGTTGTTTATCACTGGGCCGATTTCCACAGCCATATTTCCGCTAATGGGGCGTCAAAGGCTTGAGAACGACGGTAATGCTCTCTTTCAGACTTTGCAGAAATCATTGCAGATTGCGATTTTTCTGATTCTTCCGGTGAATATCATACTGTTAATGGAGTCAAAGGACATTGTGGATATCCTATTCTCATATGGAAAATTTACTCCAGAAGCGGCAAAGACCACTGCACTCATGTTATCAATACTGTCACTGACAATCCTTCCGAACCTCCTTTCCTCCATGTTCAGCAGAGTCCTCTTCATATTCCACGAGACGAAGCTGTTTTGCATATCCTCTACCATAATCGGTCTTCTGACTCTTCCGCTATACTTTATAATAGGGCGATTTTTAGGAATTCTAGGTGTCGCATCGGTAATTTCATTGGTATCAGCTCTGGTTGCAATTAACGCTTGGTTTATCTTGAGATTGAGGCACTCCAATGCCTCCTCGTCAATATCTTTGGGCTTCTGTGTGCGTGTCTTGGTATGTGTAGCTGGACTGCTAATTATTGTTCTGGCTATAAGGATATTTTTATCGGAGCATATTGCCTCGGCATTAATTCGTTTATCTTTGATTTCGACATTTGGTCTTGCTGTTTACGTTCTTGCAGCATATATTCTAGGAGTTGAGGAATTACGTCGTTTGATAGATGGAACACCGATCCTGAAGGGGCTTCTCCGGATCTGAAATAAACAGAGGATGGCTTGAAATGGAAATAAAAAAAGATTTCTTCCCTTATCTGACGGGCGAGTGTTTCTCGAACCCGTTGACTTTTCCATTGGGAAAGGCGGAACTTGGTATCACGGACAGAATAGATGTTCTAAAAGAAATTGCCAGGGGGAAAAATGTAATACATGTCGGCCGCGCCGACCACTATGACGCAATAGAGCAAAAGCATAAGGAGGGAAGATGGCTGCACGCTTGTCTTTGCAATGTTGCCGCCCAATGCATCGGGATAGATGTCAACCAGAAGGCAATAGCCTTGATACAGGATAAAATAGGCATCAAGAACGTCTTTTGCATTGATATCGTTAAAGACGAGCTTCCGAGAGAGATTTCGGAGGCAAAATGGAATATTGTAGTATTAGGAGAGATGTTGGAGCATCTGGTTTCTCCATTTCATTTTCTCGTCGAGCTGAGGAAGAAGTTTGGGGGATGTTCAGATAAGCTTGTTGTTACGGTTCCGAATGCATTTTCTTTGCAAAACTTCCGAATGGTTTTAAAAGATGCTGAAATCATAAATTCGGATCATCGTTTCGCTTTTTCCCCATACACCATTTCGAAGATTCTTGTTGAGGCTGGTTTCAGTCCGAGTCATTTTTATTTTTGCAACTACGCACCGCCCGGTCCTTCCTTTTACAGATATCTTCCGAGACCAAGGAAATTCATTGAAAATAGATTGCTAAAGAAACATCCAGCCTTAAGGGATTCATTAGTAGTTTCAGCAACATTTGAGATAAAATGAAAATTCTTATCTTAACAGACATATTTCCAACCCCCGCAGTTCCACACGCTGCGTGTTTTCTTACTGAACGATTGAAAATATACAATAAAGAGGGTGTTTATTTCGATGTCTATTCCTTGGTCGTTCGAGAATCAATTCCACTTAAGTTCCTCAACAAGCTTCGTGGAGCTAAGCTCCCTGATTATGGGACAAAGGTTAACTATGATACGATTGACTATAATTTTATCTACTTAAAACAAGGCCTTTTTGACCGATTATTTCTTCGCGGCAAATATCTGGATATGATGAAAAAGGCTATAACTGATAACCTTCCGGTAAAATCATATGATCTGATTCTTGTCCACTTCATTTATCCCCTCGCGATCGTCGCAAAAGAAATATCTGATGAATATGGAATACCTTATTTTCTTATTGCACAAGGTAGCGACATACACACCCATCCCTCCTTAAACCCCAAAGTCCTCCCTATATTTTTGGATGCCATAGAAGGTGCAAGCACAGCCATCTTTGTCAGTCAGGGACTTCTCAACAAAGCAATCTCGGTGGGCTACTCAGGCAAAAACGCTACGGTGATACCAAATGGTGTCAACCTATCCCGTTTTATAGCAATTCCTAAAAAACACGCCAAGGAGGCGATAGGTATTCCCGTTGACAGAAAGTGTGTTGGTTTTCTTGGAAATCTGCTGCCTGTGAAAGGAGCCGACAGGCTTGTTGAGATTTTCTCAAGCATACAAAAGCAAGCAGAAAAGCCACTTCATTTTATGATTATTGGTGATGGTTCTTTAAGGGATTCAATTTCGGAAGAAGCCCTGAGTAAAAATGTTAAAGTTGATATGAGGGGCTATGTACCACAGATGGAGCTGAACAAGTTCATGAGTGCTATGGATGTTATGATAGTCCCGAGCCGCAACGAGGGATGGCCCTGTGTGATTCTTGAGGCCAACGCCTGCGGAACGCCCGTGGTGGGTAGCGACAACGGCGGAATTCCCGAGGCAATTGGTGACCATAATCTGGTCATTCCGGATGGATATGACTTCGAAAGAAGATTCGCAGGCAAGGTTGTTTCGGTTCTAAGCAGTCCACCGAATCAGGATAAATTGAGCTCACAGGCCAAGCAATTTGCGTGGGATATTACTGCTGGGAAAGAAATAGAATTATATGAGCAAGTTCTATCATCGCTTTCTATAAGAAATCTTGCATGAAAAAACGTATGGGAAAAGTAAAAATATCTCTTTATAGTCAAAAGCCTGTGGTGTCTCAATCAACTGCAAATGTAACCCATATTTCGAAGATATTTGGTTTAATTTTCTGAATGAAACAAAATTGTCATGCGAGTATTTGCCGAATAACAATAGTTTCAACGGAGAAACTATTAGTACGGATAGGCAATAATAAACTCCCCAAATGTTCAGGAGGGCTGCCTCCCTTATCAGCCGTTTAATGTAATATCCTATGGCATGGTTCCAGAGCATAAGAATCGTGCCATCCGAAGATAGTAATTTGGAAAACAAACTGAATGCCCTCTCTTGATCTAGATATTGGATCGTCGAATTACACATTATAAGATCGAACTTGTTGTCTGAGCCTATGTTTTCAAGATCATATACAGAAC
>DYKV01000224.1 GCA_020722415.1 Anaerolinea sp.
GGATTGGGGTAGTTTTGATACAAGCAAAATTCATTAGGAATTTGTTTGGCTCCGACGTCAACATCCGTTTGTGAAAGATCGAAGTAATAAGCTCCGATGTCAGCTCTTGTGCTGTCCGGATCCAATGGCGAATCTGGGTCACCCGCATTGAGGCACGGAGAATTTTCTGTAACATGAAAATCATAAACATTCGGATTCACAAAAAGTGGATTGTCGGTTTTGGAATTATGATCCAAACCAGTCGTTTGCTGATAAGTTGAAAATTGAATCATGGAATAGGGAGTTCCTTGGAAATTTATCAGCGCGCCGTTTTTCTGATACCAGCAGTTGTAATCCAATTTCAGACCTTCTAAGCCGTTGAATATCGACGATAGATAGAAACAGTTTCCAGTTGATTCATAGAAAATATTATTCTTGAGGTGCATATTCGTCAGGTAAGCCGAGTTCTCCCAAAAGCACAAATGTCTGCCAGAGGGATCAGGCCTTTGCTTGTGTCCCCAACCGCCGCCGGCATTAACACAAGTATTATTCACAAAAAAGATGCTATCTGTCGTTGAAGATCCGGGCCGGTTCCAATATTCAAAGGAATATTCACAATTCCAAATAACATTGTTTTGGTAAATAATATTATGCTGCCTTACATGGGCGTCATGATTTTGATTTGTCAACGCGGCATCATAGATTTCCCACAGGCGACACCGCTCCACCAAATTATGGTGCGCATTTGCCCAAAATTCGATACCGTTTCCATATCTGACGATATCATATTGCTTGCCGCCGCCAAGATAAGATAAATCGCAATCGCGAACAATGATGTGATGAGTTCTGTTTCCACCAATCCCGTGAGCAGCTCCATATTTTAGAGACAGATTTTCGTAGAGCACATAGCTCTTACCCGATTCATCAATGATGTGCCTGGTCAAAGCACACTCTATATCCGAATAGTAAAAGGCAGGGTTGTCAATGGAATATATTTTGAGCAAGGCGTTATTTTCATCGTACCAAAATTCTCCTTGCGTGTCCAGGTCTTCTCTATTCCAAACTTTAACACCGCCTAGCTGTTCATTATTAAATATAATGTTTCCCACATCACAGTCGATCACCGCGTCCTCGCACTCTTGTAAACTAATGGTATCGATAAGGAATATGCTACCTTCGGGTAATAATCCACCCAAATAAAATGTTATTCGGGCATCCGTTGCTGTTACGGCCGCTCTAAAATAAACGGTATTGGTTGCCCACCTAGTTGTAACAGTAGGTTCACCGGTTTTGCCAACAGAATAGTCACTCCAAGGGAAGAACTCTTTCATCAGACCGATTCCAGCCATTGCAAACGGTTTCGTACATTTTGCCCGAAATGTCAATTTGTAGATTTTGCCATAATTGATACTTATGCCACCAAACGTATAGAGTTGAATATGATGTGGTGCACTCCCATTTGACATACAATTGAGCCGATAGCTCGCCGGCGGAAAATCATAATCGGTCGTATCCCAGTCGGCGATGACAGTTGCCCCACCTTCAACCCACAACTTCCAACCCTCGCGATTTCGATCAAAGCTTGGATTGACGAGCAATTCGCTGCCAATTGTTTTGGCTTCAGTCGTTGACCAGATGTTGTTGCCCTCATAACCCCAATCTTCCGGGCCATTTTTTTCCACTGAACCCAAGAGCAATGGTTTGTCCCCATCCCCATAGGCCCCGTACAGAATATATCCTTTTGAGCTGCCACTTTGCGGAATCAATTGCTCCCGCCAAATGTCGCCACGCTTAAACAGAACCGAATCGCCAGGAGATAAACGAACTGCGTTCACCTTGGCAATGGTCTGCCAAGCATTGTTCGGGGAGATGCCGGAGTTGTTATCATTGCCTATGTTACTAATGAAATACGTGGCTCCGAATGCTTGCGGAAACGTTAACATGAAATATAAAAATAAACCAATTTTTAAAAACTTTGAAAGGAATGAAATTCTCGAAAACATCTTTTCCACCATTTTCATTTGATCAACACCATCTTCTTCACCGAGCTGAAGTGGCCGGCTTGCATCTTGTAGAAATAAATTCCACTGGGGAGGGAATTGCCGTGATCATCCTTGCCGTCCCAGGTTGCAGTGTAGGTGCCGGCAATGGCAAAACGATTGACTAAAGAGCGCACTTTAATACCAGACACGTTGTATATGTCAATCGTAACATAATTGGAGACTGGCACGGAGCAGGTGAAGCTGGTGCTGGGATTAAACGGATTGGGATAATTCTGGGACAACGAAAAACTCTTTGGCAACTCTGTTTGTTCACTAATGCCGGTGGCATTATTGGTGGAATAGACAAAATTGAACCGGCCGTCAGGCGCTGCATCACCGTTCACATAAAAGTCCATGATGTTACCATCCTCCTGCAGGTTATCGCTCCACTTGAACTCAAAATCTAGTTTCTTTCCGTCCACGTTGAATCGCGATCGCTTCACCTTCAGTTCCATAGCCTTTCCCGCCACAGCATATTCTGCCGCACCTACTTTTGCCCAATTCCATCCATCGGCACTCTTCTCAATCACCGCCGAATCACTCGGACTTTGCCGGTTGATGACATAATCGTATCCTTCCCATCCCGTCGCCTTATTCCGATCTATATCTATGAACAAACGCATCCAATTAGGATCGGTCTTGGGTGTGAGGCTATTCGCTGTTTCTACGTAAAAGTAAATGTAGTCACTGTCTCGCGCTACTTTGGCCAACACGATGTCGTTGCGACCCGTGTTGTTGATGTAGACAAGACTATCACCTTGACCTTTGGAGTTACGCCATATTGTGTCTCCTTGGTAATCCCAGAAATCCGGTTTTACATCCGCCCAACCATCACACCTTCCGATCTTGATCGTTTTCTCATCGGTTGCCGGCTCTTGAACTAGCATTCCCTTGAATTTGCGCACATTGCTTACCAGTTGGAGGTAGTAGACGTCTCCCAGATTTCCCCATGATTTTACCGGTTCGGTATCACGACTTTTTTCCGCATTGTATTCATCGACAAAGGAAAAAGGAGCATAAGGGTTGGGCCACAACTGCGTATCCCAGCGTCCGGCAATCCATTCATTCCATCCGGTAACAAATACCAGGTCCGGGTCGAGCTCAAAAGCCCGGCTCCATTGCTCCTGAAAATTGAGGCCGTAGAAATACGCATCGGGGCGAGGGTCTTGTCCTTTGGCTTTGGTGTAGCTGCGTCCATAGGTGCCGGGTCTATTGAAGGCAGAGCAATGGCCGCCAGTAGCGTCACAAGCATTTTGCGCGATGCCAACAGTTACTTCTTCGTAGCCGCCGGCTGTTTTTTTCCCATAGCCGTGCTGGGGATAATTTTCCAGCCAGCCCCAGTGGTCGTTTCGGGACGGACCCCAAACATAATCCGGCTGCCCGGGACGGAAGGTGAAAAAGGCTTTAATGTTTTGGACAAGCATACTGCCTATGCTTGGGAGAATTTGCACGGCGGTATGGCCGGTACCGTCATCATGGGTTAAATTCCTTGCGGTACCGCCTACGTAATACATTTTACTGTCATAGTTGCCATCCGCGACCACTTTGCCGTTAAAATAACTGGTAACCGGGTCTTTGGTATTGTTCCATTTCCAGACGCCCACTGTCTCAGAAGCGTCACTCAATTCCCAATAATATTCCCCTGCCGGTTGTGGAGCGAAACTCAGCACAAGACGGGCGTTGTCAGTGAAATTGATAAAAGCTTTTTCAGCAATAGGTGAGACAGCAACGGTTGTAGCGTGGTTCGTTTTCCACTTGTAGAGTCTTAGCGTCAGATCGCCGATATTATTAGACCAGCTTGGGCAACAAGCATCAACGGCAACAAAAGATGAGTCGGACTTGAACCTCATTCCAGCCGTATTCCTTTTGGCAACGAGCATTTCCGGATAAGCCATGATCAAAGGTTTGCCGTTCCATATAAACCATAAATCTTGGTAAAATCCCGGCTGGTATAAATCTTCATAGAGTTCTTTGATTTCCATCAGGGATTCATTGTCGGAGCCGAAATGAAGCAGAAAAGCTACTTGCGGCGTTTTGACTCCATCTTGCCGCGCCTGGTGCCACACCTTTAGCAATTCCATATAAGATGATTTCCAAGTGAAGGTGCCGTTGGTACAATCGAAAAAGACGACATCAAGGCCGGCATCGGCAAGCATTTGCGCATGTTTGCGCAGCACCCAGTGGTCGGTGGTTCGGTAGTAACCCAACAGAGGCTCATCCCACCAAAAAACTCCGCCGTTGATAATTCCTTTCCAGGCTGGGTGGTTTAAATCGGTCTCAGCTTCCGGGTA
>DYKV01000225.1 GCA_020722415.1 Anaerolinea sp.
CAATAGATGAAAGACGCAAATATTTACATCGAATGCGAGTGAGATACTGGAAAGCCAAAAATAAAAAAGAACGGAGTAAGCTGCTAGACGAAATGGAGGAAGTGACCGAGTTGCACATTACATCAGCAGTCATGGAGAGATTGGGGCAAATGAGGCTCTCAACCCTGAGGTGCATCCTGAAACGAGTAGGGCAAGTAGTACCCAGACTGGCCGATCACAAACAGCGTCCTACCCAGCCTAACCGATTGCTGCGGAATGTGCCCATGCTAAGGATTGCACGGTAAGAAAACCAGCCGGGGCATTTTGAGATGGATCTTGTCCACCAGGGACTAATAACGAAGGGCAATATATACATACTTTGCAGATGGTGGATGTAGCTACCGGTTGGAGTGAATGCGCTGCTATCTTGGGACGCAGTCACCTGGTTATGGAAGATGCCTTTCGGCGCATATTGAACCGTCTGCCGATCCCAGTATTGGAAATCCATCCCGACAATGGAAGCGAGTTCTTCAATACGGTTTTGCTCAAATTCTGGAAAGATGTGCTCAAAGACAGGCAACTTTCGCGTAGTCGCCCTTTTCATAAGAATGAAAACCGCTTTGCTGAGGAAAATAATTTCAGTTTAGTCCGCGCTATCGTAGGTTACCAGGGTTTGGATACCGTTGCGCAATGCTCTATACTCAACCAGTTGCTGGATCTATTATGGTTGTATCATAACTTCTTTCAACCAGTGATGCGTCTAAAGGAGAAAATCTTTTCCCCTGAAGGCTTCTATACCTAACGCATATATGATCAAGCCCAAACGCCCTTGACCGCCTGTGCACCTCGAGAATCTTGTCTCCTCCCATTCAAGCACGGTTACAAGCATTGCACACTACTACCCATCCTTGTCTGGTTCGTCGCTCAATCGAGTTTCTCACCAGCCAATTGTTTGCCTTATCGGTAGCAAAAGTGGGCACAATTCAAGATGTACACCTGACTTCTGTACTATGACTAACTACTAGTCGCTTCCGTCGTTTTTAGAGGGCAGTTCATATACTGATTAGTGGTAATCGTTTGTGTCTTTAGTTTTTCTTGAACATTTTCTGCCTTGTGATTGGATTTGTTCAATTTTATTAAATTTCTAGCTGTTTGTATACGGTTATAAGTAGGATAAGTTTTATCTAGTCGTTTTTGTAGTGAGGTCAGTTATCAAATCAATAAATATGGAAAGTAAAAACCCCGCACTAATGCGGGGTGTTATGGTTTAGTTGTTTCTCTAAATGGCTTAAGCTTTTTTCCAGCTTTTCTTGGCGTAGGCTCAGCGTCAAGTCTCCGCGGGTGCGCTCGATAATGCTCCGGGCGATATCGGTTAAGCGTCGTAATCCACCGGTAATTGCGTCAGGATAATCCATCGTGGTGAGGACAGCAAAAATATCATCCATATAACTTAGCATTTGTTCAGCTTCTTGAGTGTGATTGACCCGTAAGGTATCTAAACAGCGACGGCGGAGTTCTCCGATGGCTTCTGCCATTCCCTTTAAATATGCCGCGTATTCGATTCCTAATTCTTCTGGTTGGGGAAGACTGCCATTTTCGGTTAGTTTGTAGACAATGCTGGCTTCAGCAAATTCCTTCAGTGCATCTTGAGTATATCCTTCATAATAGATATCCGGGAATGTGTGTTGATTATTTTGCAGGGCTTCGACCAGACCGTTGGCGATCTGTAATTCTTGGAGGGCTAATTCTCTTTCATCGCGATGGACGGCCCGGATAGCATTGGCACAATGCCGGATGAGTGATCGGGCTTGTGCCAATGCTGCTTCCCGGGCGGCTGAACGGGATGTAAACGATTCGTGGATGCGCTCTGCGATTGATTCAAGATTGTCCATGTAGATCTATTCCGGAGTGGGTGGTTTGGGAGAGTGAAAAAGTTCATCTGCGAGTGAAGTACCTCTCGGGATGGGGATTTCACCAAAGGTTGCCTCAAATCGAGCGATATTTTCTGCTAGAGCATGATAAAACAATTTCGCTCCCAAAGGAGACATGATGATCCGAGATTGGACCAATGGTCGGTTTAGTCCCGGTAAGAGCTGTGCAAAATCGAAAATCAACTCTGAGGGAGAGTGGGCTATCCGCACCAAATTGACATATTCAACGATTAAGTTTTCCGGGAATTGTAAATCCGGAAATGGCATAGAGTTACTAGCCGGTTCGTTATTGGTCAATTATTCCTGCCTATCCTAAAATGGGATATTATCACCGCTATCAACTTCTGCTCCTTCAACCAATGCTTCTGGCGCTTCTGTTTCGCCTTTGGCTGAAAGGAAGCGTACTGCTTGAGCGCTGACTTCGAAAGAGGCTGCGCTAGAGCCATCTTGGCGTTGCCAAATGCGCGGACCACCGGTGTTTGGATCTACAACCAAGCGGCCTTCGACGAGTACTTTTTGGCCTTTTTTTAGGTAGTTATTGCAAACCTCGGCTTGTTTGCCCCATGCGGTGATGCGAAACCAAATTGTCCGTTGAACTTTTTCACCAGAGTTGGAGGTGTAATTATCGTTAACCGCAACAGAAAATGATGTAACCGGTTGTCCATTGGGGGTATAACGCATTTCGGGATCGCGGCCTAGATTGCCAGCTAAAATAATGGTATGGTATGACATGAAAAGCTCCTTTTACCTATTCTCATAACTATTTTATGACGAATTATGTGTTTATTTCTATCATTATAATACAGAGCTGCTAAAATATTTTTCTCTATTTAGTCTGGTAAACTTTGAGGTCAGAAAAGTTTACGGTCATAGCGTCATGGTTTCCAGTTCGGGCGAATAAGCCGAGCGAACCAGCCGGTATTGCTGAATCATTCAAAGTAAACTGGTACTGTTGGTTGATAAAAACACTGATTTGGCTCCCCAACGCCCATAATCCAATCAAAGAAGAACTCGGCGCACCTGGCGGCACTACACCACTATAGGTTTTCGGATAGATCATCGTGGCTCGGTTTTGGACATATCTATCTAAGTGTAATTGACCATCGCAGGTTAATCCCAATCGGTAAAACTCTTGGTTTGGTGTGAAACGAAAGAGGATTCCATACTCGTCATCAGCCAAGCAAAGGTTCGGAGCGGCAGTTATCTCTAAATAAAAGTTCTCCAATTGGGGATCGTTACGCAAGGTATACAGGTAGGTTTTCGATTGGGAAATTGCCAGGGTGATTTCATTTTTCCCGAGGGCGACACTGCTATTGTTCGATTGGGCAAGCATCCAGTTCGAGGCTGTGGTGAAATCATCTGAAAACAGGAGGTTACCTATCCTTGGTTTGAGTTCTACGGTAGGAGTAATGATCGGAGTGGGTATCGCAGTGGATGTCGAGGTAGGGGGGAACCAGACGATGGTAACCGTAGGGGTGACTGTTGCAGTAGATGTGATTGGTATATTTGCCTCGAGAGGAGGGGAGGATGCGACACAGCTAACCAAAAGCAAACCAAAAAACAAAGCCAATACTACAATCAAATTGAATCTCATGGTTGGTTATGTGATCGTATAAAATGCGGAATCCACTTTTCCTCTTGGAAATAGCGTTTGGTAATTATAGTATTACCGTGCAACATTTGCATCGAACGCGCAAATGTTTTAGACATTGATGTCGCTGTTTGGTAGCGGCATGAATGCCGCGTTACGGGTAAGGGACTTCAATCACATCCTCCCGTTCTGGACCAACGGAGACAAATCGGATTGGCACTTGACAGAGTTCAGCAATTCTATTGACATAATTTTGAGCCGCAATGGGCAAGTCTTTCCAATTCCGAAGGTTGCGAATCTCTTCCTTCCATCCAGGCATGCTGTCATAGACGGGTTGAAAGTGGCTGAGATCGGCGGGACCGAGCGGGAGATTGGGGAATATTTTCCCGATAGATTGATAGGCATTGCATAGATTGATTCTCTCCAAACCGCTTAATACATCCAATTTGGTCACAGTCAACTCGTTAACCCCATTGATGCGAATGGTATAACGCAACAAGACTAGATCTAGCCATCCTACCCGCCGCGGCCGGCCAGTCGTCGTGCCGTACTCATCCCAAGGGTTAGCGCCACTCCCGCGTAAACGAACAGCGGTGTCGTCAAAGACTTCGGTTGGGAACGGTCCTGAGCCAACCCGGGTTTGGAAGGCTTTTGTTACTCCAATTACCCGCCCTTCGTGCCCAACGCCGATGCCAAGACCTAACAATGCACCTGCTGCCGTCGGATAAGAGCTGGTAACAAAGGGGTAGGTACCATGATCAAGATCGAGCAAGCTCCCTTGGGCGCCTTCGGCGAGCACTCTCTTATT
>DYKV01000226.1 GCA_020722415.1 Anaerolinea sp.
GCCAAGCCAAAAGAGATTCAAACTCTACGGGCACAAAGGTTACGAAGGAAGACCTTAAAGCCCCATGTGTACTTCGTTTCCTTTGTGTTTAATAATTCTTGCACAAAAAACTAGCATTTCACTTCTCAGTTCATAAAGTACCGGACTTGAGAAAGGAGTTGATTGGAAAAGTATTACCAATGGTTTACTTATCCGCGTTCAACCGAAAAACTCAGGTCACATCAAAGCAGTCCTGGCTACATTTCAGTCATAAATATCTCTAAATTGCCATGATCATCGAAATAACGGCGAAAACGCCGGGTAAATTCGGCAGGGGTGTAGTGATGAGCCTGTGGACCATACTGTTCGAGGCAATAAGTTGCCGCTAGAGCGCCAACCCTGGCACAAGTCTCCCAATCCAGACCGCGCGCGTATGCCGCCAAGAACCCCCCCCGAAATGCATCCCCCACCCCAGTTGGGTCGGCGATTTGTTCCGGCGGCACCGCTGGAATATGTACCTGCTGATAATCGGTGTATAGATCGGCGCCTTGTTCACCGCGAGTTACCACCATGAACGACACATAGCGAAGAATTTCTTGGGGTGAGTAACCAGTCATGTTCTGAATCAATGCGAACTCATAATCGTTGACAAAGAGGGCATGGGCATGATTTATCCCCTCTTTGAGTTCCTCGGCTGTGAGGCGCACGATTTGTTGACTCGGGTCGTAAAGATAGGGGACTTCTAATTCACGGCATTCTTGAACGTATTGCTTCATCGCTTGCGGATCATTGGGCGAGATAACCACCAGATCCGGTCGTTCATCTAACATCTCATGCAGGTGCAGTTGAGCGGCATACGCCATCGCACCGGTGTAAAACGTGGCTATTTGCGCATTGGAGCGATCCGTATTCGCAAAAAAAGAGGCGGTCAATACGCCAGGGATGACTCTTACGCCCCGCGTATCAACCCCATTTTTTTCTAGCCAGGCGCGGTATTCCTCGAAATCCTCACCCACAGCAGCTAATAAGCGCGGCCGTTCACCGAAAAGCGCTAAAGTATAAGCAATGTTGGGAGCGATCCCCCCGCGCCGTTTTTCCATTGCGTCCACCAGAAACGAAAGGCTAATCCGCTCGATATGTTCAGGCAGGATGTGATCCTTGAAATAGCCGGGAAAACTCATCAGGTAGTCATAGGCTACCGAGCCGGTGATAACGATATTCACGCTGCAGTCCTCCATCCGGATAATATGACTTCAACCCACAATTTTAATCCATTCTTTGATTTAAATGTTGGAAAAGAATACATTCAATAAACCCAAAATACCCAACGAAATACGATTTATTTCCAAAGAACACCCGGTAAGGTCCTGCCAATAAATCCAACTATTTACTCTTGATCGCCTTCGCTCGTTTTTATCACTTTAAGCAAATTGATCTCAAAGGGCGGATAGATCACCCCATTTTCGGTCACAATGCCAGTCAATAAGCGCGCTGGGGTTACGTCAAATGCTGGATTGCGGGCGGTTGCACCACGGGGTACAACCGTTTGACCCTGGAACTGCAGCCCTAACACTTCCTCAGGAGAACGTTCCTCGATTGGAATCAGTCCTCCATGGGCAAGCGTCAGATCAACGGTTGATGTAGGCACAACGGTATAAACGGGTATCCCATTATCGTGGGCAGCCAATGCTAGCATATAGGAACCAATTTTGTTTGCCACATCACCATTAGCCGCCATCCGATCCCCACCGAAAAACACCTTTTGGGCTTGACCGGTCTGCAAGAAATACCCGGCAGCATTGTCACTGATGATGTCGAAAGGTATCCCATATTGTTGTAATTCCCACGCCGTCAGGCGTGCGCCTTGTAAACGTGGGCGGGTTTCATCCACAAGAACATGAACATGTTTGCCGCTTTCATGTGCGTAACGAATAACACCCAAAGCAGTTCCCCAATCCACGGTTGCTAACGCCCCGGTGTTGCAATGATGGATGATCGTATCTCCATCATTAATCAATTGCGCCCCATGCTCCGCCATACGACGGTTGATAGCAACATCTTCATCTGCCAGGCACTGCGCTGCATCGAGTATCAGATGCTTCAATTCCGATAGCGAAGCAGAACTCTCCATCACCATTTTTAGGATGGCGTTAACCGCCCAACTTAGGTTCACCGCCGTCGGACGAGCAGCGCGCAGTGTCTCTCCCGCTTCCTGTAATTCTTGTAGAAATTGGGGGCGATTGACGGCGCGTGATCGCTGGGCTGCTAGCGCCATCCCAAACGCAGCCGCCACACCAATGGCGGGCGCACCGCGCACGACCATCTCTCGGATAGCAGACGCAACCTCTGCAGCGGTGTTACAATAAATAAAGCGAAGCTCACCAGGTAATAAACGTTGGTCAATCATCCGAAGATTTTGGTTATTTACATCCCATTCAAGCGTTCTCATCTTTATCCCATTTTCTATATCAAATTTTAGAGCAAATTGTTGCTATTTTATCAACCTTAGCCGGCAGGCAAATCCCTTTCGACTTGGTACCCGTTTTTGATTAAATAATCTCCAAAGGTGCGATTGAGGATCTCTTGTTCGGTTTGGGTGAAAACCTGACGATAGCGACCGCTAATCCCTTTACGGAAGTGTAACCCTTTCTGTTCAGCGGTGGCTTGGGCTGGCCGGTAGCGGTCCAATACGGCTTGGGTTTGTTGTGAACCCTGATTCACCCCCAGAAAAGCGCTTAATTTCTCGGTTTCCCGATCATAACTATTAACCAGGTCCTCATAGCGTACCTTCAAGACATGGGGTAAGGCTAGCCAGGCTTGTGAGATTTGGACATACTCCTGCATGAACGCCAAAGCATGTTCAAAATCTACTAATTCCGAAAAGGCGTTTGCCCGCCCTTTTTGGCGAGCCCTTTGCCCATTCTCTAAAGCAGAAAGCATGGCATCCCGCGGGTCTCGGTAGATATAAGCGGCGCGCAGCCAGCCTAATTTCATCAGTCTAATAGCTGTCAGAGAGGGTGCAGCATGGGCTTTGATCACATAGGTGTATCCCATAAGCGCTGGCAGCATACTCAAGATCAATCGTCGCAATGACAACACACCGATATTGCAATTGACCTCGCTCCAGATTCGGTTGAGGTGAAAACGCTGGCGAATTAAACGGGCGTCTGTGCCTCCATTCACGACCACCAGGTCATGCATAAGGTTATAAAACCAACCCGAGCCGGCGCGGGGCATTCCCACTGATAAAATCAGCATAGCTTTCTTTTTTTCTCCAGCAATAGCTGCTTTTCTGCTTCGGATAAGAAGGCAACTTGCAGTGCATTGCTTTGACATTGCCGGATTTGATCGGCATCCAGCCCGGCAGCCGGCGCAGCGATTCGATATTCATGGCCTAAATCAATCCCACTAATCCCGGGGTCATCCGTATTAATGGTGGCAAGCAGTCCAGATTTTAAAAAGGTGCGTAAAGGATGTTGATCATAGCTGGCTACTGTGCTGGTTTGGACGTTACTTGTCAAATTGACTTCGATCCCAATCTTTTCCTCCCGCAGGGCATCCAGTAAAGCAGGATCTCGGATTGCGCTTACAGCATGGCCGATTCGCTGTGCACCTAATTCCCGAATTGCTTGCCAGATACTTTGCGGACCAGCTGCCTCACCAGCGTGGATGGTGACCTTCAATCCATATTCGCTGACTTTCCGAAAATGTGGCCTGAACCACTCACCCGGAAAATGAGCCTCGTCACCTGCTAAATCAATGGCGACCAAGTGTGGAGCGAAGGTAAGCAGAGAGTTTAATTCTTCCCAGGCTTTTTCCACTCCATAGGTACGGCTAATAATACCTATCAGATTTACTTTTATACCGCTTTCCATTTCACCTAATCTCACCCCCTCGATCACCGCGGCGACGACCTTTTCAGGGTTAAGGTGATGAGGTTCTGCCATAAACCATGGGCTGAAACGATATTCAATATAATCTATCCCCTCCTGTTTTGCGTCTAGGACAGCTTCATAGGCTATTCGGCGTACCGCCTCATAGTCCTTCATGACGCCCACCATCCACTGGAATTTACGGATAAATTCCATAACATCAGATTGTGGTTTGGTTACTTGGACATAAGGGCGTAATCTTTCTATTTCCCAAGCTGGCAATGGCAAATTGTATCGCTTACCCAGATCGAGAATCGTACTCAATCGCACACTGCCATCCAGATGGCGGTGCAAGTCAATCAAGGGGAGAGTTGGATCGGGGATTATTTCCATCCTCATCGAAAGGATACAAAAGTAGAAAATGTATTATTGATGTTTTTATCCATTTTTCAACCTA
>DYKV01000227.1 GCA_020722415.1 Anaerolinea sp.
TTCGTCAGCTAGTTTGGGCGGTTAATCAATTATCTATCGGTTATTATAGTTGGCGGGAAGGGCGGCTGACTGAGTTGAGTTTTTTAAATGACCGCTATAAAATCCGCCTCGCGCCTGATTTAAATGCGGGCAGTGTAGCATTACAATATTATTTTGCCCAAATCTCTGATAGTCAGCAATGGGTAAGAGCCATAGATGCTGAGAAGGGATTTCCGGCTTTTTATCAGAAAATGTTTGGGGATGATTGGGCAAGGGCGCAGAGCGTTGAACCGCTTTACCCGCCAGGCCTTGTGCAGCCACCCCTTAGTTTACCATTTGAACGCAATAAACTATGGAGCTTTACCGGCGGTCCCCATGGCGCTTGGGAACATGATGGTTCCTATGCCGCCTTGGATTTTGCACCTGCATCGGCTGCGCCCGGTTGCGTTGAATCACCAGCTTGGGTTACATCCATGGCTTCGGGGCTTGTAGTGCGTTCCGATCGCGGCGTAGTGGTGTTGGATTTGGACGGCGACGGAAAAGAACAAACTGGCTGGGTGATCATCTATCTCCATGTTTCCTCAGAAAATCGAATCCCAGTCGGAACCTGGGTAGATAAGGGTGATCGCCTTGGGCATCCATCCTGTGAGGGTGGGATTGCCACTGGCACTCATGTCCATATTGCGCGAAAATTTAATGGGGAATGGATTGCTGCGGATGGACCAATTCCCTTTGATCTAAGCGGTTGGATTGCCCATGCAGGAGAGGAAGCCTACCAAGGTTATTTAACCCGGGGGAATGAAACGATTGTAGCGAATAGTAACGGCGCTCAAAAATCCTTTATTACCCTAAGCGATAATGACCCATAAGAATTTAGGGATTAATGGCATGAAATGGCTAAGCATGCTGATGATTTGGGTTGGAATTTTCTGTTCGGCTTGCCAACCGGTGTTGTCGGGGACAACCAAATTAGCCTCTGAATCGATTCCTTCTCCCATTCCATCCGATATCATTACAGACGATCCCCCTCAAATATCCTCACCGTCGGCGAGTCGCCCGCTGATCACCATTACCCCAACCCGTTTTCCGATAACGGCGACAGCCACAAACAACCCGAGTTGGTTATTCCCAGATAGTGAGGTCGTCTATTCACCTTCCGCTTTAGATTTTGACATTAAAGCCTATTTAGACCAGACGCAAGGTTGGTTAAAAAATTATCGGGAATATTTGAAGAGCACTGGATGGACCAGCGCCGCTCAGATTATTCAACGAGTGGCTTTAGAGAATTCCATCAATCCACGCTTATTAATAGCTTTATTGGAATATCGCAGCGGGTGCGTTTTGGGAGATTTATCCCCAAATGTAGATAAGGATTATTTACTTGGCAATGCGGATTATCATCGCAAAGGGTTGTTCCGCCAATTAAGTTGGGCTTCCAGTCGTCTGGCAGCTGGATATTATGGTTGGCGATCCGCTACGCTCGACGAGATTGATCTGGGAAAGAATATAATTATTCCGCTGAATGCGCAATCCAATGCCGGCAGTGCGGCATTGGAATATTTTTTTGCGTTTTATCAGGATGCCTTACAATGGCGCGAGGCTTTAAACCCGAACAGTGGCTTTATTCCCCTTTATCAAAAAATGTTTGGCGATTTTTGGATGCGGGCAGCTAAAACTGAGCCGCTCGTCCCTTTAGGACTGAAACAGCCGCCATTGATCCTTCCTTTTGAGCCAGGTCGAATGTGGGCGTTTACCAGTGGACCGCATGTGGTATGGGAGACAGAAGGGGCTGTTGCTGCATTGGACTTTGCCCCTGCAACTTATGAAAGCGGCTGTGTTGATTCGGATGCCTGGATCACGGCAATGGCAAATGGCGTTATCGTTCGATCGGAATTTGGGGCGGTTATTTTAGACCTCGACAATCCAGACGGCAACCTAGCCGATGGATTCGAACAGACCGGTTGGGCTATTCTCTACATGCATGTGGCGAAAAAGCAGCGTATTCAAAGCGGAGTTCGAGTTAAAACGGGCGATCGGATAGGTCATCCATCCTGCGAAGGAGGACGAGCAACTGGCACCCACGTTCATATCGGCCGGAAGTATAATGGGGAGTGGATTTTGGCCGATGGGACTATCCCTTTCAATTTAGAAGGTTGGATTGCACATGCTGGCAAAAAGCTTTATGAAGGAACGCTAACTTATGCGGGTAAAACCATCGTGGCTCACCCTTTTGGATCCTATGAGACTAAAATTTCGCGTCCTACACCTACCCCGGCACCAACCCCAGTCGTCCCATAAGTTGGGGTGGTTATATGATCGATCCCTGATATACCGCTGGCTGGGAGGAGCCTTTATCCTTGCTGTTTTATTATCGGGTTGTAATTTTCCTGTGTCACCGGAATCAAATTCGGGTTTAAATTGGGAAAGTGCCCAAGCTGCCTTAGCAACCCTGGCTAGCACTGCCGAGGCAACCCCGCTTGTTACTCGACCGGTTTACGCGCCGGGTGAATTGGTAGATTACAATGCTCAATCGGGTGACACTTTACCTTTGCTGGCTGCTCGGTTCAATACAACCATAGACGAAATCTTGGCTGCTAACACTTTCATCCCCCGCTCAGCAACCACGATGCCGCCCGGTATGCCGATGAAGATTCCTATTTACTATGTGCCGCTTTGGGGAAGCTCTTACCCAATCATTCCCAATGAACGCTTTATCAATGGACCTGCGCTGCTTGGGTTTGATACTTCGGCATTTATCGCTCAGCATAATGGTTGGTTGAACGGCTATACGGAATATGCATCCAATGGCAACCATGGCGCTGGGGAGATCATTGATATTGTGGCACAGCATTTTAGCGTCTCCCCAACTCTATTATTAGCCTTATTGGAGTTCCATTCAGGCGGGTTAACTAACCCCAAGCCGAGCGATGAAGAGCTTACTTATCCATTAGGCTACCAGGATATTGGGCGAAAGGGGCTTTATCGCCAGTTAATATGGACGGCTAACGTCTTGAACAATGCTTATTATGGTTTTCGAACATCCCAATTGCTTTCCATTGAATTCACGGATGGGCGTGAAGAACGTTTTGATCCCTGGCTCAATGCTGCCTCGGCTGCGTTGCATTATTATTTTAATTTACTTTTGCCTTATGACGCTTATCAGAAAGCCATAGGACCGGAGGGATTGGCAAAAACTTATCGAGAATTATTTGGTGATCCCTGGGCGAATGAACAACCCCATATTCCCGGCAGTTTAGAGCAACCTCCTTTAGCTTTTCCCTTTAAACCCGGTGAAGTATGGGCGCTGACCGGAGGCCCACATACCGGTTGGGGTACGGGACAACCTTACTCGGCATTGGATTTTGCTCCCCCTTCGGTGGCACATGGATGTGTGCCTACTGATCTATTCGCCACTGCCATGGCAAGCGGGATAGTCGCTCGAGTCGGGCAAGGTGAATTGGTATTGGATTTAGATGGCGATGGAGATGAAAGAACTGGTTGGGTGATTTTTCACCTACATGTTGCAACCCAGGATCGAGCTCCGCTTGGTGCAAAACTTAACCAGGGTGATCCGATAGGCCATCCATCTTGTGAAGGTGGGACTGCCTCTGGAACCCATATTCATGTAGCTAGAAAATACAATGGGGAATGGATGTTGGATGAGGGTGTGCTGGCTTTTAACCTAGAAGGGTGGATTGCCTATAATGGCAGCCGCCCTTATTTAGGATACTTGAAGAAGAATGGGGTGACAGTAACAGCAAGCCAAAACGCTGCACCCAGTAGTTTGATCCAGTCTGGTGGACAATAGGTTTACATTTGTTTTTTAGGGAATAGGCTTTCGAGGTGGAGAGGTTAGTAAGAATATTTAATTTATCAACAAAATTTTTAAAAAATGACCATAAGTTATAAAGAATATGGTTATATAATGGAAAAAAATGACTGCTTTGACAATGTCACATTTTCGTATAGTTGTCATTGCGAGGAGCGTTCTTTGCGACGAAGCAATCCCCTCGCAAACCAGGAGACTGCTTCGCTTCGTTCGCAGTGATAGAAAGCATAGAGTTTTATAGAACAAATGTTTAATGTGACACTGTCAAACCACTCAGGTATTGTAGTTTCGAGCGAAAGCGAGAAACCCTAAACTGTTGGCTAAGATTTCTCAGTCGCTTACGCTCCTTCGAAATGACACACGCTTGTTATTTCAACGAATGCAAGCCTTTGTCATTTCGACGAACGCAGTGAGGAGAAATCTTATCGCAGCCAATACAGTGATTTCTCAATCGCAGAATCTCCTTCGAAATGACAGAACAGGTATTT
>DYKV01000228.1 GCA_020722415.1 Anaerolinea sp.
TTCTCAAACCTCTTAAAGTGATTTCTGTTATTTCTCAATCCCCTAATGCAACATATCCTCACACCTCATAAACTGCTTCATTTTTTTCCGCAGAGTAGAGGCATTTTGTTCCCAATTCTGTCCTCAAACAGAGTACGAGATAGGCGAAAGATAACCCGCCTGCTATTAATTAAAATTCAATGAACCGCGCTATAAGTATGGGCAATAAATTGCTGGAATTGGGAATTCCGCCTGTTTTTGCTTGACTTATCTGATATCATTTGTTTGCACGTCCATTAACCATGATTCAAAATGGGATGAGTCCATCTTTTCGACTGCTCTCGCCCAGCGTTCCACCGCCCAGCCCCAAAAATCATATTCGATCTTAGATATCTTCTGCTGAATCGCAGCCCAAAGCGTCCAGCCTACATCAGACATGATCATATTCAATTTCATTCTTGCCAAGCGGCTTGGGGTAGCAACTCCAAAATATGCTTCGCATAACTCTACTATTTTATCTTCGCTGTACTGTAACTCTTGACATGTATTTCCCAATTCAAAACAAGGGTCGTTATTTCCGCTATACTCAAAATCAATCAGACGCAACAAGTTTCCATCGTCCAAATAATTTTCAGCCAATAGGTCATTGTGACAAGGGACAGTAGGAAGTGGGTTAACGGACACTGCTTGTTCAATACGTTGTACCGTGGGTAACCTATCCATGTATCCCGCTGGTATCGGAATTCGATATTCAGCGACAATTTTCAAATAGTACTCCACTAAGCGGAACATATTAAAATCGGTGTAAAATCGAGGACCAGCATGAAGCATTCTGAGGGATTTGGCAATCCGCTTTGGCATACCTGGCTCATTCAATGCCTGATTAGACATGGTCTTTCCTTCGATGAATTCTAAAACCATCACCTTTTCTTCAGGCAAGTAATACAGCACCTTTGGTCCTACCCCAGTCTGGGCGGCTGCTTTGGTGTTTTCATATTCATTTAGGCGATCCACTGCCAGTAACTCTGTGCTTTCTCCTGGTATGCGTACAAAAAAAGACTGACCTTCAACAATAACTTTATAATTGGTGTTTGTCAAACCTCCCGAAAGGGAGTGCACTTCATGAGTTTTGCTCTTCCAATTATCAATTTTCTGAATGACCTGTTCGATATCCATCGGAATAACTGATTCTCCTCATCCAATGATCTCTCATGGAGAGTGGGATAACGATATATTCCCACTCTCCTAAGGTTTTTAGATGCTGTAGTGATCTTGCTAAGTATAACCAAAGCGCTTATTCTGGCGGTATCTCCCGGAAGGCATTATCCACATTAATTCCACGGGTGCGTTGTGCCTGTTTTACAAAGTAATACCAGAGTGCGCTGATGATAATCAAACCAAAGGCGATGATTTGCGACCAGAGATGCTTGGGAAATTCACTGAAGTCCCAGTTACCTATAATACCTAATTGTGGAGCGAGCAAAAATGCGACAACCATTGACATCCCTAAACCGCCTCCCAACATGCCTAACGCAGACAACCAGGGCATCGGTTTGCCTGTAATCCATTCTGCAATGTGCTTGCGCATGGGATAAAGGAAAGCCAATACTGCCAAAATTGCGATCAGACGGACTAACCATATCAGCGTGGGATAGTTCGCAAATGCCTGCGGAGCTAATGACCAAGCAGTGATAATAAATCCAGCCATTCCGATCACTGTAAACAGCAATCCAACCCAGCCACTTACATTATATTTTGAACCAGGAGAACCTTCATATACATCCTTGGCTTTGTAAGGCAGCAAGGCGCCTGAGAGACTAGTGATGATAAACACATATCCGCAACCAAAAGTTACTCCGAGAGTCAAACCTATCCAGCCAGGGACTAAGTTATAGGCTAAAATTACCGGGATACTAGCTAAGAAATAAGCCCAATGTGCATTGGCTGGGGTATGATGTCGTTCATCAACTCGACTGAACCATTCGGGTAACAATCGGTCAAGCGACATTGCAACTATGACGCGGGTCATTCCGATGTAACAGTTGTGGACGATCTGGTGACCATTCATGATGTAGCCAAATGCAATCAAAATCACAACGATGGGGCTACCGGTCAATGCAACCGCTAGAATAGGTGGCCATAAATTGAATCCGGCGATATTGGCTTCTGGGATTAGCGACCAATATCCTGCGCCAGCCACATATAGGAAATGGGTGCCAATAGCCTTCTCCAATCCCACTGCCAGTAACGCCAATAAAACCCCGGTCACAATGAGGGAACCAACCATGATAAAGGTTTGGCTGGAGAATGAGCGGGCGTCTTTGATCTCACCATTTTGCTGAGCAGAATAAGTTGCCCACTGCAAAGAAGTCCAAGCAATCGGTGCAATCAGTAAAGTCGCCAACAAACTGAAGGGTGGATTGAGATCAATTCCAGCCGTTTTAACAGCATCGATCGCTTCTTGGTAGAAATTCGCTGACCCGCCAGCAGCCACTGAAAAGGCATTGAGCTTTTGCGGAACAGTTGCTGGATCTACTGTGAACAACACTATCAAGGTGGTTAAGAAAGCGATCGCAATCGACACAATCATCACGTTTTGGAGTTTAATGTAATTCTTGAAACCAGTTACCAAAATATACGCGGCGATGAGCGCATTAAGTATACTAACGACCACAATTCCCGTTGACTGGGTGAACCAAATCCCGAGATTGAACAATGAACTATTTCCCAGTGTTGCGCCAAGCCCTAAGAAAAGCGGGGCAAAGCCTAGATACGAAACTAGCCAACCAGAAAGCGCTACCCATTGTAAAATCCAGATGACATATCCGGACATAACAACCGTAAAAGCTACTCCACCACCAAACACACGACTTTCGAACACGTAATCACCTCCCGATCGAGGCATGGCGGTGGATAACCATACATAGACAAATGCAATGGGGATCTCAATCAACATAGCTAATAGGATACCCCAAACCAATTTACCCCCCGGCAGAGCTCCTGGTGCCCACAAATAAGTCCATGGGAATATCAATCCCATCGTCAATATGTTGTACACAAAAGCCGCCCAAGGTGACATTACTCGCACCAAGCCAGAAGCCTTGCGTACAAACACTTCAGGTGTTGCAGTTGTTGTTGTCATAGAATTCTCCTTTCGCTCAAAGATGTTCTTACATGATTATATTAACGAGACAATAAGATAAATTAACGCAAGTCAAAAATTATATCCAGTCACCTCCTTTGAATTCTTGAAAAAAGGTCAATCTATCCGTTAGTCATCTGGAAGCTTTCTACATTCCCTTCGGATATATTGACCAAACAACCACGTAAAAATCCCTCGCCATACTCACTACCTGGATTTATACAGGTTGTCCGACCGATTTTCACCACACCGCGTGATTCGTGGATATGCCCGTGCAAACCAAGCATGGGTTGATATTTCTCGATCGCCTTACGCACCGATTTACTGCCAGCGCCATGCATCACAATTTGCCCGGCCTTAACGATAGGCGTAGGAGGATCGGTGCTCCAATCTAATTCCGGGCAGGTATCCAAGGTTGAATCATTAGGTGGGTCATGGAAATTGAATATCGCCTTATTCATGTCAGGCACTTTTGCAGCCATTTCTTCAATATATGCTCCTAGCTGCTCATCCGAGATTTCTCGCGGGGTTTTCCAAGGAGTGGGTGTACTATAACCAACACTGATCATACAATGTTCATCATCTACAAATGCAGCTTCCCCTTCACAAGCGACAAACGCCTCGGTTCCCTCACGCTTTAGAACCTTTAACACTTCAGGATCGTCATCATTACCACCAGTCACAAAACAGCGAATGCCGGTCCCTTTTAGCCGTGTCTCTGCCAAGTCAATCCACTCCTCCAATCGTTGCCGCGCTAGATCATGGAACAGTCTCTCAACAGCATCTTGATTACTTTGCAGAGATTTATATTCCTCTTCCTCCATCACTTTGTAATAAAAACCAAGTAAACCGATCGTCTCGATGAGGTTTTTGTATTCTTCATCAGTTTCAACATGGCGGATGGTGCCTTGGAGAGTTGCGCGATAATGGCCATTAGTCTCTTTGATAACCGGGATCAGTAGTTTTCCGGTAATATCTCCACCCATCACCAAAACATTGGCTTCATAGAATTTGCCTGCATTGATGAATTTTCGGTAGGTCTTTTCGGATCCATGTAAATCGGTCGCAAAAAATAAACGAGTAAATTTTTTCTTACTTTTTTTGAATAAGAAAGACATCCCAACCTCCAACATAAAAGAATAAACAAAATGACCTGATCGGTTTTATCTACAGCA
>DYKV01000229.1 GCA_020722415.1 Anaerolinea sp.
AAAGGAGTTCTTATGAAGAAACCGACCTGGATCACGCTTGTTTTTGGTATCTTTTTCCTTTTTCTTCTCCAATCTATGGGTTGCTTGGTGGAATCAATTTATATCCTCGACCTGCTGAAAACTTCTTTAGATGAAAAAGCCTTAAGTTTACTATTTTTCTTTGCCCCGGTTATCCTCTTTGTTCTGCCCCGAAAACCAAACAAAGTTTTGATCTGGACATTATTTGGGTTGGTGTTTCTCGGGCGCGGCTTCATACCTTATCTCCCCACCCTAGGACGGATGTTCAGCAGCGGTATCGCTACCTCAGCTGGGCTGGTGCTTTTCGCCTTTTTGTTGACTTCCTATACCCATCAAGAAGATCATCTGGTGCAGAGTAAATGGATCGCGGTTGGATTGGTTGGGGCTGTGTTGGCTTCGATTTTCCTGCGGACATGGTCTTTCAGCTTGGATATCTCCTTGCAACGCGAAGGAGGCTGGATCGGTTGGGGATTGGGTCTGCTGATGGGCTTGGGGCTCAAACACTTCAATTGGGAAGTGGAAGAAAAGTCAGATAACAATGCTCCGAACCCCACTCTACCCGTCTTAGGGATTATGATGGTGATATCACTGGCATTGTTTGCGTTCTCAGCCCCGGCGGTAATCGCTCGCTGGAGTGATATGGATTATCGTTTGATTATAGGCGCGGTCAGCGGGTTAGCTTTCATCTGGGCGCTGGTTGAACTGGATCAGCCGCAATGGTTAGAGAAGATCCCGCCGTTTGGGATAATCCTCTGGAACGGACTGTTTACGTTATCCCTAAGCGGAACATTGCTGGCATTGCGGGTGCCATTCCCGCCCACCCCTGCCTCTCCCCCGGTGATCATCGCAGCGCCCAGTGTGGGACAGCAGATTCTAATGTTAATAACCATTCTGCTTTTCCCAGTACTTTTCATGGATATGCGCCTTTTATATGAGCGCTTGCAGCAAAGCCGGCCGGCGGCGTATCATTTGGCAGGAGGAATGTTGCTTGGGTCGTTCGGGTTAGTACTGTTGATTTTCATGCAGATTTTCACTAACGTATGGGGATATGTTGAGCCGGTAAGTCCCTGGTTTCGGAATAAATTCTGGCTGCCTTATCTGCTGATGGCAGCTCTTTTGACCATCATTGTCGGTCAAGGAAAGCTGGCAACCCCAAGCGCCGTTAAGGCGGATGAAAAGAAAATCACTAGCATTATAGCGATCGGGCTGGCATTGCTTTGTTTGGGCAGTATTGCGGCTGCTTTCTGGACGACGCGCCTGAGCACATTTAAATCAACCCAGGATTCATTAGTGGTTATGACCTATAATATTCAGCAAGCCAATGATAGCCAGGGTGAACGTTCCTTCCAGCGTCAGTTGGCGTGGATTGAGAAGATCTCACCCGACATTCTCGCATTACAAGAATCCGATTCGGCACGGATCTCCCTAAACAATGTAGATATCGTCCGTTACTTTGCTGGAAAACTGGGGTATTATTCTTTCTATGGGCCCTCGCCGGTGAGCGGCACATACGGGACTGCAATTCTCTCCAAATATCCGTTATACAACCAGCATGTGATTTATTCTTACAGCGATAAAGATGAAATCGCCACATCTGTCGCAGAAATACACCTCGATGGGAAAGTGTTTACCATCTATAACGTGCACCCGGATGGGAGCGATCTGGCTATGCAGGTTTTCGCTCAAACCCTGCTGGAGCAGGTGGATGACAAGCAATACGTCCTTGCGCTAGGAGATTACAACCTGCGCGATGACGAAGCGCCTTACCGGCTGATTGCCGAACGTTTAATTAATGCCTGGGAAAGTCTTTATCCAACGAAGATCAGCCCAGATGGCACCGATATGTCAGGGAGGAATCGTATTGACCATATCTTCCTCTCTCCCCCTTTAAAGGCAATCCAAGCGGTGTATATCTTGCCACCCGAATCCGCCACCGATCATCCTCTGCATTGGGCGGAAATAATTTGGGCAAGGTGAAGAAACCGAGGTGTCTGGGACAGTGATACGAAGTAGTCCGAACCATTAGTTTGGCTAACTGATATGTGTCTTTACAGCGGTAAATGAACTTGCAAACCAGACAATATTTCAATTTACGATAAGGCACTTGCGACCATTGCCAGTAACATTTCTCGGAGCAGCGTGCCTGCGCCTTACCCAAATCGTAGGGGTTCGTCCATGGAATCAGGACTGTTCCAATCGTCTGACTAAAAGTGTCGCCCTATAATTTGGCGATAACTGTCGGCTGATTGTGAGTAATGGATGGATTGTAAGGTGTTTTCTGGCGAGCATCACCTTTCGGGATTTTTCGTAAACCCATATTTTTTAGGAACTAAGCCAGAGTGAATGGGGTGTTTGTTTCTTTAAACCTCAATTGAACAAAGAAGAATCCAAGGGATTTAAGCCCATCCTGGGAAGCTGGTCTATCTTGTATCATGCCGGTTTTTCAGCCAGGCCAACAGCTTGGGTATCTCCCAGGTGTTGAGCACCGCCGGGGCTTCTACCCAACCACGTCGAGCTGTGGTGATGCCAAAATGGAGTAAATCCAGGTCGCTTTCCGCATGGGCGTCAGTATTGATTGCCAACAAGCCGCCCATTTCGACAAAACGTCTGGCGTTAATATCGTCTAAATCCAAGCGAGCGGGATGGGCATTAATCTCTAGCGCCACCTGGTTTTCTATGGCTGCTTTCATAACAGCCTCCATATCGAGGTCAGCTCCTTCCCGATTAGGCAACATGCGTCCAGTAGGATGACCGATAATGTCCACATGTGGGTTGTGGATGGCTTTGAGTAACCGCTCCGTAATTTGCTGGCGGGGCTGGCGCAGGCTAGTGTGGAGTGAAGCGGTGACAATATCCAGATCTGCCAGCACATCATCAGGGAAGTCCAAACTGCCATCGGCACGGATTTCCACTTCTATACCTTGTAGGATCAGGATCGAATCGCCAAGGAGCTGCTGCACCCGATCGATCTCTTCCCGTTGGCGCTGGAGATCTTCAGTGGTCAACCCGCCGGTAATCGCTAGGCTGGCGGAGTGATCGCTGATGACGATCAATTTACGGCCGCGCCGGCCGGCAGCCTCAGCCAGTTGTTGGATCGAAAGGTGCCCATCGCTCCAAGTGGTGTGGGCATGGAGTTCACTGCGGATATCCTCAATCTCGATCAACTTCGGCAATTTTCCCTGTAAAGCGGCTTGAATTTCACCGCGGTCTTCGCGTAGTTCAGGTGGAATAAAGGGCAAACCAAGGGTGGCATAAACAGATTCTTCCGTGGCACAAAGAATTTCACTACCATCCGGCCGGGTGAAGGCATGTTCTGAGAGAGAAAGGTTTTGTTTGAGCGCCAGTTCGCGCAGCCGGACATTGTGATCTTTGCTGCCAGTAGCATATTGCCAGGCAGTGCCAAAGCGTTCCGGGGGATGTACCCAAAGCTGGGCGCGCAACCCGTGGGCATATTCCACACTGCTTTTCGTTTCGCCGCGTCCTTTCACCCGCACTATTTCTGGGTCCGAGAGGAAAAGCGCCATAATTGCCGCTGAATCCGTCGCTGCCGCTAAGATGTCTAAATCCCCAACGGTGATTTTTCCACGACGCAAGCTGCCCGCCATTTCGACCCGCACAACATCTGCTGCTTGACTTAAACGGCTGATCAACCGCTGCGCAAATGGGTAAGCCTGCCCGATGGGGATACGAGTCGAACGGCGTTTGTAAGCTTCGATGCCGGATAAAATGCGGGCTTCGGACTTTTCGCCCATACCAGGCAGCGTGCGCAGCTTCCCGCTCCGGGCAGCAGCCTCTAATTCACTTAGGTTGGTGATGCCCAATTCTTTCCAAAACAATCCAATTTTTTTGGGACCTAAATCGGGTACCTGCAGCATTTCCGCTAAGCTTAGCGGGACCTCAGCAGTAAGTTTTTCGAGAAACCCAAGCTTTCCAGTAGTGAAGATTTCCTCGATTTTCTCTGCAATGGCTTTCCCTACACCCGGGATTTGGGTGAGCTTGCCCTCTTGCCAGATATCATAAGCGTCGTTGTTTAGCTCTGCCAGGCTCTCCGCAGCTTTGCGGTAAGCTAAAATTTTATAAATCACTTCCCCACGAATCTCGAGCAAGTCGGCAATGAGGTTAAATGTATCAGCTAATTGTTGGTTAGAGATGCGATCGGGAGACATAGGCCATTAACTCATCCAAGCAGCGAGAATATATAACGATACATTTGTCTTATTCGACATGTTCTGTTCCCGAGGAAATACATGCC
>DYKV01000230.1 GCA_020722415.1 Anaerolinea sp.
AGGGGGAATAAAGTTGTGATCAATCCATCAATCCGTCGGAGCGGAAGAATTTGTTATCATCCCAGCCAGTCATTATTAAACCTTGTCTTTGTCATTGTGAGCAATGAAACTGTCTCCACCCCAACCCAACCGGGAGAAGGCCACTCTCGCCAATATCGCCCCTGCGCAATGGCAGAAAGATAAGAAAGCGCATCAGTCCCCTTGATAATTTTTGGTTGACAAATCTGATTATTTAAATGAGACGAATTTTTTATTGATATCGCCAATAGCTCATGCTCTCAATATGATACGTTTGTGGAAACATATCAAAAAAGGCTAGTCTTTCTAACCTGAACCCAGCATTCGCCAAATATCGCCCATCCCGACTCAATGTGCTGGGATCACAGGAAATATATACCAATTGCGCCGGCGGGTGAGCCGCGATTGCTTTACGAACTGGTTTGGTCAGACCATCTCGCGGTGGATCGAGGAGGATAACATCCGCTTTTATGTTCAAGTATGGGAGAACATTTTCGGCTGTATCTTCATATAATTCCACATTATCAAATTCAGCCAAGTTCACTTCGAAATCGTGACAGGCTGCAATCGCGCTTTCGATCCCGATTAACCGGTTGACTTTTCCTGCTAAAAATGCACTATATAATCCGCCACCGCAATACACATCGAAAACGGTTGAGCTCGGTTTCAATTCCAGATGGTTGAGTAAATCATCTACCATCTTTTCGGCGACGAGATTATTGACCTGAAAGAATGCACCGGCAGATAAATGAAATAAACGCCCGTGAACTTCCATCCAGAGATGATCGCTTCCAACCAAGACTACCCCTTCTTGGTGACTGAGGTGAACTACTGAAATGGGCAGCCCTTCGACACTCAAATTCGGTATTTCATCACTTTTGTTTTCCATTACTAGCATGACTTCATCGTTGGCAGCGCAGCGGAATGTCAAGCGTTCGATTCCCAGGTTGGGTTCAAGCTCAATTTGTTTCCAGAGATCTTGCAAAGGGGCTTGCCCTAAATAACATTCATTTATTAGCACTGTGTCGGTTGTGCCTGCTTTCTGAAACCCTAATTGCCCTTCATGGTTTACATGAAACTGAAAGGTATTCCGATAATTCCACGGATTGGGGGAGGGATAAATTTCTACTTCAGGTAAATGCTCAAATCCGCCAATGCGCCGCAGCTGATCTCTCAGGATGGCAGCTTTTATAGTGAGTTGCTGCTCATAGTCAATATGTTGATAATGACAACCCCCGCAAACGCCAAAATGTTGGCAGCGAGGGGTAATCCGACTTGCTGCCGGTCTGATTACTTCAATTAGATCTGCTTTAGCATAATGATGCTTCTCCTCTGTAATTGCGATCCGAACCCTCTCACCCTCGATCGCATAAGGCACAAAAACCATCCGCCCATCGCTCAGGTGGCCAAGCGCAGTTCCTCCGTAAGCCATACTGGTTAGTTCTACTTCCCTGATAGGAGAATGGTTCATGTAGGTTTCTTTTTGCATTTGTTCTACCAAATTTTACACTTCACTGTACACTAAATTTAATCGGATAACTCGTCTAGCTATTTCCGGCAGGTTGCATTAAATATATAATCAAATCCGCTCAGCGTACCGATAATGGTAATCGGCAAATCCTTCTTGCCCGATTGTACCAGAGTCGCCATAAATTAGCGCTATCGGGATACTGTATAATAAAAGCTATGCGCTGGTTATCCTGGAAACTCAGTATTGCAACAATCTTAATCCTCTTCCTCTGTCGAGGTACCGCAGCCAATGTTCTTCACTTTACCTCTACACCGGCTGCTGTCACCCCAGTCAACCCAACCCAACCAATTGTTCCTTTAAGCACATCCACCCCATTTATCCCGGCAACTAACCCCCCATCAAACTCTCACCCAACCAATCTAAATTTTCAGGTTTATTTTCACCCGGATGGTTCTCTCTATGTGGGAGATCAAGTAAGTATTGAGGTTGTTGCCCCAGCCGAGCTGCAACTCATCAATCAAGCAATCACGGTCACGCTCGATTCCCCTCCTCGATTTCTCGCTAGCACAACCTTTCAGCCATTCGGTTTTGAATCGCGCCAACAAGCCACCTTTTATTGGATTTGGAACACTCATGGACAACCAGCCGGGCAGCATTGGTTGACTTTTTCGATACCTAGCCTTGATTGGACATGGAAGCAATCGGTTTCCCTCCTGCCGGCTGAAGCGCTGCCGAAACAAGAGCAGCAAGCCCACTGGCAAAGTGCCGAAACTGATTGCTGTGTGATCTATACCCTCAGCGGCAGCGCTGCTGATCGGGACCAGCTTCAATTATCCAATTTGGCAGAAGATGAGTTCCAATCGGTGCAAAAACAAATCCCTCAACAGCCAAAGAATACCCTGGAAATTGCATTCATCCCGCGCGTGATAGGACAAGGCGGTTTTGCCGATCAAAATGTGACCATATCGTACCTGGATCGGAACTACACCGCCGCGGATACGCGAACGATTTTGCACCACGAATTAGTGCATATTTTCGATAGATGGAATGGCGGTAATTTTAAACCAACTATATTCTTGGAGGGATTAGCAGTTTATCTTAGCGGCGGCCATTATCAACCGGAACCTCTCTTGTCAAGAGCGGCTGCATTAATTCCTCTGCAGCGTTACATATCTTTGCCCTATTTGGCTAATCATTTCTACCCCTCTCAACATGAGATCAGCTATCTGGAAGCTGGTGCACTAGTTGAATATATCGTACAACGCTGGGGATGGCAATCCTTTATGGAGTTTTACCAATCTATTCAACAGGAAAAAGACGAGGATCAATCAAATTCCATTGATCGAGCGCTGCGAAACCACTTTCACCTTACTTTCGCTGAATTGGAGAGAGATTTTCTGGCGCGTCTGAAACAATTACCCACCACCAAGTCTGACGAAGAAAAACTGCAAGCATTGATAGAATATTATGAAACCATCCGTTCGTATCAGCAGGTTCTCGATCACTCCGCTTACTATCAAAGTGGTTGGATGGTAAATGTGAACGATCTCATCAACCGTAATATTGTAGCTGATTATTGGCGTCATCCTTCGAGCCTGACTAATATCACCATTGAGACCATGCTCAATCGGGCTGGTCAAGCGCGTCAGCAAGGGGACACAACCCTCCAAAATGAGTTGACCACAGCAGTATCCTGGACATTGGAACGTATTCGAGCCAATGACCCCCAGCCATTCTTATCTCATCCGCTTGCACAAGCTTATTGGCAAATCGTCAAGGAATTGAAACAAGCTGGATTTGAAGCGCAACGAATCACGGTTAATGGCAATAGCGCTCAGGCATTCGTAACTCAAAACAACAATGACCTTATCGAAGTGAACTTACAATTAAACACTAACGGCTGGAAGATACAATCCACCACCCAGCCGTAAAGAGACAGCCTTATTGCAGGAGAAGTTTATGGGCAAACTCCTCCGCTGATTATTTCATAAATCGGACTTAAAAAGCGAAATGGTCCGACACACCACATATTTAGCTGATCGAAAATAATTAACCCGACCAGGAAAATGAGGATAATCAATAAACAACCACAACCAGCAAAGATCATGGTAGAGTTCTTTTTCGGGGCGGCTGCAGGAAGCTTTGGACTTTCCTCCTGATATTCACCAGCCAGTGGCATATTATAGGCTGGCATACGCGGCGGAATTGCTTTCGCCGGCTGTTCGTATTGCGGCTGTGCCGTTGCCATTGGAGGAGGAACATAGCTGGATGGTTGAACTGGTTGTTGTGGTGGGGAGTAGTAAGTTGGCGCTTGGGGAATAGCTGGAGATGGCGAGCTGACTGGAGCAACCACTGTCGCATTCTCATCATAAATCGCGTCAAAGCTCAAGCTGACATTTTCGCCAAGCTGAATCACTTCACCCGCCCGCAGGACATGCGGACCAAGCAAACGTTGCCCGTTGATATAAGTTCCATTGGTAGAGCCTAAATCTTCCAAGACATATCCGCCCGGTTGTAATATCAAGCGGGCGTGCTTGCGCGATACTTCTACATCAGTGATAACAATATCATTTGCAGGATCACGCCCAATATAAATCTCATTTTTTTGCAATGGAAATATTTTGCCGGGCATTGGTCCAGCACGCATGATTAATTGGAAAGGAAAAGATGACATAAAATGCCTCCTTATCTTATAGTTTAGTGCGAATCTGGTGATGTGTCAACGCAAATGATTAAAATATGTTATTGAAATAATTTTAT
>DYKV01000017.1 GCA_020722415.1 Anaerolinea sp.
TTTGTCAATCATTTGATTCCATATTTCAACAAAGTAACGTTAGTATTTTTCTGCTTCATCCAATTTTTCCTCAAATTTCTTTAGCTACTTTATAATTTCTTTGCATCTTGGAGACTTGGCGTTAAATTTTTTATCTTTTTGCGGTTCAGTAAATAAATATTTCCTTTTTGCGGAGGGCGGGATAGGTCTTTCGAAAGGCTTCCTAACGATTTCTTAGAAAATTGAGAATTGCTGACGAACAAGTGAAGCTTGGGCTTTTTTGAATTATTAATCTTGCCTAATCAGGTAAGAATCTCCGAACAGTTTCACCTATTTTGAAATCTACTCAACGAGACTTGCTTCAAGAAAATAGTTCACATCTTCAGCAATGATGAATTTCGAAAATGCAAACTGGCGGAATGCCCTCCCGCTTCAGCACCGCTGACACCAGGATGTTAGTTCCACCTCGTGCTCTTCCTCCCAATGTCCAACCAACTGTTGGAGAGGGAATGGGGCAGCACATTATCGTGCCTTTCTTTGCATGCATTCGAGGTATAACTGTTCTAGGTCTTGGATCATGTGGTTTATATCGAATTGCTCTAAGGCTGTCTGTCTACCGCCCAGAACTAAGGCGGAGTGTAATTGAGAATTGCGGATCAGCTCAATACAATAATTTGCTGCTTGCTGCAGGTTATGGGGTTCGCAAAGTAGTCCATTGTTCTGGTGTTGAATAATTTCTTTGATCCCATCAACTGCGTAGGCAACGACGGGGATGCCCACGCTCATCGCTTCTGGTATAACCCGTGGTAAACCTTCCCATAACGAAGTTAATAGAATCAGGTCCATTCCATTGAGGATTTTTCCAACATCGCGCCGCAGTCCGGTAATGATTGTTTTTGGCAGCAAACCTTCTTTTTGCAAACTGTTGATCATTTCCTTGTGTAGTGGTCCATCACCCACGATAACAAAGTAAGCATCCGGTATTTGGTGTGATATAAGCGCAGCAATTTTTGCCCATTCCAGCGGGTTTTTCTGAGGGGAAAGACGGTTGATGGCGCCGATGACAGGGGCATCCTGGGGAATTCCAAGGTCGTTTCGCATTATTTCTTTCCATTTGTGATTGGGTTGATATTCATCCAAAGGTATTGCCGAGCGAATTAATTGATATTGGGTTGGTTTTCCGATTTTTTCTCGCAAACCTTTCATGATGTCATTTTCAGAAACGACAATGAGTTTTTGGCTATAGCGGCTTACCCAACGTTCCAAGAAAATATAAATCTTTCGTTTCAATGGCGCCATGTAATTGTGAAAACTCCATCCATGGACGGTATGGAGAATGATTGGTGTGCCAGCCATTTTGGCTGCCAAGCGTCCGAGGATTCCGGCTTTGGAGGAATGGGTATGGACAATATCATATTTCCCATGCCGAATGATGAAAAAAAGTTTCACTAACGCTAATGTGTCTTGGATTGGGTTCACCTCGCGCACTAATTCTGGCAGAATAAATAAATTAACTCCTCGATGTTGAGTCTCTTCAATGAGCGATCCTTCACTTCCGGTTTGTGGTCCACAGATGACATCTACTTGAAAAATGGATTTATCCAGCATTGCTGCTGTGTACATGGTATTTTCCTGAGCCCCCCCGATGATCATCCGCGTAATGATATGTAAAACCCGAATGGGTTGTGGGCTAATGCGAGGAGGATAAGCGTTCATTTTCTTAGTGGTGCGAGAGTATATAATCTGTATTAGCTTTTTTATTTAATATGCTCAGGTACAACTCTTCAATTTTTCTTACTGTTATTTCAATCGAATAGTTTTCTTCGATAAATTTTCTGCCATTGTAACCGAGAAACTGGCGATATTTTGGTTGTTTATAGAGCTTTTCTATCGCATTGGTTATTTCGATTGGATTATTTGGTTCAACTAATAACCCATTCTGTCCATTGTGGACCACCTCACCGGTTCCCCCTGTGTTTGTGGCAATAACTGCTAATCCCATCGCCATCGCTTCCAATAAGGCAAGCGAAATACCTTCCCATTTGGAAGGTAAAATAAATATATCGGCTTTCTCGAGCCAGTCGTTTGGATGATTCTGAAAGCCGGCAAAAGTTATGAACTTCTCCACATTGAGAGATTTTGCCAACTGAATCAAGGCTTCCTTTTCCTTACCCTCTCCTAGGATATCGAGGTGAAAGGGAATCCCTCGATTGGTTAGTTCCATTACAGATTTGATTAGAGTTTTCTGGTCCTTCTCAGGAGAAAGCCGTCCAATGGTGATTAGATTTATGGTTGGCTCGGTTTTGCTAAAGGTGTAATTCTTGGGGTGAGTGGGGATTGCAACGCCATTGGGTATTGGAGTAATTTTGTCAACCGGAATCCCTTCCCTTTGATGGAGTATATCGGCAACTGCCTGACTGCTGGTCAGATAGCGGGTGACAAGTTTGCTAGTGACGGAATCAAGCTCACTTCTCCACCGATTGCGGTCTAATTCTGGGCCGGCTTGGTGGCATAAGATAATCGGAATACGGCAATACCACCCTGCCAATCTGCCTAAAATGGCAGCATGATATAAATGGGTATGCAGAATAATGGGGGGAGAAACCCTCCACAGGCGGATTAATTTAATTAAAGCCCGTATATCCCATTTTCTCCGTGCGCCGAGCGAAATAACTTTAATTCCTTGTTGCTTGAGGCGCTGGGAGTATTCCTGATCGTTGGTGAGAGTAATCAACCGAATTTTCCAGCCTCTATCTGACAAAAGAGGAAGGACTGTTAAAACGAAGCGTTCTACACCGCCGATAATTTCCATCTGGGTGATTAACCAGTCGATTGAGATCTGATGAAGGATACTTTTAGTGTCTCGATTGGCGAATGAAGCATTACGTAATAATGAATCCATAGATACAATAAAAGTGATTATAACAACAGATATTGATTTGCAATATTTTGAATGTCATATTGCTCAATTTTCTCATAACCGTTCTTTATGAAAGATTGACGGAGAGACTGGTTATGCATTAATACCTCCATCGCCCGAGTCAACCCCTCAATGTCACCCTCTTTTACTAGGATTCCATTGATACCATTTTGGATTAATTCCGAAGGTCCATAATCGCAGTCATAACTGATAACCGGACAACCGCAGACTAACGCTTCTAAAATGACTAAAGCAAAGCCTTCGAATCGCGAACTTAATACGAAACAATTAGCTTTTCGGTAAAAAGGGAAAGGATTTTCGACGCTGTTATAAAGGTGCACCCGCTCCTGAATTCCTAACTCTTTGGCTAAGTTGATAAGGTTGTTCCGTTCTTCACCAGACCCCAAAATAACCAGATGGATATCCGCATCTTTAATTTGCGAGAAAGCTTTTAATAGCCTATCAAAGCCTTTGGAATAATGAAGTCTCCCTACCCCTAAAACATAGTTTTGGGGTAGGCTATCCGGTACGGATGGCGCCAGTTCACAAAGGTAAGAAATTTGTTCGCGGGAAACCGGGTTCGGGATGGACACAATTTTATTATTGGGAATTGGATAATGGAATAATGATTCGGCAACTCCTTTTGAGACAGCTATCACCCGTTTCGGGAGACGATAGGTAATGCTCATGGTTAATTTTTGAGAGATATTAAAATATTTCGGATTACTATGTACGCTGATTTTGGTTTTAGTGAGGTTTCCAGATAGGACGGAGGCCGCGATAGTCGGGAAATTAGCACTTTCCATAAAGGAAATAATTAACTCTGGTTGGTGCCTTTTCATTACCTGATATAAACGAACAACCCTTTTGATGAAATTTGACAATTTCCCCCAAAAGCTTTTTAGAGCAGGAGTGGAAAAATCAATCAGTTCTCCTTTATACGGATATGCTATCTCCCGCGCATTAAAAACAGCCAGAAAAATTTGATGACGTTTGCCGAGCTCTTGGGACAGCAACGAGACAACCCTTTCCGAACCACCCATTCTTAATGAAGGACTCACAAGTAATATTCTCATCGGTTAATAAATTAGAAGCAGACCTACTTATTTCGTAAGTAATCAAATATAAACCGGCCCACTCCAATAGGATAAAGAGACCAGACCAATGCTAGCGGGTAAAAAGAATGGAGGGGATATTGGTAAATTGAATCTTTTCTTTTCATATGCAAGTGGAAACGGGTATAGTTTGCAGCAATTTTGAAAAACCAAAATGGTCGTTGGTAGAAATAATCCAGTTCATTCATTAAAATTTCTCTTGCCCAATATGCATGGCCTTCGGCGTTCTCTTGTAAAGATTTTAGATGGTATTTATAGGCGGTTATTTGATCTGCACCTTTATATGCGCGTAGTAATGGTTCGTTTATGTTACGCGTTTTATACAATCGAGCAATTTTTGCCCAAACTACTCCTTCTGGCACATGGTTAGGAATATCCTCTGGAAATGGGAATTGCTTTAAAACCTCCGTCCTGATAAATCCACATTTATCTCCCTTGATTTTATACCGGTAAAACAATTCTAAATAATCACTATCGAGATTAGTATATGGAAATTTTGTTCCAACGATATTGTTGCTTTCGTCAATCCGAAGCCCAGTTACACCGGCATACTGTGCTTGGTTGCGTTGAGGTATTGTATTCCAGGTGGATAGGAGTAGCTCTAATGCGGATGGCAATAACTCATCATCACTATCTACCGCTAAGAAGAATTCCCCTTTTGCCAATTTAACGCCGAGATTAAAGGCAACTTTTTTATGTTGATGAGATTGAAATTGATAATTAATTGGAAAATCACATTGCGAATAAAATGATTCAACGACGTGAGCAGTCTCATCCTCAGAGCCATCGTCCACAATGATCCACTCAAAATCGTTAAAGGTTTGAGATTTTAGGCTGTTAAATAACCGGGGAAGTAAATGGGCACGGTTAAAGGTGGGAGTAAATATTGAAAAGGCGTAGCGGTATCTATCATTCATCAGTATATAATACTATACAATCCCATCGGTCTTGCTTATTCTGCGTTAATCTCTCTTGTGGTAAGATAAAATATCTATAAAAATAGGAATATCCATGCAGACAAAAATTACTCGTTTGTGTAATTATCTTATCGAAGCTGGCTGGATCAGCGCGCTTATTACCACTCCTCTTTATTTTAACGTATTTTCTAGCCGTATATTCGAGCCAGATAAAATTGCTTTATTAAGATCAATTGCTTTGTTAGTCGCCTTGGCATGGTTGGTGAAATTGGTTGACCAGCGGGGAGTGGGATTTAAAAGGGTTATTTCCATAAAGGGATTCATCTCTATTCCTTTGATGTTACCAGTTATATTGCTAGTGTTGAGTTATCTTATCTCCTCATTGTTCTCCATTGTTCCGAGTACCAGTTGGTTAGGTTCTTATCAGCGATTACAAGGCACATATACCACATTTTCCTATCTCATTCTCTTTGCATCATTAGTTTTTAATTTAGAAAGCCCCCAGCAAATTAAACGATTGATCAGCGTGATGATTGTGGTGAGTTTTCCGATTGCCATGTACGGATTATTGCAACGCTATCAGATTGATCCAATCCCATGGGGCGGGGATGTTTCCGAACGGATAGCTTCCACGATGGGAAATTCGATCTTTGTGGCAGCCTATTTAATTATGGTATTTCCCATAACTTTAAGCCGAACGCTCTCCTCTTTTGAGGAATTTTCGCAAAACCCGAGATTCTCATTATTGCTATTTCTGAACTCCACTGTATATCTCTTTCTTCTTATCCTCCAAGTAGTGGCGCTTTTCTTTAGTGGCAGCCGTGGTCCAGCCTTAGGATGGATGAGCAGTATCTTGATCTTTTTCCTTTTCTGGTTTTGGGCAAAGAAACAGAGAACCGCTGCTTTATCGGTGATTGCCGGCACATTATTATTGGGTCTTTTCCTTTTGGTTTTCAATTTACCTAATAGCCCATTCGAAGCGCTCAAAGAAAATCCAGCGATCGGGCGTTTTGGACAATTATTGGATCCACAAAGCAATAACGCACGCGTCCGCACGTATATATGGCAAGGCGCTGCCCAGTTGGTTAGCAATCTCAAACCTTTAGAATATCCAGATGGACGGGTGGATCATTTTTATTTCCTCCGTCCATTTATAGGTTATGGTCCAGAGAGTATGTACGTGGCATATAACCGCTTTTATCCACCTGAACTTACCCTCGTAGAAAAACGCAATGCCTCCCCAGATCGATCGCATAATGAAACCTGGGATTCATTGGTCAACACAGGGGTATTTGGTTTTTTAGTTTATTTGCTTCTTTTTAGTAGTATCTTTTATTATGGATTTAAACGCCTAAAATTAATTGAGAAACGAAATGATAAAATATTGTTCTTTTCTCTCATTATCGGTTTAGGAATTATTTTTTCCCTGTTTATGGTTTTCTGGAGAGGGGTTGAATATTTTGGGATTGCTTTTCCGATTGGAATGATCGGCGGACTATTTTTCTTTTTGGGGGTTAAAATCATCCGACAATCGGAAGAACCAAACCTGGAGGAGCTCTCTTCTGAAAATATATTAGTATTAATAGCCCTTCTGTCTGTTTTTGTCGCCCATCTAATTGAAATAAATTTTGGGATCGCCATCGTTGTCACCCGCACTTATTTCTGGTTGATGGCTGGCATTTTGGTTTTTTTGGTTGAACCAGTTCCTCGGATTGAATTGAGGGAGACATTATCCGCCGGTCAACCTTTGTCTGAAAAGAAACGAAAGACAAGAAAGGAACGGTTTGTTCCTTCTGAGCGTAGTCTTTTGTGGGTTGAAAATAAATTGCCAGCCTTACAATATGGGATTATATTAGCCCTCATCCTAATCGTTTTAGGTTTTGACTTTATCAATGCCAGTCATCTGGGAAGTCAACCCCTTTCAATCATCCGCGAATCGTTTACCCAACTGCGAAACGACCAGGTTCCTTCCTCCCCGGGGATATTATTAATGATCGTTCTCACCGGCTTGATCGGTGGTGTGATTTTTATTGGGGAACATCTCAGAACAGACCAAACGATCAGTTTATTGTTTAATTGGTTAATCGTGATTGGTGGGGGTTTTATTTATGCATTCTTTTATTGGTTTGCCCACGCCTCTGCTTTATCAGCGATTACTGCATCTCAAGTAACAAATATTTCTGAAGTATTGCAGCGGGTGATTAATTATGAAAATTTACTCACTAATTTTTATATTTGGTTCTTTATCACTTATGGGTTGTTAGGATTGGTTTTTTATTTTACCGATTCACCAAAGCCTCAACCAATTTTTGGAAGCCGTATTGCAACTGTATTTCTTTTGATTGGTTTGATAATCTGGATATTTCTTGTCAACCGCAGCAATATCAACGTTATTAAAGCGGATATTGATTTTAAATTAGCAGAACCATTTGCGAAAGAAGGTTCCTGGCCGGTAGCTATTGAAATTTATAAACATGGAATTGAAATTGCTCCTCGGGAAGATTATTATTATCTATATTTAGGCCGATCTTATCTTGAGCAAGCCAGATCCATCCAAGATGTACAACAACGCGATGCGTTTTTTCAACAAGCAGCCAGCGACTTGCTCGCTGCACAAAAAATTAATCCACTCAACACAGATCATACAGCTAATTTAGCCCGCCTGTATAGCATGTGGTCAATCTACTCAACTGATCCCCAGTTAAAACAAGAACGATTTGACCAATCCAACGAATTTTTCGAAAAAGCGCTTGACCTTAGCCCGCACAGTTCCCGCTTATGGGATGAATGGGCGGTGTTATTAATGGGTTCTGATGCTACCCGTCCTGAAGCGCTGAAAAAATTATTCCACGCTTATGAACTAGATCCAACCTATGACTGGACGGCTTATCTTTTCGCTGAGTATTATGCCGGCGAAGTAAAGATATTAACTGGTCAGGAAAAGGCAAATGCCGTTGTTAACGCGATCGCCAACTATCAGAAGGCAGCCAATCTCGCTGGAGATGTCTCTTTAAAAGTAAATTATCTGCTCAATCTAACTCAATTTGCTGTGGATCAAAATCAAGTAAAAGTTGCCATTGAAGCCCTCAATCAGATCCTATATTATGTCCCGAACGGTCCTGAGACATGGAAATATGAAAATCTACTTGCCCAGTTGTATTATGGAATTGGAGACAAGGCGCAAGCTTTACAGCATGCCCAACGCGCTCTAAGTATTTGCCCAGCGGATCAACAACAACAAATTGAGGATTTAATAAAAAAAATTGGAAATTAAAATGCTCGTCGCTTGGTTGTTTTCTGCTGCATTCCTCTTCTCGTTTTTCAGTTGTTTTCTTATTCGGAAGCTCTTAATTCTTTATCATGTTTACGATATGCCAAAAGGTAATCGCTGGCACAAAACACCTATCCCCAAGTTTGGCGGTGTGGGGATTTATTCGGCGACCCTATTTGCATTTTTACTTTTCTTTGCCCTTCATAAAGATTGGCATGATTTCCCAACTGGTCTAATTAGTGGTGTTTTTTTGGTGTTTTTGTTGGGGGTAGTTGATGATATTAAACCCATTTCACCGGTCGCAAAATTGATTGGGCAAATTCTGGCTGCCAGTGTGGTTATTTATCAGGGATATACCACATTATTTTTTACGCCTCGTTTAGGAAATAATATCGTTGCTCAATTACCAAATATCCTCTTGACTTTTATTTGGTTGGTAGGAATAACTAACGCAATTAATCTCCTTGATAACATGGATGGATTAGCCGGGGGGATTTCTCTGATCGCCAGTGGATTTTTAGGTTATCTTTTTTGGAAGAACCAGGATGGAATTTTGTTGGCTTTTTCAATATCATTAAGTGGAGCTTTAGTTGGTTTTCTTATCTGGAATTTCCCACCGGCACGCCTATTTATGGGGGATAGCGGAAGCCAGTTTATTGGCTTCACTTTGGCTTTACTGGCGATCGCCCGTCAGCCTCAAGCATCCAACATATTTGCGGTAATGGGTGTCCCAACTTTGCTGTTTTTATTACCTATTTTGGACACAACGTTTGTGACCATCACCCGCCTTCTGCGCGGGCAATCACCTGCAAAAGGTGGACGAGATCACACATCTCATCGCTTAATTGCGTTTGGGTTGAATGAAAGGCAAGTGCTTTTAGTCTTATATCTCATAGCAGTGATCTGCGGTATTAGTGCAATGGTGTTGGAATCATTGGACTATGACCTCAGTTTAGTATTAATTCCAGTGATTATTATTATTTTACTCATCCTCACTGCCTATTTAGCGGGATTAAGAATTAGCGAGGGAAAAGCATCCAACCAGTTTTCCGTCTTACCTGCTTGGATATTAGAATTTGCGTTCCGACGTAATTTACTAGAAGTATTTTTTGACTTTCTCATGATTACGGCAGCTTTTTATTTGGCAATCTTTGCCCGCAAATTTGCGGTTAATTTATCCGATTTCCAGTATTTTCTTAAGACTTTACCCTTGACTTTAATTAGCTCCTATATCTCTTTTTATCTAGTTGGAATCTATCGCGATTTATGGAGATACCTGGGGATAGAAAGTATTTTCAATTATGGAAAAGCAGCAGTATTGAGTGCAGTCTTATTAGGGGTCTTGGTAAGATTATCTCGACCAATCATTGACTTGCCTGTTTCCACTTTTTTATTGTTTGGAGTTTTCTTATTTTTTGGATTAATCGTTACCCGTTACTCATTCCGGGCTTTAGATACCTTTTCAGCCCAACAGCGGTCGAATGAATTTGAGAAGGTATTAATTTATGGATCGGAAAATAATATAGATTTTGTTATCCAGTATCTGCTAGAACATCCTGAGCATAAGTTGAAAACGTTTGGTATTATTAGTGATGAAAACTATAAGGTGAATAAAACTGTTCATGGTGTGAGAATTCTTGGCTCTATCGAAAATTTGGCGCTTATCCAAGATTCCGATTCGGTCAGTGGTGTGATAGTTGCACCTCAGGTTGAAGAGAAACCAACTCCTGAACTGCTCATAGATTTTTGTAAGCAAAATCATTGGTGGATTCGTAAAATTTCGATCAATTTAGAAGAAATAATACAATAAAGGAGAGTGATATGCAACCAGAACAATCCAGTATCTTACATGCTAGTCAAGCGCCCCTGATAACTGTTAAGGGAACACACCGCCAAATCGGGCAGCAGATTGGAGAAGCCTGTCGAGATCAGGTAAAACATAGTCTGGATAGTGCACGCAGATTATTGGATAGCACTTTTACAGATTTAGAATTAACTTGGGATGGTGCAATCATTCAATCGCGTAAATATATCCCATTTGCTCAAGAACGTTATCCGCAATATGTTGAAGAATTACAAGGTATGGCTGAAGGAGCCGGAGTAGGTTTCGATGACCTGGCCGTATTAAACGCAATGGAAGCGGTAACAATGGATGCACTTCATTTGACAAAATGCACCAGTTTTGCTGTCAACCAATCCCTTACCGCAGATGGCAGCGTTTTGGTAGCCCATAACGAAGATTGGTTACCGGAAGATGAAAATGATGTCTATATGGTACATGTGGAAGCCGAGGATGAACCGCCTTTTTTAGCCATGACTTACGGTGGTTTATTGCCAAACATTGGAATGAACGCAGCTGGAATTGCCCAGTGTTGTGATTCAGTTTACCCAACCGACAGCCGCATTGGAATCCCGCGGGTTATCGTTTCCCGGGCTGTGCTGGCAGCAAAAACTCCTGAAGAGGCAATTCGACGTATGCTGAGTCCTCATCGCGCTGCTGGTTATAATCATTTGTTGGCACACGATAGCGGAGAATTATACAATGTTGAAGTCTCGGCTAGAAACTTTGCGATTCTACATGGAACGGATGGTGTAGTTGTCCATACTAATCATTACCTTGATCCTCACATGCAGGCAATCGAAAATGAACCAGACGAGCTAATTGATACACGCGTGCGTTATTTTAGGACATTACGTTTAATCCGGCAAACCTCGATGCATACAGTCAAGACTCTCCAAGCGATTCAACGAGATCATGTCAATTTTCCTAATTCAATTTGCAATCATGCTGAAAAGGAAGATTATCCCTTAGATCGAGAGAAGACGATAAACGCATTGGTGATGGATCTCACTGAAAAAGTTATTTACCTGGCATGGGGAAATCCATGCACAAATTCGTATTATACCTATTATCTATAAATATACCTTTCTTTCTAATCTGCGGCGATATTGCTCGGCGATCTCATCCACATGGGCAATTTTCTCCCTAATAGCAGCATCCAGCCAGATGCGGCCTTTTTCTACTGTGGCAAGGCTGCCTGCCCCATACGCACCAGTGCGGGTATCATCTGTCCAAGGGGGATTAGCGATGAGTGATCCTCCTTCGATCCAATCCATGTAGTAAGAAGGTGTTGAGATGAAATCAATCTCATCAACTACCCGCTCCATGTGCACTAAATCGGCTTTGAGATAGAGCATCAACGAAGTTTCTAATTCACAAGCATGTCCCATTCCCCCAACAGCGGATTGCCGATAAGCATCCAATATACGAATACCCTCTGGTGTGTTGAGATAAAGATATGATGTCGCACAAAATATATGCGGATAACGTTCGCCGGCGTATTTCACAACATTGACCAGAAAAGAGCAGTTTCCGCCGTGCCCGCTCATTAGATAGAAACGAGTGAACCCTTTTTGAACTAGCAAATCAATCACAGCTAAATAGAAATCTTCAAATGCCCGTCCTCCAGAATTTAATGTCCCCGCAAAAGCATTTCGATGGGTGCTCACACCATACGGCATCACCGGTAGACTAATAGCTTTCTCAGGAATGTGATTGACAACACCCTCGGCGATGGCATGGATAATCTCCGTATCGGTTGATAAGGGAAGATGGTAACCATGCTGCTCAGTATGTCCGATAGGGATCAAGACGACTTTTTCGAAATCCTCGGCATTATATGCAGGCTGAGGTGGTTGAAGGGTGGGCTGGACAATTTGTTCTGCGCTTAAATTTAATGGCATGCCGCTTGTGGTCAACGCAAAAACACGAGTGAAACCATCGTCTCGGATGCTGTGGAGAAGATTTGCAATATAACGGTTCAAGATGCTATCCGCTAATGGCACTCGGCTTCCTCGCCAGCCATAAGGGAATGCGGGTAAAATAGCCATTTGAGAAGGGAATGATAACGCCTCGGCTAGTTTATGCCAATTAAATCCCGTCCCAATTGGTAGGATTATCGGGCAGTTGCGCGGTAAACTAGCTATCTCAGGCCAGGTTAACTCTTGGTATTGGATAAATTGGGTCATTTCTTTGATCTACATACGGGCTAATAGTTCGTTCTTTTTTGTGATGAATTCTTGTTCGGTGATTATGCCTTGTCTTCTTAGCTGATCAAGATCGGCGATTAATGATGGGATATCTGCCTGTTGTATTTCATCTCCGTGAGGGGAACCCTCGTGTTCTAATTGTTCTTTCGCATTGATTAGGGCTGTCTTGAATTTAATTGGTTGGGCAATTTGTTTAAACATATTAACCCCTAGTTCACTGGCAGTTAATATTTCGACATCACCGTAATCGAATAACCTCCCCAAATATGATTGAGTTAGTTTCAAATCATTGACTTTTTCAAGATTACTGTCAATCACATTTTTATTAAATATCCCGCTGATTTGAATGACTCGCCTATTGGTCACTATAAATTGGTAATTTGACCATCGAGTAATATCGAGAGTCATCGTGATAATAGGAATGATCATGAGAAGAAATCCTACCGGCCAAATAATTACTGCAGCCAATTGAAATATCACGGTTAGAACAATTGCAGCGACAAGGATCATTAAAATTAGAATCGTTTCCAATATAATATTTCGAGCCAAGATGGACCAATGTTGACGGGTGATAAAAATGATTTGTTCTTTTTCACCCAACAATCTTTTTAAGTATGCTCCGCTATTCATGATCTTCCTCCTCTAGAGTTCTGGGAAAAATATTCCTTCTTAAACGATCTAAACGATATTGTAACCCGGATTGCCAGTAAAGGCGGTCGAATTGATTGAATCTTTCTGAATCCAGCAAAGACATTGCCGCCTTGGTCATTTGATATGCAATGGAATAATCTTTGGTTTGGTGTTCATAATATTTCGCTAATTCAATATAAGCTTTGACACTGCCAAGTGCAGCAGCTTGTTCCCAAAGAGGGATGGCTTGCGGATAATCTTTCATTTTTTTATAAAGGTTTGCTAATTCTTCAAGTAGTTGTAATTTTTGTGAGGAAGTCTCTGCACTTTCAATGCACTTCTGATATTGGGGGATAGCCCTTTCATTAAATTTTAGATTCGCATAGAAACGAGCCAGTGCTATTTGGTCTTGGATAAATTCCAAATCCTTCTGATTTGGTTCTTCAATTAAATTGTTTAAGTGAATAAATAATTTTGCGAGGGAGTATACGTCCATCTGATTATGATAAAGGATAGGAAGGAGAATTTCTGCCCGTTGATCTTGAAGGAATTGGGAATAAATTTGGGGAATAAGCCAACCGGGGATATCGTTTTCTGCTCGCTGAATATCCAAAATTTCGGCTTCGATATTCCGTAGAGCTCGATTAGGGAGACGCTCTTTCCAAATCCGTCGCGAAAGATGCAGTAAGTCCAGGTGGGCTAAGGTATTAAAGGGTGGGTGAGTGCGGTAAAAACGATAACGGTTGGAAATAAGGGGGATATCGAACGATTTTCCATTATAAGTAATGATGCCTTTGGTTTTGGCAAATTGGGCTTCGAGTTCAATAAGCTGAGCTATCTCCTGGGTGGGATCGGTAATCAAATATTGTTGAACGAGGATTCCTTCAGGAGATATTCTCCCTAAACCGACCAAGAATGCATAAACCGTTCCCCATCCCAACATACCAGTTGTCTCGATGTCTAAAATCGTAAAATCCGATACATTAACCTTCTCAAGGTTGATTGAGTTTGCCCACTTAATAAAGATAGGAGAGATCGGATCGTTGGAAATGGGTAATTCAAGGTTTAATCGTTTCTCAACTAGAATGAGATTACCTTGATGGTTTTCAACGACTCTTCCGCCCAATAAATCAGCTGGTAAAAGCGGTTTGCTTTTTGGAGATTTTAGAGAGTCTATCCCTATATTAATCCCCAACGCTTTGAGGTGGTTATATAAATCATTCATTGCCGACCAGTACTTTAAGCAAAGTCAACGCTTCGGTTTTTCCACCAATTCCATTTTCGCTTACTGCACCAGTACATGAGGGACAACCCTCATCACAGGGGCACTGCTGGATATGGTGATATACCGAGTAAATTAATTCTAAAGCGATTTCGTAAATACGCCGGCACAATCCAATTCCACCAGCAATATTCTCATAAATTAATATCGTGGGTAAACGATCCATCCATTTAAAACTTGGATCAATATGGATGCCCAAATCATTCCGATCGCACATTGCAAAGAATGGAGCGATGTGGTTGAACGCATATCCCAAACCAGCTAACCCACTCTGAATGTGCAAGTTTAATTCTACTTTTTGATGACATTTACGGCAAAGGGTTATCAAATTGTCAAGACGATTTGCTTCTTCAGATGATTTAAAATGCCGGAAAGGAATCTTATGGTGAACATCATGGGCTCTATCCGTCTCAACCACACCACAAATTTGACACCGATAATTATCCCGAGCTCGGGCTAGTGCTTTTTGCTGTGTCCAACCTGCCCCATATTTATTTGGCTGGGCAGACCATGCTCCTTGTTCTCGTAAAAAATCCACCGTTTCTTTGTCCAAGGTCAACCAAAATGCTTTCGTCGAAAGAGTCCGAGGCGGAAGAGATAGAGCCACCCTTTCGAGGACTTGATGGGTTATCCAATTGACTTTTGAATAACCATTTATTTGGGTCGTTACGGTTACATCACCAAAGCCTAAAACGTTATTACTAGTAAATGAATTCTGGATATTTTTTATTTCCAGTGGGTTAAATTCGTTTATCGTGCTATCCTGATGCGGATTAGTCAGGTATTCTACTGTAGTTCGAGAAAGTTTTGCCACATTCCTTTCATGATCTAAAGCCAGTACCTGATAAGGTTCTCCTTCATGAAGATAGATTGCACCAGGGTGAACCAGACGATCTGCAGTTTCCCTATCAAGCATCCCCAATATTTTTGGCTTTCCCTCGTCCTCACAGATGAGTTGAATATTCGTATAGCTATTGGTGCGGAGAGAAAAAGTTTGCGGTGGAGTTGATTTAATATAAAAATATTGTTGTGAACTAAAAATTGCTGTTTTTTGATAAACAAGCGCATCCAACAGCGCTTTAATTAAATTTACATCTGCATTTCCAAAGCGTTCCGACTCTTCAAAGGGCAATTCTGCAAGGGCACATTGAAGGTGACGGAGCAAGATAAGAGGATTATCTGGATCAATCAGTGGTTGTTCAGGCGAACGCTGTAGGAAATATTGTGGATTACGCGAGATATACTGGTCTAATGGATTAGAGGTAAGCAGGATTATACCTAAAGAAGTTTGGTTCTTTCTTCCCGCTCGGCTGAGTTGTTGCCAGGTTGAGGCAATACTGCCAGGAAAGCCAACTAAAATAGCGGTTTCCAATTCGCCGATGTCAATCCCTAATTCGAGGGCATTGGTAGTTATGACGACACGGATTATTCCTTTCTTCAAATCTTGTTCGATTTGACGCCTTCTTTGCGGCAGATAACTGCTTCGATAGCCTTGTATGGATTGTTCCCGATTTGAATCAAAGTTTAGTTCCGGTGATTGGCGAAGCTCGATCAACAATCGTTCCACAGCTCTATGGCTGGTTGCAAAAACAATGACTTGGGAATGATGGCGAAGCAAATCGCCAACAATTTCTTTCGCTTCATTGAATGGATGGGCGCGCAGTCCAAATTCGGGGTTAATGATCGGGGGATTATAAAATAAAAGGTTTCTTTCGCCTTTTGGAGAAGTATCCTCAGCCACGTTCTTTACCGGCTCTTCGATGAGTTGGGATGCGAATTGTACTGGGTTTGAAATTGTACCAGAGGTCAAAATAAAGATCGGTTTCGAGCCATAATATTTGACCAACCTCTTTAAGCGGCGGATAAGATTGGCGACATGGGATCCAAAAACCCCCCGATATAGATGGATTTCATCAATTACCACAAAATCCAAATTGGAGAATAAACGCTCCCATTGCGGGTGATTGGGGAGGATGCCAAAATGAAGCATATCTGGATTGGTAAAGATCAACCGGGAATGATTGCGGATCACCTGACGATGAGATTGAAGAGTGTCTCCATCATAAAGCCCAATGAAAGGGTAGTGTTTTTGAATTTGATCGTTTTGAAATTGCGGGATTTCCTTAAGGACGCTATTGAGTTTATATGCTTGATCATGCGCTAAGGCTTTTGTAGGAAATAAATATAGTGCGCAAGCATACGGATATCGCATGAGATGATTGAGAATAGGTAGGTTATAGCATAAGGATTTGCCACTCGCTGTTCCGCTGGTGATCAGTATGTTGTTGTTTTCTTGTACATATTGGAATGCCTGGTATTGGTGGAGATAGAGTTGGCGAATTCCTTGTTGAATTAACGCTCCTCGCAGAGCGGGTTCGACGTTATCAGGGAAAGAACAATACTGCCCCGGGTGTGGCGGTATTTTATGCCAATAAACTATATTATTTCGTATAGTCTTATCGGTTTTCCACTGATCTAACAATAAATCTAGACTCATTGGTCGGCACAAAAATTTTGGGTGAAGAAGGCAACTCCAAGAACTCCAGGCCCGGCATGGGTGATGATTGCTGGGGGAATCTCATATATCGGGACGGAGTTTATAGAAAGACGCTTGGCTAGCCGTTCAGAAAATGCTGCTGCATCTTCCGGAATCCCGGCGTGCATCAAAGATAAATATGCTTCCTGATCTTTGGGGATTTGTTCCAAAACAATGTTTTCCAAGCGTTCTCTTGCCCTTTTTTGTGTTCGTTCTTTCTCATAAACGTCCACTTTGCCATTGTTAAATGTAAGGATAGGTTTAATTTGTAAGACACCACCTAGTAATGCTGACGCATTACCGATCCGCCCCCCTTTTGCCATATATTCCAAAGTATCCACCAGGAAATAAAGATGACAGCTTTTTGCCATCTGATTCAAACGATCCACGATTGTATCTGCAGGAAGCCCTTCTAATGCCCATTGAGCTGCGAGGGTTACCATGGTGGCGAGTGGACTGGCAACGATGCGGGTGTCAATGATTCGAATATCCAAATGAGGGAAATCTTGGGCAGCCATCGTTGCAGATCGAACCGTTCCGCTGACTTCAGCGGATGGATGGATACATAGAATTGTATCCTTGGGGTCTTTAATCTTTTCAAATTCTTTCCGAAACAATTCTGGGGGAGGAGCAGATGTTTTGGGTAGGTTTTTTGCCGTTTTCAGTTTCCTCAGAAATGTTGCATTATCTATCTCGACCCCTTCCAAAAATGTATCTTCTTCAAAATGAATTACTTGCGGAATGACTGGTATGTTATATTTCTCGGCTACCTGACGAGGTAAAACTGATGTAGTGTCGGTAATAATTTTAATCATATTATTTCTCCTTTATTAATTCGCCTGAATCTTTGCTGAATCCGGTCACGAGGATCCCAAGTAATGAAATGAAAAATGCTGCTAAGTATGCAGCATGAACTGCTGAGAAAATCCCTAGTATGGAAGAATTTTGCTGAGATAAAACCGTAGTAAATACCGCGCCAGAAATGCCGATTCCGAGAACCATCCCAACATTGCGGGCTGTTGCCAGTAGACCAGCGGCAATGCCAATTTGATGAGCTGGTGCAGAGCCCATGATTGCGCTGCTATTGGGAGTGATAAAAATCCCAATGCCTAGCCCAAAAAGAGCTAAATAAAATAATATAAGGAATAGGGAAGTAGTATTATTAATCAGGGATAACAGTAATGTACCAGCAGCCAGAATGACCATGCCGAAAAAAACGGGGAAACGCGTGCCAATTTTATCTGATAATGTACCACTTATTGGCGCGGTGATTGCCATTACAAAAGGTTGGATAGAAATGATCAAACCGGCCTGACCCGGCGATAAAGCTCGTCCCTGCAGCAAATAAAAAGGCATTAAAAATAAATTGCTATAGACACATACGTAATTAATCACCGCTGCTGAAATCGAATGTGAGATAGTCGGAATGGAAAATAAATGTAAATCTAACATTGGTTCTGGGGTTCGTTTTTCCCACTGAATAAAAAAGATCAGGAGAATTAAAGCCAACAGGATCAAGCCGATCGTGTAGCTAGAAAACCAACCCCACTCAGATGCCATACTTAATCCTAGTAACAATGAGGTTAACCCGCTTAAAAAAAGTCCGCCACCCCAATAATCAAAAATGACATTGTCCGAATTGACTGTTTCTTTAGGTATAAAATAAGAGCTTAATAGAAAAGCTAATATTCCCACTGGAATGTTAATAGTGAAGACACTCCGCCAACCCCATAATTCGGTTAACCAACCTCCCAGGCTGGGTCCAATAGTCAATCCTAAATAGGTCATCGTCGCCTGTAGTCCTAATGCTTGCCCCCGTTGAGAGGATGGAAAATTCTTTGTTAATATAGCCGGAGAATTCGCAGATAGCATTGCTGCGCCAAACGCTTGCAGGCTGCGGGCTAATATCAGTGAAAATACGGAGGGAGAAAATGCGCAAAAGAGGGAACCTAAAATAAACAACGAAAATCCGAACAAGTATATGGATTTATGACCTTTAATATCTCCTAGACGTCCGAAAATAGGCAGTAAACCGCTGACAAAGAGCAGGTAAATTAATGAAATCCATTCTGTTTGATTAACGCTCGCTCGAAATGCTTTAGTTACGACCGGTAAAATGGTGTTAATAATGCTAATATCTAAGGCAGACATGAATGTGCCAACGCCAATGGAAAACAACACCCACCATTTTCCATTTGATTTTTGATCCATTAAGGATGCCATCTTTGTTATCAATACTTATATTTAGATCCAGTTAAAACTCCGCTCAACGGCTTTCAACCAATTTTTATATTGCCTATCACGCTCTTTCTGCTCCATTTGAGGCAACCAGGTTTTATCGGTTTTCCAATGTTTCCGTAATTCGTCCATATCATTCCAAAATTGGACGGATAATCCTGCGGCGAATGCGGCGCCTAGAGCAGTTGTTTCCGTGATCACCGGACGGATCACTGGCACACCTAAAATGTCTGCTTGGAATTGCATCAATAATTCGTTAACGACCATTCCCCCGTCTACTTTTAAGGATTTTAGGGTTACGCCGCTATCTTGCTGCATCGCTTCTAAAATTTCTTTGGTTTGGAAGGCGGTAGCTTCGAGGGTGGCGCGAGCGATATGTCCTTTATTGGTATAACGGGTTAAGCCAACAATGACCCCGCGTGCATCTGCCCGCCAGTATGGCGCGAATAAACCAGAGAAAGCTGGCACAAAGTAAATTCCCCCGTTATTTTCGACAGTGCGCGCCAATGATTCTATTTCTTCTGATTTGGATATTATCCCCAAGTTATCCCTCAGCCATTGTACGAGCGCTCCGGTGATCGCCACCGAGCCTTCTAGGGCATAACATGGTTTTTGAGAACCAATTTGATAAGCCAGAGTGGTTAATAAACCCTTTGTGGATTGATTGATTTTTTGGCCGGTATTCAACAGCATAAAACAACCTGTGCCATAGGTGTTTTTCCCCTCTCCAACATCAAAACAGGTTTGACCGATTAATGCGGCTTGTTGATCACCCACATCTCCAGCGATAGGGATTGACCTGGTGAATGGTCCTTCGGAACTGGTAGTCGCATACGGCTGAGCCGGACTGGATGGCAGAATGTGTGGAAGAATGTTACGGGGAATATCGAATACGCGTAGAATTTCATCATCCCAATCTAATGTATTCAAATTCATTAACATTGTGCGACTAGCATTGGTAACATCTGTGATATGGACACCTTTGTTTGGACCACCCGATAGCCACCATATCAACCAAGTATCAATATTCCCAAATAATACATTCCCTTTCTGTGCTTCTTTGCGGAGTTGGGGTTGATGGTCAAGCAGCCATTTTATCTTAGGAGCAGAAAAATAAGTTGCTAAAGGCAAACCTACTTGATTGCGAAATCTATCTTGACCACCCTCTTTTTCCAGTTCATCACAAATAGATTTTGTCCGAGTATCTTGCCAAACCAACGCATTATAGTAAGGCTTTCCGGTATTAGGATCCCATAGAATGGTTGTTTCTCTTTGGTTAGTTATCCCAATCGCAAGGATGTCCGTTGGTCGGATTCGACTTGTTTGAAAAACCTCCTGAATGACAGCTTGGGTACATTCCCAAATTTCCAGTGGATCATGTTCAACCCAACCCGCTTGTGGATAAATTTGATGGTGTTCTTTCTGTGCGTTAGCTACGATATTTGCCTGCTGATCAAAGATAATGCAACGCGTACTAGTGGTTCCTTGATCAATTGCCGCGATGTATTGCCTCATTCAACACCTCCGTTTTATAATTTTTATGGAAAAATTCGTTCTGGTTGAGTATATACATTAAATTGGGTACGTTTTGCATATCCAATTAATGTGATGCCATTATCCTTCGCCATTTGCATGGACATCGCGCTTGGCGATGTGCGGGTTATTACAATCTCTGCGCCTAAACGGATTGCTTTCTGCATCATTTCCGAAGTAACCCGACCAGATGTTATTAATATTTTAGTAGGTGTCATGATTTGTTGCAACAATTTCATACCAGCCAATTTATCTAATGTATTATGACGACCAATATCCTCGGCTGATAAAAGCAATTTTTGCCCATCTGACAGGGCAGAAATGTGAATTCCACCGGATTCTTGGTATAAATGCTGGTGCTCGAAGAGTTGGTGAATCAGATCAAAGATATCCGTATGGGTTAAGGTCACACTTGAAGAGAAAGTCTGCGGATTTGAAGGTGATTTATCCGTCGTAAAGCCCCCAGAACATCCAGATGTTCGCATCCAGGAGTTGGGTTTTTTCGCCGAAAAATTTAACCAGATGTCCACATTATCACCATCATTACATAGGCGCGCATCAGCGATTTGATCTAATGAGTTGATTACGTTTTCATTGTAAAGGAATCCAATGGCTAATTCTATTTGGTTCACCGGTGTGCATAGAAATGAAAGCCAACTTTCGCCATTTACAGTTAATCCCAGCCGGGACTCATTAACGATAGATAAAGGTCGGGTTTCTACTGTCCCGTTTTTCACTTGGATGATTTGTGTATTAATAAGTGGAATTGTTTCCATAATAAGTTATTACCGGTAAGTATTTGAGCGATTAATCATGTTTGGTTGATAATCCATTGGGTTGAATGATGGCATGGTAGGGACACAATAAGATACATAACCCGCATCCATTACAACGGCTACTTTCAATGACAGGCGGCGAATCCATGTCAACCCGGAGTATTGCCCGAAATTTACAATTCTTAATTGGCGGGCAGGTCTCGCATTCCTGGCAAGTGTCCCAATCAACGATAATAGTGTTTTTCATAATAAATACCAATAAATAAGGTAGACTATCTCATTTTATCATCGAATCCGGCAGTATCGCATCGGTTAAATCAGCATCAGTTAATATGGCATCCGTTAAATCTGCACCGCTTAGATTCGCTGCAGTTAAATCAGCGCCGGATAAATTAGCCTCAATTAAATTAGCATTAGTAAGATTAGCCTCGAATAAATTTGCTTTATACAAATCCGCATGGCTAAAATTAACATTGGAACAATCGGCTTTACTGAGGTCTGATCTGGTCAAATTAGAAAGATTGAGGTTGGCGTTGGTCAATATAGCTTTGGTTAAGATAGCCCGCGATAAATTCGCCTCAATTAAATTTGCTTCCTTTAGATTTGATTTTGCTAAATTCGCTCGAGTTAGATTACAACGGGTCAGGTTGGCACCTTCCAGATTGGCATTACTCAAATTTGCCTCAAACAAATTCGCTAAAGATAGATTCGCTTTGGTTAAATTGCTGTTAGTAAAATCAGCCCAATTTAAGTCCGAACGGCTCAGATTGGCAAAGGATAAATTACAATCTGAAAAATCGACTGAAAGTAATACCAAGTCCGATAAATCAATCTTCACTAACCATAAAGGTCGTGGTCGGTTAAGTAAATCAAATATTTGGAAATGGGTGAGAACGCTCATGATTTGCTCCTTTTGATAACATTCCTTACAATTCTGTAACGAAATTGCTAAATTCCTTGCTTTTTTTGTTATTTTAATGTAAATTATGTATAACTAATAATGAATTATAGTGCCAAATGTCTATGATAAGTTAGAAACAATTCCACCAATTTAATCCTTTCAATATTGGTTGCAACTTGTTGGATAAATAGTGGAGATGATAAGCTGTATTATTAGAAAAAGGAGAAAAAAAATGAAACGCAGCTTGATGATAATTTTATCAACTCTTTTATTGGTGAGCTTATTGTTAGGATCTTCCATCGGTGGGACAGGAGTGAAAACAGCAATAGCCTACTCGGGCTATCCGACCTTCTCCATTGTGAGTGTAAAGACGGATAAAACGGTAACTATCAGAACATATAATTTCCCAGCCCATAATACCTTTAAAGTGATGATGAATTATATTGGCACTCACGGGATAAACGGGATTGTCGTAGACACTATTGATAGCGGAGCGGGTGGTTCGTTTAAAGCCACATTTGCAATCCCTAAAGCGCTCAAGGGCCAGTACCAAATTGCCATCCGATTGCAAAGCACCAGCGGTTCTGGATATTATGCCTATAACTGGTTTTACAACAATACCAAATATAGCGGAACTGGAGGAGCTTATAACTACACGAGCGGTTATTATGGTTATCCATATATCACAGTAATGAGTGTAGTGAAGAATAAAACCGTTACATTGAAAATTACCAACTTGCCCAAGAATGATAAATATAAGGTATTATTAGGCAAAAGTGGGGCTCTTGGGGTTAACGGGACTATTGTTGGTACATTTATTACGGGTAAAGGTGGGACAAAAACCATAAAAGTCAAAATCCCAGCTTCGCTCAAAGGTAAGTCACCCATTGCTGTCCGTATTCAGAGCATTGCGGGGACTGGTTACTACGCCTATAACTGGTTTTATAATAAGTAAAGTCAGGCAAACTGGAAAAAACGGCTGTCTGTAATAATTCAGACAGCCGTATATTTCATATAAAAATTTATTAAGGACTAAAACTCATTCTGTGGGGGGCGAATGCGATTAATCATGTGAACAATATCTTTCATCTCTCCATCAGGAAGCATGAAGTAATCTTCAAAAACACATTTTCTTTCAAAGCCAAGTCGTTCAAGCGCCTTGATATCGCTAGTTAAATCTAGGACAATTTGTACTTCGAGCATGGATAAGTTCTTGCGTTTGGCGATCTCGGTGATAGCTTGGACTAATTTATTTCCAAGCCCGCGATTGCGAAAATCTTTAGCAAGAAATATGCGCATTTCGCCTCGGTGCCTAGCCGTGCCTGGATTGAAATGTAAAGTCGCATCACCCACAATGCGATCTCCGACAAGGGCAATCATGGGAAAAATGCTGTCATAATCGAGCTTATCAATCCATTCAGTTATTACGGCTGGATCGTGCACGTTATGACGCATGTAACGGCGGTCTTCATAAGATATATTGGTGAAAAGCTCAATGAGAGCTTCTTTATCTTCTTTCATTAATGGGCGTATGAGCACCCTTGCGCCATCTTTTAAAGTAAACACCATGCGATATAACAGATCTTCCTTGGTTACCATATATCAACTCCTTGTCGGATGTAGCTATTATGTTAATCTTTTATCAGTATTATATTCCAAAACTATACCCAAGCCGCAGCTAGTTGCACCTGCGTATGTTCTAATCGTTCGAGATCTGCATGGGCAATGTGTTCCAACATGGTCTTTGCGAGAACAGCGTCTTTTGCAGCTATATCGCGCAGTTGGACAGCATCAAGACAGATTGCTTTGCAGGGAGATATACAACGAACGCTTGAAAGATGTTGATAAGGTTCCAACATATTAACCTGCCAACTTCAATCGCATTGGCTAGGCTGGTATCGTGTATAGATGCAGTATGTCCAGAATTTAAATCTGGTAGGTCTTTGAGTTTAAATATCCGAACCGTCCCTTTCGGAAATTGATGTGTATCGATTGCGTCAACAATAATTGTTTGATCGGCGTCAATTAACTTCTCCATTAATGATAGCCCACCCAAACTTGCTTTTTCAATTTGAATACATAGCTTTTTGAATGGGTTGCCTTTATCTGTTAATCTGCCTTCATTTACCTTTCCACCTTTGATCAATGCTCGGGCTGCCTTGTTTGTCGACATCTGTAGTGAGGCATAGTTATTGGTTGTACCGACAATAAGGTTTACCCTTGTGGCAATACCTCTTTCGTCGGTCCAATAATGATGGGTAAGCGTACCACGCGGCGCTTCGACAATCCCAACACCTTCGGTTGGCTTTTCAGTTGGGATGGTACGGAAATTATCACTCGTGATTTCAGGATCGGTTGCTAGTTCTACCCAACGTTCTGCTGCATAAAGTAGTTCAATTAACCTCGCCCAATGGGTTGCCAATCGTTGATGAACCGGTTTGCCGCCAAGAGTCTTGTAAAACTTTTCATATTCCTCTGGCGCACGGGGAGTTGCCATACCATCGGCAGCATTCAAGCGAGACAATGGGGTGGCAATGTAAACCCCCGACTCTTTGCCATCAACAAAACCTTTCCACCCCACTTTCTTGAGATAAGGGAATTTCAAGTAAGTCCAAGGCTCAACATGTTCTGCGATCCAATCGGTATATTCTTTAGGAGCATATTTTCCGAGACGATTTCCTTCAGGATCAACTACACTAACTTTGCCATCATAAAAATTGACTTTGTTATTTTCGTCTACTAGCCCAATATAATAAGTTCGGTGGGTATAGATATCGCCAAGGATCAAGTCAAGGTAAGTTGAATTTTTCAATACGATATCTTCAAAAAGTTTGAGAGAAAAATGGCCTAACTCAACTGCCCAGTGACCCATCTTTTCGATTTCTTGTCGTTGTTCTTCAGTAATCCCTTTTGTTAAGCCACCTGGAATGGATGTGCACGGATGGATTATTTTGCCCCCGATCATTTCTATAACATTGTGCCCAAATTTTCTAGCCAAGATTACTTTACCGCCAATTTCGAGGCCAACTTTATGGATTATCCCGAGGATATTTCTTTCGACAATTGGCGCATCTGGGCCGATAACAAAATCTGGACCCGCCAGGGCATAAAAATGGGTGGTGTGATCTGCTACAAAATAAGCGCTATAGAGTAGCTCACGTAACATCTTTTCTGTTCGGGGCGGGTCAACATCATAGACCGCATCAACCGCTTTTGCGCCAGCCATGTGGTGAGCCTCGGGGCAGACTCTACAAATTCTATTGGTAAATATAGGTATCTCTTCTACTTGTCGGCCGTATTGTGTAGATAGATAAACCAGTAGATCAGTCCGACCATGAACGCACCACCGATGATGTTACCGATGGTGACAGGCACCAGATTGGCGAGGAAGAAGTTGCCCC
>DYKV01000231.1 GCA_020722415.1 Anaerolinea sp.
AATATTTTCCCTGTTTAGAGATAAAGTTTCTCTAGTTTGTTACTATACAATCTTGTACTTATCATGTAAAATGAAAGATATATCTTATTCCTTCAGGAGGCTACTAATATGTCTGAACAGTATTCATCCAGTGAGGTAACTAGTGATGACAAACTCTGGGCAGCGCTAGGCTACATTTTTTCTCCTGTCATTCCGATTATCATGTTGTTGATCGAAGAGAAAAAAGTTCGTCCATTTATAAAATATCATTCAGTTCAATCCATTGCTGCATTTGTCGTCATATTCGTTCTCGCTACCGTCACCATTGGTTGTGGCTCTATCCTTATCCTAGTCATGTTCTACTGGGCTTATAAAGCCTATCAAGGAGAATATTTTGAAATCCCAGTGCTGACGAATTTCATGAAGAACCAGGGATGGATTTAACCAAACCAAATTAGTAAAGGAATGAAAACACCATTCAAAATTTTGTTTCTTAGTATATAATAATTACAATTGGAATAATAAATCTAGGGGAGAGTCCTGAATAGCAGGCACCGAAGGGGCAAATCCCGTTAGATCAAATACGTGGATGAAACTCTCAGGTATAAGGACCCTAGGTTTATCTCCTCTGGAAAGACGCATCCCATATTAGGAATGTGGCACCGATGGGGCAAGCGGTAGATTGTAATCCGCGAATCTCTCAGGTTGACGACAGAGGCGCATGAATTATTTTCATGCGCCTTTTTCATTTTATATCTACATCTTATCAGGAGGCAAATATGAATATTCCTAAAGATTTGAAATACACCAAAAATGACGAGTGGCTGCGCGTCGAGGGAAATATTGGAACGGTAGGGATTACGGATTATGCCCAAAGCCAACTCTCTGATATTGTTTTTGTCGAAATCGTAGTTTCAGAGGGAGATACCGTAAAACAAGGTGATACATGTGCAACGGTGGAGAGTGTGAAAGCTGCTGCTGATGTCTATATGCCAGTTAGTGGAAAAATTATTGTGGTTAATCAATCCCTGCCCGATAAACCAGAAACCATTAACAGCGACCCTTATGGAGAAGCCTGGATGGTAAAAATAGAATTATCCAATCCAAATGAGGTTGTGTCTCTTCTGGATGCTTCTGCATACGAAGCCCACCTTGCTCAAAAAGAATAGGAGGCATGATGTTTCTGCCCCATACTGAATCCGAACGAAAGGAGATGTTGACAGCGATCGGGGTTGACAGTCTCGAAGAACTGTTTACGTCAATTCCCCCAAAATATCGTTTTCCAAATCTAAATCTTCCCCCTGCCCTAACAGAAATGGAAGTTCAACAAGTCCTCGCAGAATACGCGGCAGACAACGAAAGCCTTCAAGACATGATTTGTTTCTTAGGCGCTGGGGCTTATAATCATTACATACCTGCTGCGGTCGATTCGATTTTGCAACGTGGTGAATTTTACACAGCCTATACACCTTATCAGCCTGAAGTATCCCAAGGCACATTACAAGCTATTTTCGACTATCAAAGTTTAATCACCGCGTTGACCGGCATGGAAGTGAGCAATGCCTCACATTATGATGGAGCCACTGCAGTTGCAGAAGCAGTCACAATGGCACATGCCCATTTTCGCGGAAAACGGAATCGGGTTGTTCTATCTGCCGCTCTCAATCCTATGTATCGAGCCACGGTGAGAACTTATCACTCCGGTACTGGGATTGAGTTCGTTGGTGATGATGCAACCCAGGATCCCAAGAGCAGGCCTGATCAACTTGCCAAGTTTATCGATTCAAATACTGCCCTGGTTGTTGTCCAATATCCTGATTTCTTTGGACGCATTTTCGACCTTACCGAATTAGCTAAAAAAGCCCATGATGCGGGTGCCTTGTTTGCGGTTTCAACTTACCCTATTGCGCTGGGCATGCTCAAACCGCCTGGAGATTTCGATGCTGATATCGTCACTGGCGAAGGACAATCCCTTGGTATCCCTCTTTCGTTTGGGGGTCCCTACCTGGGCATTTTCACTACCAAGAAGGAATATGTGCGTAAAATGGCTGGGCGCCTAGTTGGGGAAACGGTTGATAATCGAGGACAGCGGGCTTATGTGTTAACATTAACCGCCCGAGAACAGCATATCCGCCGTGAAAAAGCAACTTCGAATATCTGTTCCAATCAAGGACTCATGGTATTGGCAGCAGCTGTTTACCTAAGTCTTTTGGGAAAACAAGGATTAAAACAAGTCGCCTCTCTTTGTTATCAAAAGGCACACTACGCGGCGAAACAAATCACTAATATCAATGGTTTCAAACTTTGGTCAGGTGATCCCTTCTTCAATGAATTTGTTGTCAAATGCCCTGCGAAGATAGAGGATATCAATGAACATTTGCTGGAGCATGGTATTTTAGGCGGTTACGATCTCGGTCAGGATTATCCTACCTTACGCAATCACATGTTGTTTGCGGTAACTGAAATGAATAGCAAAGAAGAAATTGATTATCTGGTTAATGTTCTCAAGGAGGAAAGCCATGACTGAACCACGCTTGTGTGAATTATCTGTTCCCGGAAGAGTTGGCTTTCGCTTCCCGGCAGTAGATGTACCTTCAGAAGCTTTGCCGGAAAATTTACTCCGCCAAGATTTACCCATTCCAGAGCTTTCCGAAATGGATGTGATTCGGCGCTATACTCATCTATCGCAACTTAATTATGCCATTGACATCGGGTTCTATCCATTGGGGTCCTGTACAATGAAATACAACCCCAAGATCAATGAAGAAACCTCTCGTTATACTGGTTTCAACGCTGTGCATCCATTGCAGCCGATTGAAACAGTCCAGGGTGCATTGGCAATGATGTATGAATTGCAGGAATGGCTTAAAGAGATTGGAGGATTTGCTGGTGTTTCCTTGCAACCCGCCGCAGGAGCACACGGTGAATTGACCGGCGTTTTGATCATCCGCGCCTATCATAAAGACCGCGGAGATTTGAAAAGGACGAAGATCCTCATCCCTGATTCTGCCCATGGCACCAACCCGGCTTCTTCAGCGATGAGTGGGATGAATGTCGTCGAAATCAAATCAGATGCACGCGGTAACGTCGATCTGGCATCATTAAAAGCAGAATGCGATGACACGTTAGCGGGTCTCATGCTGACTAACCCAAATACTTTAGGACTCTTTGATGAACACCTTGAAGAAGTCATCGAAATCGTCCACAAAGCTGGCGGATTGGTTTATGGGGATGGAGCTAACATGAATGCACTATTAGGGATAATAAAGCCAGGCGAGGTTGGCATAGACGTCCTGCACTATAACTTGCATAAAACCTTTTCTACTCCTCATGGCGGTGGAGGACCTGGCTCAGGACCAGTTGGTGTACGAAAGCATTTGGTAGACTTTTTGCCCACTCCAATCGTCGGCGTTCTTGAAGAGGCTACAGATGAAGTTCCGCCCCTATATGGGTTTACCACTCCAGCGAAAACAATTGGCCGGGTTAAAGCCTTTCACGGGCATTTTGGTATCATGGTGCGGGCATATACATATATGCTCATGCACGGGGCGGATGGCTTACGCAAGGTTGCGGAACATGCGGTTCTCAACGCCAATTATTTGCTTGCTCGTTTACGCCATGCTTATCATGTTCCTTATGATCGAATATGCATGCATGAATTTGTAGCGGAAGGTTTTTGGGATGATGCACCAGAAATTCACGCTTTGGATATTGCTAAACGGTTAATGGATTATCATTTTCATCCCCCAACCAATTACTTCCCGCTTATCGTCCATGAAGCATTAATGATCGAACCAACTGAAACGGAAAGCAAACAAACTTTAGATGCTTTTGTAGAAGCAATGCTCAAAATTGCTGAAGAAGCTCACCAAGAACCGGAACTGCTCAAGACTGCCCCACATATTACCCCGGTTGGACGAGTAGATGAAGTCCGGGCTGCAAAAGACTTGATCCTGACGTGCAACGCCCGCCCTGAATAAATTCATTTAAAAAACTACCTCCTAGAATTATGGAGAAACTGGGAGGTAGTTTATTTTATATATCCACCTTTGAAGATGTTTTGGCTCATATAAACCATTTTCATCCGCCGATGGTGAGCTTTAGCTCATCAACAACTCCTCGAAAACTCACACTCACTGCACAATAATTCGTTTAGCTACTTTGACAATGTCAGATTTTCGTATAGTTGTCATTGCGAGG
>DYKV01000232.1 GCA_020722415.1 Anaerolinea sp.
TTTTGACAAGACGATAATGTCCATGGTTAGATTTATTTATGACTTGACAGGGATCATACCGTATTGGACAATTCTTTGGGAAAAATTCTACAGCGACGAGTAAATTAGTCTTTGTTTTCCCCGCACTACTCCCCCTGTGTCGTCTTCGTGGTAGTTTTGCGACACTTAAGGCGGCGGGGGGGATACTCACAACGAGGGGGGGTAAATAGAGATTTGGGCTTTTGCGACACTCGCACAAATCTCGCCGTTTTTATGTGAAACTCTTTAAAAGCAGCCAGACACCTAAATAACGCCCATCGGAATGGGAAAATCATCACTTCTTGGCCTTAAGTTTCTGTTTGAGGTCGGCCACCACCTTACTGATACATTCCGATTGTAGTTCCGATTTGGATTTGGGAGAGGAGCCAGTAGCGCTGGCGCTCCATACTACCAATCCGGTTTTGACCATCACCAGTTTAAGGGATATGGAAAAAGTGGATTCCATCCCCACCGAAAAAGTCCCTCGGGTTAGCTTTTGGCCGTATTCTCCTATGGAGCCAAAAATTATTCCCTCAACACCCAACACCTTACCCACCTCTTGAGCTGTCTGCATATCCACTACTCCGGAGAGACCCAGTTTTTGTTCCTTCAGGATATTGACCAGTCGACTCCGCTCTACTATAGACAGGCCCGGGACCGAGATCATTTCTGTGGTGAACATGTCCGACACATTTTCACCCAAGTGGGGATGTCCGATCGGGCTTTTGAACGGAAGGATAGCGATTCGCCGGGGGATTTGATCCCCGAATAGTTCCGGAGACGATGTATTTAGGATTATATTGCTGCGGACCGAAGAACAGGCTGCCGCGAGACAAACTGCTGCCAGAATAGTGGCGATACTCCAAAATCTCTGCATATTATTTCTTGGGCGACGCCATGCCTTCCTGCCCGGATCTGAATTCTGATAACTTTTGCGACCATTGGCCGGTCGCATCTGTTTTTGTTGTTATGGTTCGCCCCATAATTGTCATAGTCATAACGGAGAGAGTCTTATCCGAGCTCTCAATGCTATGGATGATGCCTTTCTGATAATCGAACAGTATTGTGCCGTGTCCGGTTATTGTAGTTTCTCCGGTTGTACCCCCATCACCACCCTTAACGGTCGAAGCGACCATATTCTGCGCACTTCCCGCAGAAATGTAATCCATGCTTATTGCCGCGTACTTAATTCCTTCCAACTCCTTGAAGCCGTCAAGGGTGAAAGTGTATGTGCTGTTGAGTCCCATAAAACTAAAATTCTTGGACCACTTCTCACCAGGTGCAACTTCTTTCTCAGGAAAATACAGCACTGACCAGAAACTGATCCCGGCACCTTGAGTTATTGTGCGAAACTCCTCGTTCATGAGAATTTTTACGCCGGCTTTCCACCCTTTGGCCAGCCCAAGCAGCCCCTCCCCTTTCATATCGCTTTTAACAATAGTCGCCAAATCACCCTGTTCAACCACGTCGCCGTTTTTTTTCATCTTCATTCCCAAGGTTTTACCCTCGAGCTGGTCTTTTACTTGATTACTGTTCTGTTTTTTCTTTTTGCCGTTAAGTCGGATTTCCGCGTTGACATTTGAGACGCTCATCACCTTGTAAATTATTCCGTCTTGATCTAAGTCTGTAATTTCATCCGTCAAGTCGTATTGATTGTTCAAGGAAGTTTCCGCTTTTCGTCCATTCGCATCGCTTACTAAGGAGTCCATCTTCTGCGTTATCTTGTATATTGCGTGGGATCCTATTAGCGAATTCATCGCAAATCGAATACGCTTTGGAAAACCATTCTGGTCAAGTACGCCTTCTTCGCTATTTTTATCTCCCTTATGCCGTTCGGGCACAGCTATGGCTGTCTCGGCAGAAGCCTTTGCCCGCAACACCTCGCCACTGGTCTTCCTCTTTTTGTCCCGAATCTTGATACGGCCTGCGTCGGAACTATTCTGGTGATCAACCGACTGTTTCGCTCCAGCCGGTGCGGCTTTATCGTGTTGCCTAGTGTCTTGTTCAATCTTCACCGTCGTAGCATCTTCTCCAAGGACCCTTGCCGTCGAATAACTGCAGAAAACAGCGGTTAGAATTGTTGCGAGAAGGATTGATTTATCATCTTTCATTAAAGCCTCCTTTTGGAACAACCAGAGTTTTGCGCACCGCCCCCAATCTGCTAGGAACTTCCTTATTTTGAAAGTATCGCCGCACCTATCGAACTACCCTTACGGAAGGGTCAGCCGGTAAAGATTATAGTCGTCCCGGCCGACGTAGTACAGATATTTCCCGTCGGGAGAGAATTTGGGCAGATAAGCCGCTTTTATCCGTTCAGATTTGTCACCCCCCATCCGTGAGTAATAAACGTTATTACCCCTGCACCACGCCAAGTATTTTCCGTCCGATGAGAACGATTTCATAAACCCTTCAACCTTAAATCCCAACTTCATCTCTCCGTTTTCCACGACTTTTTCCGCTTTTTGGGCCGGAGTGCGAAAAAGATCTTCATACGATATCTTGTAGATTTTCATCTCTTTGCCATCGCCCCTATCATAACACAGTGAACCATCTGGCAAAAACGAAAGTTTTTCAGCCGCATGTCCTTCACCTCCGTAGCCGAATAAATTCCTCACATCTCCCGTATTCAAATCCAAAATCATATTCTTTTCAGGTTCTATGTGAAATCCGCTTCCTGTGTTAACATCGGGCGAGGTTCTTGTTTTGCCGGAAGAGCCACCTCCCCATGGGATGGGCGATCTCGAAGGTAAATTGGGCGAGGTTCTTGTTTTGCCGAAAAATCCGCCTCCTCCCCTGGTGGTTTTTGTCTCGATAACCACCAAGACCGAAACAAGGGCATATTTCCCATCAGGTGAAATATCTGAAATGTAATAACTTCTCTCTTTACGTTTGGTTTTAGTTGAAGAACCGCCGAGAGCAATACCTAACATGGTTGTGCCTAAATTTTTACCTATATCACCCAATTTTCCCCCAATACCCACACCTTCCTTTACTTGAATAAGCACATTGTCTAGTGGGATGGCCATTTTTTTATTGCTATTGAGGTTATAAGCGAAGTAAGTCACTCCATCGCCGCTGTAAATTAGGTAATGTCCGTTCGAACTAAAATCGGCACTCAATTTTGGTCCGGCAACTATTGTTTCTTCTTTGCCGGTGTTTAAACTCCGTAATGACAATATACCTTCTTCCAGTATCGCCAAATACTGTCCATCAGGGCTGAATTCATACTTTGGCATTGACGCCTGAAAAGCGTTGTATTCCCGCGACCAGGGGACAAGCGACAGAGAGGAGCCTTCCGACAACGCCACGCGGGCTTGCTTTTTAGCAAGAGGCTGGAGATAAAGCTTGTAGTCCGGGGCGGCGGTATAGGCGAATGCGCTGCCATCTGGAGCAACCATCAGGCTGTGATGCGCGATAAATTTGTTCTCCTTGAGAATAGAGGTCGAAGTCAAGCTATAGCCTTGGGGGATCAGGCGCGTATAATTGCCGCTTTCAATATTCTTAAGAAAAAGCGAGTGTACCTCGCTATCTTTTCCGTAACCGGCGTTTTTCAGCAGTTCGGCATACCCTTTTAACTTCGGCAGTTCTGTTATCCTTTCAATCTTGGAAACCAACACGTATTTATCCGAAAAGGCGGGGAAATACAAATCAGAGGCGTACATCGTCTTGGAATATTTCTTGTACCATGAAAAATTACTCCGCGGGGTAAGGTTCAGCAATGTTTCCGAGAGCTTCTCCGCTTTGTCGTTATATCTGGGTTCCTGGACAGGCTGGAATTCAGCGCCGTCGGCGATTATTTTCTGGACTTCCTGTTGGAAGGCAAGGCGCTTTGCGCCTGAAGCGCATCCAGCCAACAGAGGGAAAACAATCATAATAGTCCAAGTTATGGTTTTCATAAATCCTCCTATACATCCCCTGATACCGCACACGTGCTGTAATTTCATATAGATAGGGTCCACTGAAAAAGTCCGTCAATCCGTTGAAACCAAAAAATTCTCCATCCCGGGTTCATCTTACTCCTCAAATCCTACCAAAAATTGTTTAACAAAGTCAATCCGACGAATCAAATCAAATATAATCTAACCCAAAGGAGTATCGTCAAATCAAAAAT
>DYKV01000233.1 GCA_020722415.1 Anaerolinea sp.
ATTAAGAAAAGCTGTCTTCTTAATCACCTCTAAATGGTGATGGTCGAGGATCTTTAACGAAAGAGAAAACTCTAAAAATCTAGGGGGTTATTTGTTGCAAGGGCGATGATTTTGATTTGGTTTATCTTTGGTACAATTAGACGATCACCAGCGATATTTTACCTTTCAAGGAGTTGTGATTTGGGAAAACTGACCTTAGTCTTAGGGGGAGCGCGCAGTGGAAAATCTCATTACGCCCAGTTATTAGCCGGTCAACGAGCGGAAAATGTATTGTTTATCGCAACTGCCCAAGCATTCGATGCAGAGATGCATCAGCGCATAATGACCCATCGTCAGCAACGTCCACCCCATTGGCAAACGCTGGAAATCCCGCTTGGTGTTGTTCAGGCTATTGCCAACGTTGGTTTTACGCCCCAGGTAATCCTCTTGGATTGCCTGACATTATTGGTCAGTAATATCCTGTTAGCCAACGGTGGAGAGGAAACAGTGGATGAAGGAACAGCCGAGGAAGCAGTTGATCGAGAAGTAAGCGATATTCTGACCTGGGTCATCGCTCATCCGGCGGATTGGATCATCGTTTCGAATGAAGTGGGCATGGGGCTAGTACCTCCGTATCCGCTTGGGCGAATTTACCGGGATTTGTTGGGGAGAGCAAATCAGACCATCGCAGCAAAAGCCAATGAGGTTTTCTTTATGGTAGCAGGATTACCCCTGCCATTACATTCTTTACCCAGCTCCCTGCCGGAATTTTTAGGAAATTAAATTCCCACAAAACGGATGTCAAACCGCTTCGGGGAGAATGTGCGGTGTAGCGTAGATATATTGAGCAACAGAGTAACCTAAGATGACTGGCTGATGGTTAATTTCGAGGGTTATTGTTTGATTAAAAGGAATATTTTCTGTTATCACTGCCGTCCGGCCGGGCATCACTTGTTTTGTTTCTAAAAATGCCAGGAGATCGGCGTTTTGTTCAGCTAACTCGTGTATTCTGCGAATGGTGATCACGCTCCCCACCGCAAATGATAACAATGGCTGCCACTCTGCCACGACATGTTCGAAGCCAGGCAAGGGGTTACCATGCGGGCAAACCGATGGATTCTCTAAATCATTATTTAAAGCGGCTTCTAATTCTGCGGATACGGCATGTTCCATGGAATGAGCCTGAGAATGGGTCTTTGACCAACCTAACATCGGGACCAGCAACCATTCCGTCAACATATGACGGCGCATGACCGATTTGGCAGCTTCTAGTCCCTTTGCAGTTAAATGAGTGCCGCTTTTCTCATCCATTGTAATGTACCCATCGCGTGCCATCCGTTTCAGTGTATTGGTCACCGTTGGCGCCGAAACGCCAATTAACTCTGCCAGTCGCGCTCCCACAATAGGTTCATGGTCGCGTTCCAAAACCAGCATGATACTGAGGTAATCTTCAATCGTTTCGCTAATTTTTGTACTCGTCATTTTAATTAGATCTGGATATTCATCACTATTGACATTCAACTATTTTGAGTTATATAATATGCTAAATTAGCTTATGCTAACATAAATTATTTCTATGCTAAAATTATACTGCGATTTTTATGAACGTCAAGAATCAAGGAGGTGGAATTGGAGCCACTAAATAAAATGGTTTGCCCACTCGTGCATATTAAACCGGGTGAGCGGGCGCGCATGGTTGGACTGCGTGGTGGCAAGTGGCTAGTTGGACGACTTACCTCATTGGGTTTTACGCCTGGTGTAGAACTAACCATGGTGCAAAATTTTGGGCGTGGGCCTTTGATTGTATCTGTTCGCGACACAAGGGTGGCTCTCGGCCGAGGCGAGGCGGCTCATATTATTGTGCAAAGGAATGGCTCATGACCAACTGCCATGCCCCAACGACTATCTCTGACGAACGGCAAGCTACGCGCCAAGAATCACCCTTGATCGCCCTAGCGGGCCAGCCAAATATGGGAAAATCTACCCTATTTAATCTGCTCACCGGATTAAACCAACACGTTGGCAACTGGCCTGGCAAGACCGTTGAACGGCGCGAGGGTGGCTTTTCTTTGGATGGTAAACCGGTTCGAATAGTAGATCTGCCAGGTACATATAGCTTGACCGCAAATTCTCCTGAAGAAGTCATTGCACGTGAGTTTATTTTGCGCGAACAACCGGATGTGGTGGTCGCGGTAGTAAGCGCGGCAAATTTAGAACGCAGCTTATATTTAGTGGCTGAATTGATTAGCTTGCCATCTCCTTTAGTAGTTGCTTTAAATATGGTGGATGTGGCTGAGCACGAAGGAATGCATGTTGATGTAGATATCCTTCAGGCAGCCCTCGGGGTACCTGTAGTGCCCTTAGTGGCAACTCGCGCTCAAGGAGTGCGGGAATTGTTAGAAATAATCCGTCAAGTCTTGAAGGGTGAGCGCGCCTTAATGCCCCGTATTCCTGAAATCCGAGCGGACCATCGCCAAGCTTTACAGGACATCAGTCGTATAATCAGTGGCAATGTCCCCGCCCCATATCCGACGGAATGGGTAGCATTGAAGTTGTTGGAAGGGGATGCGGAGTTGACCCGGCTGATGCAGCGGCAATTAACCGCAGAAAAATGGGACGCGGTTTACCAAATCCTGGTGCAACACGATGACGCGCAAATGGCGGTAGCATCGGGTCGCTATGAATGGGTAGGGCGGATGATTCGGGCTGCCGTGGCACGTCCTCCGATTGGTCAAATTAGCTTAACCGAAAGGCTGGACCGTTGGGCTGCCCACCCATTGTGGGGGTTGTTCATTTTAGGTCTGGTCTTAGGCGCAGTATTTTGGGTGACTTTCACAATAGGGTCACCAATCCAAAACTGGCTTGACACAACTTTGATCGGGGGATTGGTTAGTCTGGCAGATGGAGCATTAATAAGTGCCCCGTCTTGGATACGGAGTTTGATCACGGATGGGATACTCGGGGGTGTCGGTTCTGTTTTAACTTTTTTACCCATCCTGGCGATTTTCTTCGCAGTGTTTGGTTTACTGGAGGATATCGGTTATATGGCAAGGGCTGCCTATGTGATGGATAACTTTATGCATCTAATGGGACTTCATGGAAAATCCTTTTTGCCATTGTTCCTCGGTTTTGGCTGCAATGTTCCCGCTGTAATTGGATCGCGGGTGATTGACTCTGAAAAAGCCCGCCTGCTGACGATTCTAGTTACCCCGTTTATGCCTTGCACCGCTCGGATGGCTGTGGTGGCATTCATCGCAGCCGCTTTTTTTGGTCCGTACGCGACTATAGTTAGTTGGGGATTTGTGTTGCTGTCAATTCTAACCTTAGTGTTGGTTGGAATACTATTAAACCGAGCAATTTTCAAAGGACAACGTTCGGCTTTTATTATGGAGATGCCCCTTTATCATTTACCAAATTGGCGGACGATCGGATTGTTAGTTTGGCAACGTTCCCTAGCATTTATCCAAAAAGCTGGTACAACTATTTTGCTTATTTCGGTGATTGTCTGGGCGCTTTCCGTTTTACCCAACGGCGATTTAAATAACAGTTTCTTGGCAATCCTCGGACGTTGGATCGAACCAATTGGGCGCATCATGGGGTTGGATTGGCGTTTAACAGTAGCCCTCCTGACCAGTTTTATGGCAAAAGAGAATGCCATTGCTACATTGGGTGTTGTCTTCGGCAATGCCCAAGGGGTCGGACTAGCCCAAACCTTGACCAGCACGTTTTCCCATGCTACTGCTCTGGCTTTTTTGAGTGCCACAATGCTTTTTATCCCGTGTGCGGCAACTATGGCGGTCATTCATCAGGAAACGGGGTCCTGGCGGTGGACAGCTTTTAATATTATCCTTATGCTGGTAGTGTCTTTTGTTGTGAGTAGCGCTGTCTATTGGATTGCCGTTGCCTTAGGAGTTTAATATGTTGCAGGAAATACTCCATGCATTACAGTCCGATCAAACACTCAGCACTGAGCAACTAGCAAAAAAACTGGATACAACGCCTCAAATGGTATTAGCTATGTTGCAGCATTTGGAAACATTGGGTTACCTCAAGCAATTAGATACTTGCACAGAAGCCTGTGCCCGGTGTCCATTGGGGAGCATTTGCCAGGCGCAGAAAAGCAAACCCAGCAAG